>NZ_CP097800.1:7154703-7512055 GCF_000612545.2 Streptomyces sp. PCS3-D2 | reverse complement strand
CATGCGGACGGGGAAGCCGTGGTCGAAGGGCAGCGGTTCGCCGTTCATGCCGACCGCGAGGATCGCGTCGCGGCCGTCCATGACGTCCTCGACCGGTGAGCCGAGCGTCATCCCGTCCACGGACCGGGCCACCAGCTGGTCGGCCGGGCCGCCCTTCGACGGCGGTTTCACCCCGCACTCGGCGAGCAGCGCGGCCAGGGGGACGCCGAGCCAGCGGGCGGTACCGAGGTAGGGGCCGCCGACCTCGTTGGAGACGCAGGTCAGGGTGATGTCGCGTTCCACGAGCGGGCGGTCCAGAGCTCGTCGAGGGTGTAGGTGCGCGGTGTGGTGACGCCTTTGCCGTGGAGGCGCAGCCGCCAGCTGCCGGCGTCGACCCTGGGACGGTCAGAGCGGTGTCGACGCGGTAGAAGTCGGCGTTGGGGGTGGTGAAGGGGCTGATGCCGGGCACCTTCAACCGGGCTCCGGCCGGTACGGGCGGAGCCGGGAGGCCGGTGGGGGCAGGACCAGGCCGGCGCGGGAGGCGACCGCTCCCTGCCCCTGCCGGCCGGAGAGGAACCGGCCGAGGGCGCCTGCCGATGCGGCCGCCACAGCGGTCAGGGCCGCCGAGGCAAGGAAACCGCGCCTGCTCCATCCTTCGGTGCCGCTGTGCCCGTCCCCGCCGCCGGTGCCGGAACGGGTACCGCCTTGGAGGCCAGGACGTACAGGGCGGTTGCCCCTGCGAGTGCTCCGGCGATCGAGGGCAGTGCATCGCCGATTCCGGTGGAGTCCGGGCGGCTGAGGGCCGCCGCGGAGCCGACGATCCCGAACAGCAGCACGCCGGCGGCACCGGCCCGCCGGGTCCAAGGCCAGGATGCCCAGACCGACGGCGATGACGGCGAGGATCGCCAGGATTCCCGACTGCAGGACGGTCTTGTCGTTCTCCCCGAACGTACGGATCGCGAAGTCCTTCACCGCGGCCGGGGTCCGGTCGATCACCGCGCCGCCCACCACCGTCACCGGCCCGGCGGCCGGCCGCACCCAGCCGGCGACCAGCTCGGCCACGGCGAGCGCCGGCAGCGGCCAGAACGCCGGCCGACGCGCCCAGGGCGGCGCGGGGAAGGGTGCTGCGGAAGTGGTTCACGTACCGGATTCGGCAGCATCCACCTGGCGGATTGGCCAGACACGCCGAAAGAGTGACCCGCGCGCCGGAAAGGTGCCGGCGGTCCGTGGTGCGAGGGCCCGGCCGCGACCCGCGAAGGCGGCGCCGGCACGCAGCGGGACAGAGTGCTGCCCGTGGGCACGGTGGTCGCCGCTCCGCGGCACCCGCGGCGGCACGCCCCCGTCACGCCCCCCCTTCGCGGGCCGGGCGCGGGCGTCGAACCCGCCGGCGCGCAGGTCGGCGTCCGGCGCTTCACCCAGAGGCCCGGAGGCGCCGACCCGGGGGCCTGCGCCGCGCCGGAGGGTTGCCGCCGCTCCCCGTCGGTCCGGAGTCGGGCCGCCGAGGTCCCACCCCTTGCTCGACCTATCGATTTTCGATAGATTTCGATTGTGGGTCGATGGAGGGATGGGTCATGGGCAAGCTGACCGTGCGGGCGTTGCGCGTCGTGCTCGGGGTGGTGTTCGCCGGCACCGTGTTCGTGCAGGCGGGGATGGTGTGGGCGTTGGTCACGGGCGAGACGGAGGGGGGATCGCTGCCGCTGACCCCGATGCGCGTGATCGTGGCCCTGGGGATGGTGGCGGCCCAGGTGGCCCTGGTCTGCGTGTGGCGGCTGACGGCGATGGTGCGGCGCGGGACGGTGTTCTCCCACGCCGCGTTCCGGTACGTGGACGGCGTGATCGGCGCGATCACGGCTGTGGCCGTGCTGTGGTTCGCGGTCACGGCGGTCAACGCCCCCGGCCAGCGGGAGGATCCGGGCGTTACTGTGATCATGGGCGGGATCGGCTTGGCCATCCTGGGGGTCGCGCTCATCGTGCTGGTACTGCGGATGCTGCTCGCGCAGCCGTCGCGCGCGACGGCGAGGCGGCACGGATGCGGCCGAGTTGGACGAGGTGATCTGATGCCCATCACCGTCGACATCGACGTGATGCTGGCCAGGCGGAAGATGTCCGTGGGCGAACTCGCCGACCGGGTGGGATCGCCGGCCAACCTGGCGGTGCTGAAGAACGGCCGCGCCAAGGCGGTGCGCTTCGCGACGCTCGCCGCGCTCTGCGAGGCGCTCGAGTGCCAGCCGGGCGACCTGCTGCGCTGGAGGCCGGGGACACCGCCGCGCAGGACGGCGCGGGGGGCGAAGCCGCCGGGTCCGGGCTGCCCGGGCAGCACCGGCAGGGCTGAACGGCCGCGGAGCCGTACCGGCGGTGGCGTGGTGCCCGGGCGATCGCGGGATGTGAGGGCGTGTTCAGGGGCAGGTGCGTACGCCGTCCAGCCAGCGGGGCCCTTGATGTAGATGTTGGTGATCCATGCCCGGTATTCGGGCAGGTAGGACCAGGCGTCGTTGGTGTAGCCCTCGGCGGTCACGGGTTCGGCGTGTTTCTGGCAGTCGAAGCGCGCACCGTGGTGGGGCCGGGAACTTGTGCACGCGCGGGCTGCCGGTGGAGGGCTCCTGGTGGGTCCACACGTCGGTGCCCCAGGTGCTGACGTGCCGGGCGCCTGCGTCGGCGGCGCGATGCGGACCGCTCCGGCATAGTCGCCGCCGAGCCGTACGTCGGCGACGGTGATCCGGGTGCCCGATTCCCGGGCCTCGACCATCCTGCCCGCGCCCAGGTAGATCGCGATGTGGTGGATGGAGCCGCCCGAGCCCCAGGCCAGGAGGTCTCCCGGGAGGAGCGGGCGGTCCCCTCGGCGGCGGTGAACCGCTGCCGCACCTGCGGTGCGTGGAACTGGTGGTAGGCGTTGCCGGGCAGGGGGTCGCCGCCGGCGGCGCGGGCGTAGGCGTAGCGGACCAGTCCCGAGCAGTCGAAGCCGAGCCGCTCGGGTCGTGGGCGCTGTCCGGGTCGCTGGGGTCGACCTGGCCGTAGGTCGGGCCCGGCTGCGGCCCGTGGCCGCCGCCCCAGGTGTACCAGACGCCGATCTGTTCGCAGGCGGCCGCCACGGCCTGCTCCGCCGTGGTGGAGGCGCCGGCGGCGAGCACCCGGCACTCCCCGCCGCCGCCCTGGGGGCAGCGGTGGCGCTGTGGGCGCCTTCCCCCGCGGCCAGGAGGGTGAGTGCCGCCACCGCCGCCACCGCTGTCGTGCGCATCGCCATGTCCGGTCCCCCGTTTCCGCCGCGCGGTCGTCCGGCCGCGGGCCGTCGTGCCCGTGGTGTCCTGTCCGGGCGCTTCCGAGACTGTCGCCCGCCTCCCCCGTGTGTCGAGCAGGCGCGGGTCGCCCGCTGCGAACGGGAAACGGGAAACTTCCGGGAAACCCCTTCCGGTCTGGGGTTTTGAGTGTCCGTCACCCGTGAGGGGCGGTGTCTGGTCGGTCGGCTGGAACCCGGGCGCGGCACACCGCATCCCTTGGGGTGGCCGGGGGTCGGCCGGGGCGGTTGCCCTCGCGGGCCGGCCACGCCTTCGCCCCGACCCGACCTGCCCGAGCCTGACCGAACCGAACCGAACCGGAGAGTGCCGCCGATGAACCCTCAATCACCGCCGGGGCCCCTGGGCAGAGCGCTCCGCGTCGTGCGGAGATATCCGCGCCGTGCGCCGCTGACCCTCGCCTATGTCTGCCTGCTGCTGGCCGGCCACGCCTGGATCGGCCGGGTGTCCGACGAACGGGCGGCGGCCGTGCTGGGGTACCTCAGCACCAACCTGGACAACCTGCGCGACCATCCGCTGGCGGCGCTGGCCGGCAGCGCGCTGTTCTTCGACGGGACGCTCACCGATGTGGCCTCGACGGACTTCGTGGGCACCCTGATCACCCTGGGGCTGGGGGTGTGCTGCTTCCTGCCTGGGCGGAATCGCGGTGGGGGAAGCGGCGTGCGGTGGCGGTGTTCCTCGGCGGGCATGTCGTGGCGACCCTGCTCACCGCTGCCGTCATCACCGTCGCGCTGCGGTACGGCTGGTATCCGGCGGCGGTGCGACAGTCCTTGGACTACGGGGTCAGTTACGGTGCGCAGACGGTGCTGGCGGTCGGCACGCTCGCCCTGCCCCGCCGGGGGCGCCTGCCCTGGGCGGCTTTCGTCCTCGCGTGGCCGCTCGGCGGTGCCGAGTGGTCCGGGCCGCTGCCGGACTTCACCACCGTCGGCCATCTCACGGCGGCAGTGATCGGCTTCGGGCTGCTGGCCGTCCCGGCCTTCCGGCGGCCGCGGGCCGGTGCCGCGGGACCGCCCCGCACCGTGGCGGACGGCGGGCCGCGGCCGGGTGCTCTCGCGCGGCCGGCGTCGCCGGCGGGCGGATCCGGGCAGCGTTCCTGACCGGCCGCTCCCCTTTGCGGGTTCTCCGGGGCGGCTATTGGGGTGTGTCGGCAGGGGCGAAGTGCACGTCGTAGCGGTCCTGTTCGGGCAGGAGCGCGGCGAAGGTGTCCAGGCCGTGCCGGATGCGGCCCAGGGCGGAAGTAGTCGAAGCGGTCGACGGCCGGGGTCAGCAGGACGAGCAGGTCCGCCGTGGCTGCGGGAGAAGCGCCGAACGCGTGGACGTGGCCGGGCGGTATGCAGACGAGTCCGCCGGCGGCCACGGTCGTGGTGCGGTCGTCGAGGGTGAAGCGGGCGCTTCCGTCGAGTACGTAGAACACCTCGGTCGACCGTGCGTGGTGGTGGGCGGGGGCGCCGGTGGCGCCGCGGGGGAGGGTGAAGCGGTTGGCTCCCACCGCCGCGCCGGTGTCGGATGCGTCCGCGAGGAGGCGGAACCCCCCGCCGTGGGGGAAGTCGATCCGCTCGGCCTGCTCGGCGTGCACGATCAGGGGCTGTCGGGGGGCGTTCATCGGCGGTCTCTCCTGTGGTCTGCGGCGTGTCGTGGATGCGGTTCCATTCGATCCCGGGAAGCGGTCGTGATCCACCGGCTGTTGGAGAAGACAGAGATCACCGGTCGTGACGAATCGCTGCGGGAGGCGGACGGGTGGAACTGCGGCAGTTGAGGTATTTCGTGGCTGTTGCCGAGGAGGGCGGCTTCGGGCGGGCGGCGCAGCGGCTGGGGATCGTCCCGTCGGCCGTCAGCCAGCAGATCGGCCGGCTCGAACGCGGTTGGGGGGTGGTCCTGTTCGAGCGTACGACCCGGCGGGTGCGGCTCTCCTCGGCGGGCGAGCGGTTGCTCCCCGAGGCCCGTGCGGTTCTGGCGGCTGCCGAGCGCACGGTGCGGGTGGCCGCCGATGTCACCGCGGGTGCCGACGGTGTGCTGCGGCTGGGCGGTGTCCACGGCCCCCGGGACCGGCTGGGGCGTGTTCTGGCGCTCCTGTCCGCTGCCGCTCCCCGGCTTCAGGTGCGGCTGCGGAGGATGCCGGTCGGCGATCGGCTGGCCGCGGTACGTTCCGGGGAGCTCGACGCCGCCCTGGTGCGGGCGGTTCCTTCGGCGGCCGGCCTGGAGTTGCTGCCGCTGTGGAGCGACCCGCTGCATGTGGCCCTGCCCCAGGGCCATCCGCTGGCGGCCGAACGGGCTGTGGGGCTGGACCGTTTGGCGGGGCTCGCGCTGCGTCTGGCTCCGCGCGCGGAGAACCCGTACTTCCACGATCTGGTCGTCGACGCGTGCCGCAGGGCGGGGGCGTGCCGCCCGCCGGGCCGCCCTTCGCCGGTCTGCAGGCCACGCTCGCGGCGATCGGCACGGCGCGCGAGGCGTCGTGGACCGTCTTCTACGAGGTCCAGGGGATGCCGTCGGTCCCGGGGTGGTGGTGCGCCCGCTGGCCGGCCTGAGCGTGACGACGTCCCTGGCGGTCCGTCCCGGTCCGCCCGATCCGGCCCTGCGCCATCTCCTGGCGGCGCTGCACCGGGTGGAGGGCGCCGTCGGGCCGGCCGCGGGGGGTGTGCGCGGGTAGGCGGGGTGCGGGCGCTCTCGGGCACGTGCGCTGCCTTCGGCGCTGGCAGCCTGTGGCCTGTTGCCGGGCCGCCGTGGGCCGGCCGTGTGCCGGGCGACCGTGCGACCGCGTCCTGTCCCCCGCAAGGAGTCCGGGCGCCCGGTCGGGCGGGATGTCCGGCCTGAGGAGGAGGAGTTCTGTGTGTTCAGCGTAGTTTCGGGCGGGCGGGTGATGCGGCGTGTCGCCGGTCTCCTCGTGGCGCTCGCCCTGTCGGCCGGTGTGCTGGGCGCGGCCGCGCCCGCCGCCCATGCCGATCCGGACCGGCCGCTGACGGTCGTCGACTGGGACATCAGCGGTCTCGAGCACGGCGGCCAGGGGCACCACGACCGGTACTGGAACATGATCGACCAGGTGCACCGGATCAGCGGCCACGACTTCTACCAGGTGCTGGACGAGACCACGACGATGCCCGACCGGCTGATCCAGATCCGGGTGAGTCACGCCGGGCAGTACGTGGTGTCCCTCTACTACTGGGCCAACACCCTGTATCTGGCCGGGATCTACCAGCCCGGGCAGCCCGACGGCACCGGCAACCGGCACTACGTGTTCCCCGACGGCTATCCCGACGCGTTCGAGCGGGTCCTGGGGGTGCGGGCCCACCGCCTGCCCTGGAACGGGAGTTACGCCACCCTGCCCGGCGGTGGCGCCCGCGCGGAGCGGCGGCTCACCCCCCAGAACCTCCAGAACGCGCTGCTGACCCTGCGCAACACCCAGCAGCTCCTCACCACCGGGGCCGGCCGGCAGACCGTCGGTTCGTACCTGGTGGACGTCATCGGCGCGACCGCCGAGGCGGCGCGCTTCGGGTACGTCTTCGACGTGATCCGGCAGAACATCGCCCACCACGCGTCGACGCCGATCGGCCCGTTCGGTGCCGACCTCGAAACCAGCTGGGGCCAGTTGTCCGCCTGGGTGTACGCGCGGCTGCGCAACCCGGCCGGGAACGGTTTCACCATCGGTGCCCAGGGCTACAGCAGGTACTACCCGACGGTCGCCGCGCTTATCGCGAACCTGGGGTACATCCAGCTCAACGGGCACAAGCGGGGCGGCTGACACCGGCCGCCGCCCTGTGCGGCGGCGGCTCCGGGACGGGGGTGAAGGAGGCGCTCCAGTCCCGCGGTGACATCCCGTACCGCTGCCGGAAGACCGGCTGAAGTGGTTGGGGCTGACGAAGCCCCAGCGGTGCGCGATGCGGGAGACGGTCTTCCCGCGTCCCGGTCGGGCCAGTTCCCGGGCGGCCTCTTCCAGGCGGCGCTCGCGGATCCAGGTGCCGACCGTCGTGGCGTCCTGTGCGAAGAGCCGGTGCAGGTAGCGGACGGACATGTGGTGTGCGGCGGCGATCGAGCGTGGGGAGAGGTCCGGGTCCGCCAGGTGCAGGCCGATGTGGGCGCGGACGCGTGCCATCAGGTCCGCGGTCTCCGCGGTTGACAGGGGCCTTGGGCCGGTGGCGGGGGGCCGGGCTGCCGGTCGGGTGCCGGCAGGCGGGCACGTTCCGTGATGAGGGTGGCCAGCATGCCCGCGATGTGGCCGGCCATGCGGGCCGCACCGGTTCGGCGCCCAGGTCCGGGGCCAGCGTCCGGCGAAGGCGGGACCAGGAGAGCGGGAGACGGCGGTGTCCCAGTGCCCGGGGCGGGCCGGACGGGTGCTCCCCAGGACGGGGCCGTGAGCACGTCTGCCTGCGGACGGCGAGCACGGCGCGCGGCAGCCGGAGCAGGTGCGTGCGGGAGGGCTCGGGAAACTCCACGGCGAGGTTCGCCGCCCGAGGGCAGCAGGGCCATGTCGCCCGGTGCCAGGCGTATCCGCCTGCCGCCGCGGGAGAGCAGTGCGGTGCCCGAGGCTTGAGCGGCCACGACGACGAACGGCCCGCCGCTTTCGCCGTGGGCGCCGTCGTGGTCCGTGCGGTGGGGTGTGGCTTCGAGGGTGCGTATCCGGAGGTATCCGCAGAGTCGCCGGTCGGCGGTCTCGGCGGCGAACAGGCCCGGCTCCGCCGCCCCTGTCCGCTGCCCGGCTCCTGCCCTTGCCCCGTGGCCCTGTCCGCTGCCCGGGCGGGAGGGGCTTGGGGGCGCGGGGGTGTGGGTGGGTGCGGGCCGGTTCGGTGCGGGGTGCGCTTGCATGCCGGAGCGGTGCCCGGGGAGGCGGTGGTTCGGATCCTGGAAAACCTCCCAGTCTCCGCCGCCCGTCCCCGGTCCGGCGCGGCCGGTCGGGGGATGCCCGGAGCCGGTATGTTCAGTTCATGATCATGAGAGGCCGGGGTGGCGGAGAGCGCTCTGGTTGCACCCGGCTGCTGGAACGGCGGGCGCTCGGGTATGAGCGGTGTACTCGTCGTGCGCGGCGATGCCGGGATCGGCAAGACGGCCCTGCTGGACCATGCGGTCGGTCGGCTTCGGGCCTGCAGGTCACGCGGGTCGCGGGCGTCGAGGCCGAGCAGGAGCTCGGTTTTCGCGGCCGTGCACCGCGTTCCTGCTGCCGTTCCTCGGTGCCGGAACCGTCGCCGCGGCCCCAGCGCGCCGCGCTCGAGACGGCGTTCGCGATGGTGGACGGGGACCGCGCCCGACCGGTTTCCTGGTGGGGCTCGCCGTTCTCACCCTCCTCGCGGAGTCCGCCCGCGAAAGGCCGCTTGCTGCTCGTGTGCGACGACGCCCAGTGGCTGGACCGGGAGTCGCTCGACGTCCTGGCGTTCGTGGGACGCAGGCTCCACGCCGACGGCATCGTCGCCCTCTTCGCGCTGCGCGACGACACGCGGCGGCCGCCGGCGCTGGACGGCCGTCCCGAACTCCGCTCGGCCGGCTGCCGCAGGCCGATGCGCTGGCGCTGCTCATGGACCACGCCGGCGGCGGGATCGACCAGGTCGTGGGCCGAGCGGATCATCGCCGAGGCGGGCGGGCAATCCGCCGCCCTGCGGGAACTGGCCAGGGGCCTCATGTCGTGGAGGCGGGGGTTCGCCGGGCCGCCGGCTCTCGGGCGGCGCCTGGAGGCCCGGTTCCTGCGGCGGGGTTGAGGGCCTGCCGGTGCTGACCCGGACGGTGCTGTTGGCGGCCTGGCCGCCGACGCGACCGGCGATCGGGACGTGCTGCGGCGGGCGGTCCGGCACCTTTCGGGGGCCGGCAACGACGACCTGCCGAGGCCTTCGACCAGGCCGAGCGGTGAGAGAGTTGTTGACGGCCGGCCCGCTCCCGGTGCGTCCTCGTTCCGTCATCCGCTGATCCGCTCGGCCCGTGTACGGGGGCGCGTCGCGGGCCGCGCGTCGTTCCGTGCACGCCGCGCTCGCCGCCGTGACCGACGCGTGCGCCGAACCCGAACGGCACGCCTGGCAATGCGGCGGCCGCCGCGGACGGCCCCGATGAGCAGGTCGCCTCCGCGTTGCACGGCTGTGCCGAGCGGGCCGGGAACACCGGCGGCTACCTGGCCCGGGCCGCGTTCTTGCAGGCGGGGCCGCGGATCTCACCGACGATCCGGTCCGGCGGGCCACGTGGCTGCTTGAGGCCTGTGCGGCGGCCCTCATGGCCGGTGCCCCGCGTCGGGCCGAGGAGCTCCTCTCCCGGCTGGCCGGCACCGGGACCGGCGGTGCCCGTGCTGGGCGCCCATGCCGGCCGGCTGGGCGGGCTGGCCCGCCTGATGCTGGGCGGAAAGGGGGCTGTCGGGCTCCTCCTGGATGCCGCCCCGGTGCTCCTTCGAGCACGACCCGGCGTCCGGCCGTGACACGCTGCTGGAGGCCTTCGACGCCTCGATGGTCGCTGCCGGCCCCGGTGGCGGTGCCGGTGGTGGTGGCGGTGCCGGTGGTGGCGGTGCCGATGGTGGTGGCGGTGCCCTGCGGGTGGCCCGTGCCGCGCTCGGTGTCGCCGGCCCGCGGGGACGCGGCGCCCGGTGCGGACGCGTGCGTCGCCGACCTGCTCCTGGACGGTCACGGCCCGGCTGGTCGCCGTCGGCTACCGCGCGGGCGTGCCGTCGCTGCGGGCGGCCCTCAGCGGCGATGACCCGGCCCGGCGCTGGAAGAGGGCGGAGCGGTCCGCTGGAGCCTGCTGGGGATGGTCGCCGGCCGTCGAGTTGTGGGACAATCGACGCCCTGGGGGAATGCGGGCGGCGGTACGCCGATGCCGCGCGCGGCCACGTGGGGCGCTGCGCATGCTCCAGATCAGCGCACACGCCAACGCGACCTCGGAGGTGTTTCCGCGGCAACCTGGTCGGTGCGCAGGCGCACTTCGCGGAGTTCAAGGACATCGCGGACGCGACCGGGGCCGATCCGCGGTTGTCCACCCCACCGATGTGATGCTGCACGCCTGGCGCGGGGACGAGCGGCGACTCTGTCGGCGGTCGCGGCGCAGCGGGAGCTGTGTCCCGAGGCGCCCGGCGGGATCCAGGCGCAAACTGGCCCGTGCGGCACTGGTCGTGCTCGGGCTGGGCGGGCGCCGCTACCCGCAGGCCCAGGCCGCGGCCCAGGCGGTTCTCGACGATCCGCCGCCGCACTGCGCCGGGCTCGGCCTTCCCGGCCTGGTCGAGGCAGCCGTCCGCAACGGCGATCCGGGCGTGGCCTCGCGGGCGTTGGAGCTGCTTGCCGAGCGGGCCACGGCCAGCGGCACCCCGTGGGCGCTGGGGCTGCTGGCCCGAAGCCGCGCCCTGGTCGCGCCGGGACCGGCGGCGGAGGAAGCTGTTCCGGGAGGCGTCCGCGCATCTGGAGCCGACGCCGCTGCTGACCGAGAAGGCGCACACGGACCTCCTGCACGGGGAGTGGCTGCGTCGGCAGCGCCGCAGGCACGACGCCCGGGTGCTGCTGCGGCGCGCCCAACGAGCGGTTCGCCTCGATGGGGGGCGGCCGCCTTCGCCGAGCGGGGCCCGTTCTGGAGCTGCGGGCCACGGGCGAGCAGGCGCGCGGGCGGGACGCGGGGGCGGGGCGGCAGCTGACCCCGCAGGGAGTCCCGGGTCCGCGCGGTTGGCGGCTCGCGGTGCTACCAATCAGGAGATCGCGACGGACTTGTTCCTCAGCCGCGAGCACGGTGGAGTACCACCTCGGCAAGGTCTTCCGGAAGCTCGGCGTCTCCTCGCGCCGGCACTGGCGGGGTCGCTGCCCCGGGGGTAGCGGCGGGCCCGCGGGGGTGGCCGGTGCCGGGGGGGTGGCTGTGTCGCCGGCCGGTGGCACAAGGGCTGGTCGGGGCGGGTGAATCGTCATCTAAGATTCAAGCTGGCCGCGGGGCCGGGGCTCGTCGCTGTGTGCGGCGACCGCGGAAGGGCCAGGGCCGGCCGGTCGATGAGAGCGGCCCGCGTCAGGGGTTCCGGTGCGGTCCGGACGGGACCGTCTGACGCTGATCACGAAGCTCCCGGGGAATCGCGTGCCGTCGGCGTGCGTCTCAGTGGTGTGAGATGCCCAGCCCGCACGCCCACGCACAGGAGAACCGCCGGGGAGAAGTGAGGTATGGCAGTGATCTGCGTCGGAGGCATGATCGGGATCGGCAAGACGAGTGTGGCCGAACTCCTCGCCAAGGAACTGGGCAGCGACGTCTTCTACGAGAGCGTCGAGGACAATCCGATCCTTCCGCTCTTCTACACGGCGAGCCCCGAGGAGATCCAGGCGAGGCGCTACCCCTTCCTGCTCCAGCTCTACTTCCTGCAGACCCGGTTCGCCTCGATCAAGGAGGCGTACAAGCAGGGCGACAACGTCCTGGAACCGGTCCATCTTACGAGGACTGGTACTTCGCCAAGGTCAACCACGACCTGGGCCGGATCAGCTCCCTGGAGATGCGGGGTGTACGAGGGCCTGCTGGGCGAGATGATGCGCGAGATCGACGGCCTGCCGTACCGCAAGGCGCCCCGACCTGATGGTCTACCTGAAGGCGGGACTTCGAGACGGTGCTGCACCGGATCGGCCTGCGGGGCCGTGACTTCGAACAGGACGAGGGCCTCGTCGAGTACTACGCACCCTGTGGTCGGGCTACGACGACTGGGTGAACCTGCACTACTCGGCCAGCGAGGTTCTCGTCGTCGACATGAACCGCACGGACGTCGTGCACAACCCCGACGACGCCGCCCGCGTGGTCCGGGAGGTCAAGGACGCCCTGGCCGCGGTCCGGCAGAACGCCGCGGCCGGTCTCTGACCCGCGGGCCGGTGGTCTCCCCCGTGCGGGGGAGACGGCCGCGACCTGCGGACGATGCCCGGACACCTGGCGGGTGGCGACGATCAGGTACTCGTCCCGTCAGATCAGATTCCGGAACCGGAGCTCACCATGCCCGAAGTGGACCCTGCGCGTCATCGCCGTCCTCGCCGTCGCCGCCGCGATCGCCGCCCCCGCGGCGGTGGCCGCGCCCGAGCCGGCGCCCGCGCAGCGGCGGCCCCCGTGCCGCACGGGAGGCATCCGCGGCCGCGCCGGTGGGCTCCGCCGCCGCGCCGAGAGACCGGGCTCGCCTCCGCCGGGCGCGAGACGACGCCGTCGGACCACGCCGTCTCCCTCTGAGCGACGCCCGGGGGCGGCGCCGTACCGGGGGCGGGGGTCCTCGTCGTCGTACCCGTGCGGTGTGCCCGTGCGGTGTACCCGGTGCCGACCGGGAGGGGGCGGGTGCGCTGACCGGCCCCCGGTAGGCGGCGGGCTTGCGTGCCCGCGTTCACCCCGTCGGGGCAATGGCCGGTGGTTCACGCGGCGGAAGGTGGTCTACTGCGGCTCGACCAGCGCAAACCGGCGTGAGCAGGAGGCAGTATAGCGGCGTGGGACCTGGATTTCGAACCGCCCGCGGAAGCGGGTGGGAGCGGCACGTTCCCGATGCGGGCGGGGGCCCTGCGCAGGAACGGCCATGTGCTCGTCGACGGCGTTGTCCTGCAGGCTCACCGACGTCTCGATCTCGAAGCCCGGCCAGCACGGTCCGACCGAGGTGCATCTCGCGGGGGTCGACGTGTTCACCGGTGAGAAGCACGAGGACGTGCACCCCTCCTCCCGCGACGTGGAGGTGCCGGTGGTGGTCTGCACCGAGTACGTGCTGGCCGGTGTCGACGGCGGTCGCCTCCGCTTGGTGGACGTGTCCACGGGAGAGGCCGGGGAAGACGTCGCGCTGCCGGAGGGAGCCCTCGGCCGGGCCGTCGAGGGCGACTTCACCGCCGGCAAGGACGTCCGGGTCACCGTGACCCGCGCGCTGGGCCGGGCAGGCGGTCACCGGCCACCGCGCGCGGTAGGGCCCGGCGGCCGTGACCCGCGCACGGCGCCGTCCGCGCGGCTGGGACCTCCCGGCCGGACACACGCAAGACGCCCGGCCGGGACGGTCCCGGCCGGGCGTCTTCGATGTGCGTGGGCTGCCCGCTGGCGGCTTAGTACCAGTGGTGGGTCTGCCAGAAGTTCCAGGCGCCGACGGGGCTGCCGTAGCGCTCGTTCATGTAGTTCAGGCCCCACTTGATCTGGGTGGCCGGGTTGGTCTTCCAGTCGGCGCCCGCGGAGGCCATCTTCGAGGCCGGCAGGGCCTGGACCAGGCCGTACGCGCCGGAGGAGGCGTTGGTGGCGGTGTGGTTCCAGCCGCTCTCGCGGGAAACGATGTTGTTGAAGGCCGCGAACTGCGCCGGGTCCTTGATCATCTGCTGGGCGATCGCCTTGGCGCTCGTCGGGGCCGCCTGGGCGGGAACCGCGGCGAGCATGGAACCGGCGACACCGAGGGCGACGACGGTGCCCGCGAGGGCCTTCTTGAGGCGGCGATGCGGCGGATGACGGAGTGGGACACGGAGATACCTTCCACAGGGGACAAGGGCGGTCGCGGCATGCCTGGGGCATGCGTGAGCCACTCACGCGGTGGAGAGGGGTTCGTCGGCGGCGGGTGAGGACCCGTGCCGCCCGGCGACTCATCCAGTTCTACAGACGCCCCGACCCCCTGGCAACGACCGCCATTACTAGGGGGCTTCGCAGTCAGGGACCGGCGGACCGGTGCCGGGCGGGGCGGGGTGGGCGCAGGTGGGAGCCGGATGAGGGGGGTTACGGGAGGGGTGCGGGGTCTACTATCGCGGTTCGTGTGTGACGTGAGTCCTATGGGGCGGGTCACCCCCGGGACGCCCGGACCTCACCGTCTGTCACTGGATGTACCCCTTTGAGAAACCGAGCAAATGTCCGTATTGCGCTGGATTCAAAGGAAATGAACAGTTTTGGGCTGTCCTTCTGTCCGAACGCGGTCCGGCACGTGGAGTCGGGAGCACGCCCACGGAGGGCCCGGGTCTGGACCCGCCGGGGGTCGAGGTCGCCGGGGCGAGCCGCCCGCGATCGCCCGGAAGACCACGCCGCGGACCGCGGCGGACCGCGGCGGACCGCGGGAGGGCGAGGCCGTGCGCGAGGTGCGGCGCGGGTTCGCGGCGGGCGGGGCGGCCGGCGGTAGGGTGCGGGCCGTGTCCGATCAGCAGCGTGAGCAGCAGCGGCGTGATCTCGCCGGCTACGGGGCCGAGCCGCCGCGCGCGGCGTGGCCCGGGGGCGCCCGTGTCGCCGTCAGCCTCGTACTGAACTACGAGGAGGGCGGGGAGCAGAACGTCCTGGAGGGCGACCGCACCTCGGAGGGGTACCTCCACGAAGTCGTAGGCGCGCCGCCCGTGACCGGCGGGCGCGACCTGAACGTGGAGTCGATGTTCGCCTACGGCTCGCGCGCCGGCTTCTGGCGCATCCACCGCACACTGGCGGCGCACCGTGCGCCACTGACCGTGTACGCCGTGGGACAGGCCCTGGAACGCAACCCCGACGCGGCGCGCGCGATGGGGGGCGGCGGGCTGGGAGGTGGCGGGCCACGGCTGGCGCTGGATCGACTACCGGCACGTGCCCGAGAACGTCGAGCGGGACGACATCGCACGCACGGCCGAGGCGATCGGGCGGCTCGTCGGGCGCCGGCCGGTGGGCTGGTACACCGGCCGGACCAGCGCGAACACACGGCGGCCTGGTCGCCGGGGAGGGCGGCTTCCTCTACGACAGCGACGACTACTCGGACGACCTGCCGTTCTATGTGGAGGCGGGCGGCCGGCGCCCGCACCTGGTGGTGCCGTACAGCCTCGACGCAAACGACTTCAAGTTCCTGATCGTCCACGGCTTCACCACCGCGGACGACATGCTCGCCTACCTGGTCGACACCTTCGAGACGCTCCGCGCCGAGGGCGCGGACCGGCCGCGGATGATGAGCGTCGGCATGCACTGCCGAATCATCGGGCGGCCCGGGCGAATCCGCGCGCTCGACGGGTTCTTGAAACACGTCGCGCAGCGGGGGCGGGGCGTGGATGGCCACGCGGGAGGAGATCGCACGGCACTGGCTGGCCACGCACACCGCCCGCCGACTGACTGCACACCGTGCACGCACGGCGTGCAGGACGCAGGACGCAGGACGCAGGACGCCTCTAGGATGCCGGGCGGGCGGGGGCGTAGCGCAGAGGTCGTCGCGCGCGGTCTCCAAAACCGTGAGGACGCCGGTTCGAATCCGGTCGGCCCCGTCCGCTCCGCCCTCGGCCACCTCGCGACCGTCCCCACGTCACCCTTCGGCCGCCGGCAGGGACCGGCGACCGAAGGGTGACGTGGGGACCGGTTCGCGCCGAACATTCCCGGCCCTGCCGGTCGCCCCGCAGGGCCTGCGCCTGCGGGGCCTGCGCCTGCGGGTCTACGCGGGGGTCTGGACCTTGTCGGGGTTGTCCTTGCCCACGACCACCGGGTCCGGCTTGGTGTCCGGCTTGGGGGTCGGGGCGGGCTTGTCGGGCTGGTGCTCGCAGTAGACCTTGCCCTGGTAGAACTTGCAGCCCGGCATGTTCTCCACGTCGCGGACCTTGTCCTTCTTGCCGTGACGCTTCTGGTTCTTCTCGCCCTTGTCGCGCTTGTCGTGCTTATCGCGCTTGTCGTGGTTCTGACCCTTCTCCCACGCCTCCTTCTTGCCGCTGTTCTCGTGACCGCTCTTCGCGTGGGCAGCGGCCGAGGTCGCGCCGGTCGCGGCCGGGGCGGCGAAAGCGCTGGTGGGGACCAGTGCGCCCCCTCCGACGATCGCGGCCGAGACGGCGTACAGGGCGAAGCGCTGCTTTCGGGAGGTGGTGCGGAACATGAGGACGACTCCAGATGAGAGGTGGGGGGAGGGTCGGATCCAGAGAACTCGGTGCGAAATGTCTGGTTTGTTCTCTTATGGAAAAGGCTGGCTGTCTGACTTCATGGAGCTGTCCGCCGACTGTCACAGGCGCGTGACAGGCCGCGCGGCTCCTGGCGCCTGGCATCTGCGGCGCCCCTGCGGCTGCCCTGGTACGGGGGCCGGGACAGCAGGACCGGTGGGCGCGGGGCGTGGCACGGGGCCGAAGTCGGGCCGGGAGGCGTCGCTGCCTGCCCGGCTCCTCCCGCAGGAGTCGGTGGACGCGGGCCGGGAGCGCGGTGGATCGGCCCCGGCCCAGGGTCCGCGGCCGGGCGGTCAGCCGGCCAGGGGGACGGCGATGTCGCAGGCCGGGTCGGCCGGGCCGATCCCGGACCAGTCCGCGAAGTAGACCTCGCGGGGCGCAGCCGCCGTGGTGCGGGCCTCGCGCTGCGCCCAGGCGTAGACCGCGTCGTAGGCGGAGAGGATCTGCGGGTAGGCCGTCTGCGCCTTGGTGAGGCGGGTGTAGGCCTGGGTGTGGGCCGGTTCGGTGCGGGAGGCCGCCGGGAGCAGGCCGGCGCGGGCCGGGTCCACCGGCACGCAGAGCTCGACGGGGCCGTCGCTGTCCTCATTGACCTCCCCGTGGTAGATGACGAACGGGTGGCCGAAGAAGCCACCGTGCGCGTGTGCCACCTGAGCCAGTCGGCCCAGGGCCGCGGGGATCCAGTCGGGCAGCTCTTCCGGGGTGATGTGCCGCTGTTCCGTGAGGACCAGCTGCTGCGGCACCTCACGCTCCTTGATCTCGTACATGTCCGTACTCCCTTCGCCTCCGAGCAGGTGGATACGGAGGTGCGCCGCCAGCTCGCGCTGTGCCGCGTGGCGGCGCTCGACGCCGTCCCAGTACTCGGCCACCAGCCGGGCCGCCTCCGGGGCGGGGGCGGCCAGGACCGCGCCGACGTCGGCCAGCGGCATGTCCAGCCCGCGCAGCCGCACGATCAGCCGGGCGGCGGCGAGCCGGCTCTCCCGGTAGTACCGGTATCCGGTGACGGCGTCGACGTGGTCGGGCGGCAGCAGGCCGTGGCGGTCGTACAGCCGCAGGGCCTTGTGCGACAGCCGCGCCCGGCGGGCGAACGCGCCGATGCTGAGCAGTGCTTCTTCCTCCATGGCCGCTACGCTCCCCTCTCCCCCAGGGTCAGGGTCAACCGGGCGGGCTCAGCAGTCACCGGGGTCGCCCAGCAGGGGTGCGCCGACAGTAGCGGGCGGCGGCGTGCGCGACGGCGAGCAGGCCCCGGGCGGCGCGGGGCGGCGGCCCGGGACGAGTTGAGGCGGCCGGCGAGGGGGTTCCGGCGGGCTTCGCGGCCCATCGGGGGCAGTCCGCCGGAGGCCTCCAGTCCGAGGAGGGGAACCGCACCCCCCTTTCTCTCCCCTTCTCTCACCTCCTCTCCCCCTTTTTCCCTCCTTCTCCCCCGTCCTGTCCCGCGTCTTCTCCTCCGTCAGGGTCCGGTCCGCGCCGCGGCTCCGGTGTTCCGCGACGGCATGGGCGCGTCCGTCCGCCGCGGCCGCGCCGAGGAACTCGGCCTGGACACCCGCCTCGCCGGGGCGGCGGTCTGCTGCGGGACATCGGCCAGCCCGTCGTCCGGCTTGCCGTCCTGCGCATCACCCTCGAGGTGGAGGTGCGTGTCACTCCGCCCGAGGAGGAAGGGGGCGAACGGCCCAACGGGAGCCACGAGGTCGGCGTGATCGAGCCGATCGGCTTCCGCCGGGCCGTCCGGCTCCCGAACTTGCGGGCTTGCGGGCTTGCGGTGCCGCTCCTGCCGCGCTGGCCGCCCTCCGTGCGGCGGGGGCCGTCCCCGCCTTGGCCTCTGTCGCCGACGACCGCCATCGGGGAACACCCGGCGCAGCCACGGGCGGTCGGGCGGTCAGGCGGTGCGGCGCGGGCGCATGGGACGGCGCGGGCGGCGGCGGACAGCAGGGGCCTCCGGGGCAGCCTGCGGTGAGGAGAACCCGCCTGCCACGGGCAGGGGGGACGCAGCCGGTGCGGTGGCCGGAGTGGGGACTGCGGCCGCGGGCGGGGCCTGGCGGGCCGGCGGTCGGGCACTGCCGAGGATGGCGGTGTGCGCGATGAGCGGCGCGCAGGACTGGCAGATCTCGGCGAGCGTCCAGACCTGTCCCACGGCCGGGTTGTGGACCAGGACCAGGAGGGCGGAGCCGGTGCACTGGGTGCGGGCCTCGTGGAAGGCGCACTGCGCGGCCCGGCAGGCGCACGCGGCGTTGGGCCGGACGGTCGCCAACCGGGCGTGGGCCCGGACGTGCTCGGCGGCGAACCGTTTCAGGGCCGCGGTGTCCTTCGAACGGGGCGGCATCCGGCAGGCTTCGGTGCTGCAGGTGACGGAGGCGCTGTGATCGGCGTGGCCGGTGAGCCGGACCGTCCAGGTCCGGCCGGGCACGCGGGATCCGGGCATGAGGGTCAAGTCGGGGTCCGATCGTCGTGTTTCAGGTGGGTCGGTCGCGGCCGGTCGCACCGACGTGGCGCCGATCGCGGCGGGGTGGACCCCGCGGACTGTCGTCCCGGGCGGCGTCTGCGGTGGCGGCGCCGGGCAGCGGAGAAACGGACATCGCGCGGCCTCGGACCTGGGGTCTTCGGCCTTTTTCGCACGTCCCGCAGGTCCTGTCAATGGCGCGTACCCGTCCGGCCGTCCGCCGGACAGGGGCAGGAAGGGGAGGGGAAGGGACGGGGACCGGACGGGACAGGACAAGTGGGCCCGGGGTCCGCCCGGGACGCGCCCGGGAGGCCTGTCGGCCGTGGCGGGTGCGGGCGATTCGGGCGGCGGAGCGGGCGGGCGAAAACTCCCGGGAAGTCAGCACGCCCACGGAACGGGCCGGCGGGGCGCCGGCGCCGGCTCCGTGGCCGCCTGCGGGCAGCGCTCCGACTGCCTCGTCTGCCGTTCCTGGGCACCGTCTGCGGCGCACAATTCCCCCGGCGGGTGCGGACGATGGTCCTGTCCTGAACCGGGCCTGCGCCCCGCGCCCGTACGCGGAGGTGTACGGGCAAACACGGCCGTCTGCGGGTTCGGCGAAGACGCTGGAGGCGACCCCGGCCATCACCGCGAGCGGACACCGGCGCGGGCCGCGAGGTCCGTCGTCCCGACCGGAGCGCGGCGCTGCGGGCGGCAGGCTCTACCCCGATCCGGTGCCGGCGACGACCGGGCCCCGCCCCCCTCTACGGGACGCCGCGGCCCCCGCCCGGGGCGCTGGAGATCGGCCGGCTGCCGGTCTTCGCCGCCGAGGCGCACTGATTGCGACCACAGCGTGTGGGGCAGCGCTCTCGCCTCCGGCCGCCTCGCGACTGCGGCGCTGCCCGCAAGGGCGTCGCCCGCACCGGACGAGCTCTCGGAACCGGTCGGCAGGCGCAGCACGGGTTCCGGGGCCGACGAGACACGCATTGTGGTCCCCTCAGTGATCTCCGCGTAGCACCCGGCACCGCGTCGAGTACCCGAACCGGACAGGCGGACTGGCGGTGTGGGCGGGAGGGGAAGCGGGCGAGGTACGGCCCCCGTCGCAGCCATGAGGGCCAGGACCGCACCCCGCACCAGGCACCTACCCGACACCGCCCGGCCGACACCCGCCGGCGCGGGCGGTGCCTGAGCCCGCGCCGCACATACGGCGACTCCTCGCAGAGGTTGCCTCTGCGAGGAGTCGCACTCGACCACCGGCCGCTGGTCTGCTGGTCAGCCCTGGGTTCCGCCCTGGGTGTTGCCGTTACCGCCACCCTGGGTTCCGCCCTGGGTGTTGCCGTTACCGCCACCCTGGGTTCCACCCTGAGTGTTCCCGGTGCCACCACCCTGGGTTCCACCCTGCGTGTTCCCGGTGCCACCACCCTGCGTACCACCCTGCGTGTTCCCGGTGCCACCACCCTGCGTACCACCCTGAGTGTTCCCGGTGCCACCACCCTGCGTACCACCCTGAGTGTTCCCGGTGCCACCACCCTGCGTACCACCCTGAGTGTTCCCGGTGCCACCACCCTGCGTACCACCCTGAGTGTTCCCGGTGCCACCACCCTGCGTACCACCCTGAGTGTTGCCATTGCCGCCACCCTGGGTTCCACCCTGAGTGTTCCCGGTGCCGCCACCCTGGGTTCCACCCTGAGTGTTCCCGGTGCCACCACCCTGCGTACCGCCCTGAGTGTTGCCATTGCCGCCACCCTGGGTTCCACCCTGAGTGTTGCCATTACCGGCGCCCTGCGTACCACCCTGGGTGTTGCCATTACCGATCTGGGTGCCACCAATGGTGTTGTTCGAACCGCCGATGATCGTGTTGTTGACGATGTTCGTTACGTTGTTGGTCACCTGGTTCACCACGGAGGGCGCCAGCCCGAGCTTCTTCGCTTCCGAAGCCGCTGCCTTTCGACCGATGGCGGCTGCCTGCGCCTTGGAGGCTCCGCCTCGCGCTGCCTGCTGGGCTGCGGCTGTGCCTCGTGCTGTTGCCACTGCGATGTCGGCCTTCGTGGAGGCGGATCCGGTCGGGGTGCATCGGACCGTGCCTACGGAGACCGGACCGCTGCCGGTGATTTCGACCCGGATGTCGCCCTTCGGTCCGGTGGCGGCGCGGGCGATGGTCTTCCCGTTGCGCTTGACGTCGTAGGTCTGCTTGAGGGCGAAGCCCTTGCCGCGGATCTCGCCGTTCTTCAGGCTGCACACCGCCGCCGCCGGGGCTGCGGTCGAAAGTGCGGAAGCCTGGGAAGCGAATGTCACTCCCGCCGTTCCGGCGAGTATCGCGGTGACACAGGACAGACCGGCAATGTTGGCGACGCGCTTCTTCCTCGACATTTAAATCTCCTTTGAATGGTCGACCCGGATTCCGAGTTTTTCTGCGAGCCGGGGATTCGGCTTGCCAGGTGCCTCGGTTCCGTTTACTGGCCGATCGGTTTATCTGTCTCCAGATTGCCGTTTTCGGGCGCGGGGAGAAAGCGACGGAGATTCGGGGCTTGACAATCTCGTATGAGGGTGGGTGGTCGTGTGGCGCCTGGCGGTGGGGGCTGGTGGCCCATGGTGTGCCTGGGGGCAGCTGCGGGGTGGACCGGGCCGCGCTCGGCGGTGCTTCCTCGCCCGTCGGGCTGGGTTTCGGGGCCTGGTACGGGTTCAGCCGTTGCCCGCCCCGACGTGGGTCGGGGCGGGCAACGGCTGAAGGGGACGGCACCACCTCGCAGAGAGAGCCTCTGCGAGGTGGTGCGTCTTTCGGCTGGCTTGGTCAGCCCTGCGTACCGCCCTGGGTGTTCCCATTACCGCCACCCTGCGTACCGCCCTGGGTGTTCCCATTACCGCCACCCTGCGTACCGCCCTGGGTGTTCCCATTACCGCCACCCTGCGTACCGCCCTGGGTGTTCCCATTACCGCCACCCTGCGTACCGCCCTGGGTGTTCCCATTACCGCCACCCTGCGTACCGCCCTGGGTGTTCCCATTACCGCCACCCTGCGTACCGCCCTGGGTGTTCCCATTACCGCCACCCTGCGTACCGCCCTGGGTGTTCCCATTACCGCCACCCTGCGTACCGCCCTGGGTGTTCCCATTACCGCCACCCTGCGTACCGCCCTGGGTGTTCCCATTACCGCCACCCTGCGTACCGCCCTGGGTGTTCCCATTACCGCCACCCTGCGTACCGCCCTGGGTGTTCCCATTACCGCCACCCTGCGTACCGCCCTGGGTGTTCCCATTGCCGCCACCCTGCGTACCGCCCTGGGTGTTCCCATTGCCGCCACCCTGCGTACCGCCCTGGGTGTTCCCGTTACCGCCACCCTGCGTACCGCCCTGGGTGTTCCCGTTACCGCCACCCTGCGTACCGCCCTGGGTGTTCCCGTTACCGCCACCCTGCGTACCGCCCTGGGTGTTGCCGCCCTTGTTGCGCTTCTTCTTCTTGCCGTGGTGGTTGCCGTCGTGCTTCTTGTGGTCGTGCTTGCTGTGGCTGACGACGCTTTCCACCGATGTGGTGGGGGCCGCCATCGCGGAGGTCGAGGGGATGAGGATCCCGCCGGCGATGGCGGCGGCCGCCACGGCGGTCGCGAGGCGGAAACCTCGGCGCTTGCGGCGGGGCTGGGACGTCTCGAACTTACGGTTCATGGTTTTCTCCTGATCGGAATTGGGCCCTGAAAGGGCCCGTCATTTCGCGGCCTCCGCGATGTGGGGTTGCTTCCATCGCGTCCACGGCCTCTCCGGCTTTCCGACTTTCTGGCTTTCCGGTGGGGCCGCGTAACCAGTAAGCCCATTCACTGTGGCGGCGGTCATGTTCCGATAATTCGGGGCTTGACGTTTTCTCGCATGCGGGTTATTTGGAGAGCTTGGGGGATCCGGCCGACGGGTGTGGCCGTCCGGGGTGGCGCGAAAACGATCATCGGGGGCGTTGTCGGGGAGGGTGATCCCTATGCTGACGGGATGCTCGACATACCTCTTTCAGCGTTGGAAGTCGCGATGGTGCAGACGGGCACCCGCGCCGTGGACACCCTGCGGGACACCGCGGCTTTCGCTCAGGAGGTGGAGCGGCTGGGTTATCGCCGTCTGTGGTACGCGGAGCATCACCACTCCCCCGCGATCGGCGCGTTCCCGCCGGTCGTGCTGACGGCGCACGCGGCTGCCTCGACCTCGGTGATCCGTCTCGGTTCGGGCGGGGTGCTGGCCCCCAACCACGCGCCGATCATGCTGGCGGAACAGTTTGGGACGCTGGCCGCCTTGCATGAGGACCGTATCGATCTGGGTGTCGGGCGTGGTCCGGGCACGTTCGACGAGGGTGTCGCGCGGGCGCTTCGCCGTGGGGCGGGGCCGGCGTCGGACGCGGAGTACCGCGACGACGTGGCCGCGATCTTGTCGTTCCTGGTGGAGGAGGTCGCGCTCGGGCCGCTGCCGGAGCCGTGGCTGCTGGCTTCCAGTGTCGCGGGGGCCTCTCTCGCCGCGGCGCTCGGTCTGCCGGTGGCGATCGCGCATCACATTCGCCCGGACAACACCCTTACGGCCGTGGAGGGTTACCGGGCGGCGTTCACCCCGTCGCGCTGGTGCGAGCGGCCCCGGGTGCTGCTGTGTGTGGAGACGGTGTGTGCGCCGACGCAGGAGGAGGCGGTGTGGCGGGCGGGTCCGATGAACGTCGTCAAGGCCGGGCTGTTGAAGGGGCTGAGCGAGGTGCCGTTCCCCACGCCGGCGCAGGCGGCGGTCCATCCGTTCACCGAGCAGGAGCGGCAGGCGCTGGACGGTTTCCGTGCGCAGCAGGCGGTCGGGGCGCCGGGGGTGGTGGTGGAGCGGCTCGCGCACCTGGCGGGTGAGACCGGGGCGGACGAGTTGATGCTGACCACGCCTGTCTACGACCTGCGTGACCGGGTCGGTTCGTATGAGTTGGTCAGGAAGTACTGGGGGGCGACGGCGCCGTAGGGCGTGTCGGCGGGGCGGGGGTGGCGGGGTGTTTTCTCGTACGCCTGGACCGTTTCCGTAGGCGTGTGCGAAGGAGTGGCGGGGGTGGCTGTTACAGGGCCGTGCACCCGTTCGGCGTAGGGGTGTGGGTCGTGGCGGGTGCCGGGGCTTGGGCGGTGGGGGGGCTGCTGCGCAGGCGTGTCACGGCGGGTGGCGAGCTGTCGTGTTCGGGGCGTCAATCGGGGCTTGACGGTTGCCCGATACAAGGGAGGGTTACGGACATATCCGGATTGGGAAACGGGGGTCGGGCGGGCGGTGTCCGGGGGGCGCCGGGGGCCAGAGTGTGACTCCTCGGCCAGCGCCGGGATTTGTTTCAGGCCAGACCGGCAGCACCCGTATGCGTATTCGTGTCCGTGTGTGCTGGTGCCGGTCGGGGCCGTTCGTCGACGTCGAAGGGGTTCTTCCTCCATGTCCGCTTCCCCCGCCATCCGCCGTGTCCTCGCCGTTGTCCTGGCGGCCGGCACCCTTGCCGGAGCCGCCGCCGTGCCCGCCGCGGCGGACGACCACCGCCGCGACCACCACGGCCGTCACTCCGCCCTCGTCATCGGCGACGTCAGCCACGACAACCCGGTTCGGGGCGACCGTTCCAACCGCGCCCTGAACCGTGAATGGGTCGAGATCAGGAACACCGGCCGGAGCGGCGTCAACCTCCGCGGCTACACCCTCACCGACCAGCAGGGCAACCGCTACCGCTTCCCCGACTTCCGTCTGGAGGGCCGCTCCGCCGTCAAGGTCCACACCGGACGGGGCCGCGACAGCCGCCACGACCTCTACCAGGGCCGCACCCGCCAGATCTGGGACGACCGCGACACCGCCACTCTGCGCGACCACCGCGGCGGTGTCGTCGACACCGAGTCCTGGGGCCGTCGCGGGCACCAGCACCGCGGCTGATCCCGGTCGGCGGTCGCCCCGACGGGGACGGTGACCGCCGGCCGCCCGGGGGCGGGGTGTCACGGCCGGGCGGGCCGTGGCACCCCGCAGTCGTGCGCAGGTGGGTGGGTGCGGGTGCATTCGGGTGGCGGCGTGCCGTGTCGGGCTGGTGGCGGGGGGCCGGTTGGCGATGCTGGGCCGGGCGCGGCCCGGCGGGCGGCGCGTTCTCCCCCTGTCCCACGATGTGTAGGAGTACGGCATGACGGCGGACGCGGTCGGGCGTTTCCTGGCGGCTTTGGAGCCGCTGCGGCGGGAGGCCGTGGCGGGCAGGCCGCGCGAGGAGCAGGAGCGGCTGGCGGCCGCGTGGGAGGAGGAGCTGGGTTCGGACGACGAGCTCGACACCCTCGACGAGTTGTCGCCGCCGGCGGCGGAGGCCGAGGCGGCCCGCCGGGTGATGGACCGCGAGGCCTGACCCGGCCACCGGGGCGGGTCTCGCGGCGAGGTGCGGGCCGGTCCCGGGCGGGCGGGCCTGCTGCCGGACCCGCTCGTGGTGCGCGGCAGGGGCAGGGGGCGCCGGCGGTGTCTTGGAGGGGCTGTGTGGGCCGGACGGCGGGAGGAGTCCGCGGTGGGGGTGGTCTGCCCTCCGGGCCCGGCCGGTGTGCGTCGAGCGGGCCGGGCGGGGGCTGGTGTGTGTGGTGGGGGGGGTCAGCGGCGGTGGATGCGGTCGATGCCGTACCAGCGGGAGACACAGGCGGCGACCCAGTCCCGGCTGTAGGCGGTGGTGAAGAAGGGTTCGGCGAGGCTGGCGATGGGCAGCGGGCGGTAGCCGATGTCCGTGGCGCCTTGTGCCGCGGCGGTGCGGATGCGGGCGTTCTGGGCGTCCCAGGCGATGGAGCGGGCCACCGTGGTGGTGGTGAGTTGCTGGAGGGCGGGGACGAGGGAGGCCAGGGGGGCCAGGGTGAGGCAGAGCGCGGCGGTGACGGCGGCTGCCGGGGTGCCGGGGCTGGTGGGGTGGCGGCGGGCGGCCAGGCGGGGGCCGGCCCAGGCGCCGAGCAGGACTCCGTAGCCGCACAGGGCCAGTTCCATGGGTAGCAGGTAGCTCGTCCAGGTACGGGCGTACGTCCAGCCGGTGGGCCCGTATCCGCTGCGCAGGCCGACCGCGACGGCGAACGATCCCAGGATGACCACGGGCAGGGGGAGCAGGAGCAGGGCGGCCCGTGTCGCCCGCCCGGGCGGCGGCGGGATCAGGGGCGGGGATGAGGACGGGGATGAGGGCGGGGGTGAGGGGCGGGGTCGGGGGGTGCGGAGGGTGGCGGCGGCCAGGCCCAGGAGGAGGCCGGCGGCCGCGGCGGCGAGGTAGGCCCACTGGCCGGTGACGGTGTCCCACATGCGCAGCCAGTCCTCGTAGGTGGCCCGTAGTCCGCTCGCGGAGAGCAGTGGTTCTTTCTCCGGCTGTTGGGCGCGACGCCAGCGGGCGCCGGGGGAGGTGTAGAGGACGGTGAGGCCGCACAGGAGGCCGGTGCACCACAACAGGCACCAGGTGACGGGGCGCCAGGTGGTGGTCAGGCGTAGGCGGGGCAGGCACAGCAGGGCGGTCAGGGTGGCGGTCAGGCCGCTGACGAGGGCGAAGGGTTCGCTGAGGGTGCCGAGGGCGAAGCCGATGAGGAGGGCGCCGGTGAGGCCGGCGGTGCGGACGGCGCGGCGGGGGTGGTTGATGGTGGCCAGGGCCAGCAGGAGGGCCCACAGGCCGATGACGCCGGGCAGGGTGTGGGAGATGGTGGCGGGTGCCCACAGCAGGACCTGGTAGCTGCGGGTGCCCGCGTAGTAGAGGAGGGCCTGGAGGGTCAGGGCGCAGGCGGTCAGGAGCAGCAGGGGTGGGGTGCGGCCGAGGGCGTGCAGGAGGCGGCGGCCGAGGAGGACCAGGGCGGCGGTGAGCAGGACGGTGATGAGGGTGGGGAGGATTTTGGTGCCGGCCGGTCCGCCGCTGTAGAGGAGGCCGCTGAGGAAGGCGTTGGTGATGCGGCCGTTCTGGGTGGTGTAGAAGTCGGCGGTGATACCGAGGATGCCCAGGTCGCGGGTTTTCCAGGCGGCGCACCAGTCGTCGGAGGCGGGGCGGGTGTAGAGGCCGAGGAAGCATCCGACAGCGACGAGGGCTCCGGCGGCGGCGAGGAGGGTCGCGGCGGCGGGCAGGGCGACGCGTCGGAGCGGGTGGGGGTGGGAGTGGGTTCTTGGGCCGGTGCGGGAGGAGGGGGGCAGGTGTTCTTCCTCGTCCTCGGCCGCCACGGTGCTCATGGGCCTCCCCTTCGCAGTGGGGCCCCTCGGGAGGGGCGGCCGGTGCGCCCCGCCGGCTGTGGTGATCACACGGCCCGCGAACACCCATGATGTGCACGGTTTGCCGTGTGCGGCATCCGGGCGGGGCGGGTGGGGTGCGGGCTGCTCACCCGGGCGGCGGGGTTGTGGTGGCGGGGCGGGTGGTGGTCTTCGAGGATGGGCCGCAGGGGCGGGGTGGTGCGCCCGGTGTGCGGGGGCGTGGTGTGCGGGGCGTGGGTGTGCGGGGCGTGGGTGTGGCGGAGGGAGTGGCGGTGCCCGGTGTCCTTGGCTGCTGGGCGGTGGTCGCGGCGGCGCTCGCGGGTACGGCTTTCCCGGTGTGTGGTGCGGGGGGTCATGCGCCGCTGTCGCGGTTCACGGCTCCCACCGTGGGTGTGCTGTCCAATGTGGCTGCCGCCGAGGGGGTTTCGGCCGCGCGGGCCGCCGGTGCCCGGTATGTGGAGGGCAGTAATGTGCTGCGGCTGGCGTCGGGGCGGTGGTTGTATCTGCCGGAGGGGCGGTCGGCGTCGGTGGTGGTCGCGGCCGGGGACGGGCGGGCGTTGCGGCAGATCGGGCAGAGCCGGGCCTGGCTGGCCTCCGGGCGGATTCCGGGCAGGTCCGCGGCCGAGCGGGCGGCGGCCGGGCGGGCACTGTTGGCGATGCGGGCGCTGTTGCGGCCGAACGGGGCGATGGCGGCGGGGTGGAGTCCGGGCTGGATGTATGCGTGGCCCCGGGATTCGAGTTTCGCGTGTGCCGCGTTCGCACACACCGGGCATGACGCGGAGGCCTTCCGGATCCTGCGGCACAGTGCCGCCACCCAGCGTGCGGACGGCAGCTGGGAGGCGCGTACGAAGCTGGACGGTTCGGGTCCGCCGGACGGCCGGCGGTGGCAGCTCGATGCCAACGGCTGGGTGCCGTGGGCGGCGTGGCAGTGGTATCGGGCGGCGCCGGCGCAGGGGCGTCGGGAGCGGCTGATGGCCCTGTATCCGATGATCGTCAGGGCGGCCGACCGTGCGGCGGGTTCACTGGCGGCGGACGGGCTGCCCCCGGCGTCCGCGGACTACTGGGAGTTGATGACGGCCACGGCGAACATCGGTACGGCGGCTCCGTTGCTGGCCGGGCTGAACGCGTCAGCGGACCTGGCGCGGGAGGCGGGCCGGCCGCAGGATGCGGTGCGGTGGGCGCGGGCGGCGAGGCGACTGTCGGCGGGGATCGCGAAGCGGTTCCTGCCGCTGGGCTATCAGCGGACCGTCGACGGGCGGCACGGGCGTGACAGTGCGGTGGCGTTCATGGCGCCGCCGTTCAATACGGCGGCCGCGGGTGTGCCGGCGGCGCTGGATGCGACCTATCGGGCGCTGCTGCTGCCCAACGGGGGGCTGACCCCGGGTGATGACCCGGGGGCTCCGTGGGGGCCCGTGGCGTGGACGCCCAGTACGGCGTTCTTCGCGCTGGCGTGGGCCGCGGAGGGCCGGCCGGCGAAGGCGGGGCCGGTGCTGGAGTGGGTGCTGTCGAAACGGAACGCGCTGGGAGAGCTGCCGGAAAAGGTGGACAAGGAGGGCCGGCCGGCGTCGGTGGCACCACTGGCGTGGACGGCATCGATCGTGCTGCTGTCGCTGGTGGCGCTCGAAGCCGGCGGGATGGCGGCCCCTCCGCTGCAGCGGTAGGAGAGCAGACACGCAGGCCCCCCGGCAGTCGGGGGCGGTGTGGAGGTTCCCCGGGGCGGACGTCTGGCGGGGCGGGGGCGGACACGTCCCGGGGCGGGGCGGCAGCGCAGGCGCCTATGCGGCGGCCACCACCCGCTGCGCCTGCGGCTGCGGCTCGGGCTGGGGCTGGGACTGGGGCTGGGGCTGGGGCTGGGGGCTGGGGCTGGGGGCTGGGGGCTGGGACTGGGGGCTGGGACTGGGGGCTGAGAGATGGGGCCGAACGGTGCTTGTGCTTGTTCCGGGGCGGGGTGGCGGAGGTGCTTCCGGCGGGACGGCGTCTGCGCCCGCGTCCTGGGCCGCGCCTGCGGCTGCTTCTGTGTCTGGGCGGGGCGGTGGCGGCCGGGCGCGGGGCTCTGGCCCGGTGTACCGCGTACCGCTCTCGGCCGCGAGGCAGGCCAGTGGGGACGGCAAGGGGAGGCGAGGGGCTTCGGTGCAGGCGCGCCGGGCCGGGGGGGCGGCGAGGCGGTCGAGGCCGGGGGCGGGGCAGGTGAGGGGCGGGGGTGGTGCGGCCCTGGGCGGGGCGGCGGAGAGGTCGTTCAGGGGCCGGAGAGTCTCGGGTACTCCCGGGCCGGGACGGTGTCCTCAGGGCAGGCGGCGGTGCGGGCCGCGGCGGTGGCGGGGAGGGTGGTGAGGGCGGGGCGGCGCAGGGGCACCGTCGTGCGTGGGGCGCAGGCGGGTGGTGCGGGAAGCGGTCACGGCGGCCCCGGTCGCCGGTGGCCAAGGCCGGGCAAGCCGGGCAGGTGAGGCGGGCAGGGCAGGTGAGGCGGGCAGGGCAGGTGAGGCGGGCCGGGCAGGTGGGGGGCGAAGGCCGGCCGCCGCGATCTGACCCGAGGTGGTCGAGCGGGCCGCCTCGGACGGCAGCAATGGCGAGGACGGCCGGGGTGGCCCGGGGTGGTCATCGTCGCTCGCGCGGGGTGGTTATTCGTGGCGGACGGCCTGGGCGACGGCGGTGGGGGTGACGGCGCGGTGCCAGGGCACGGACGGTGCGGGTCCGCCGGGGACCGGAGTGGGAGTGGGGGTGGGGGTGGGGGTGGGGGTGGGGGTGGGGGTGGGGGTGGGCGGGGGCGTGGTGGTCAGGTGCAGGTCGGCGTCCAGGCCGAGGGCGGCGGCCAGACCGGTGCCGTCGGGTGCGGTCATGGCGGCCGGGGCGCCGGTGTAGAGCATCTGGGACTCGGGCCAGAGGGGCGCTTGGCCGGGGAGGGTGACGGCGGCGGTGCCGGTGGCGGCGCGGCCGGCGAGGAGGTGGCCGGCGGCGGCGACGGCGCCGTAGCCGCCTTCGGCGCCCGCTTCGGCGGGTGGGGAGAAGGAGGGGGCGGCACCGGTGGTGGTGGCCAGGGTGGTGGTGACGGTGCCGGTGGAGGGGCGGCGGAAGGTGAGGAGGATGCCGTCGTCGTGTGGTGTCGCGGACAGGACACCGGTGGTGGCGGGCAGGCCGGTGGGGAAGGGTCCGGCGAGCGGGGCGCCGGGGGCGGGTTGGGTCCAGGCCAGGACGGTGCGGTCGGTGGCCGCGTACACGTGGCGGCGTCCGGCGCTGTCGGTAGCGGTGACCGGGTCGCCTTGCAGACCGGTGCCGCCCAGGGACTGCCAGGGGCCGAAGGCGGTGTCGGGGGCGGGCTGGGTGCGGGTGTGCAGGGTGCGGCGGGAGTCGCGCATGTAGACGGTGATGCGGCCGGTGGCGTCCGCGGTGGCGGTCGGTGCGCCGGTGGCGATGATGTCGGCAGCGGCGGTGGTGTCGGGGGTGGCGAGGCTGTGCCAGGGGCCGAAGGCGGTGTCGGGGGTGTTTTGGAGGGCGTAGACGGCTTCGCGCCGGTAGTCCTGGGGGGTGCTGCCCAGGGTGGTGCGGGTGGCGAAGACGGCGATGCGGCCGTCGGGCAGGCGGGTGGTGGACACGCCGGGGTCGATGGTGGTGCCGGGTGCGGTGGCGGGCAGGAAGCGGGGGCCCTGCCAGTCGGCGTCGGGGGTGGGGCGGGTCCAGTAGGCCATCTGGCCGTCCAGGGCGGCGAAGGCGTAGAGCCGGCCGGGGGTGCCTTCGGTCATCCAGGTGGTGCTCTCGCCGCGGCTGTAGCGGATGGTCTGGTTCCATCCGGCGCCGGTGGGACGTGTCGCGGTCTTGCGGTCGCCGCAGCCGGCGGGGCTGCCGCACCAGTCCTGGTGGTCGCTCCAGGCGTAGGTCTTGAGGTAGCCGAGTTTCTCCTCGGCGGCCTTCGCGTCGAGGGTGGGGGGCAGGGAGCTGTTGGGGTAGCTCACATAGTTCTGGACGGAGAAGTGCGGCCGGCCGGTGGAGGCGGCGTAGCGTTCGGTGGCGGCCTGTACGAAGCGGGCCCCGTACATGTGGTCCTGGTGGTCGAGGAAGGCGCCGGCGGGCCGGGTGCGGCCGGGGGTGGGGTCCTGGGTGCGGATGGTGGTGGGCCGGTAGAGCGCGAAGACGTTCGCGATGGCCTGGACGGCCTGTTCCCTGGTGTAGGAGAAGGGGGTGGTGACGGGGGTGCCGGAGGCGAGTTGGGAGCCGAGGGCGGGGATCGTGCCGTCCCACAGGCCGCGCAGGCTGTCGGGGTTGTCACCGGAGATGCTGCGGGCTTCGCGCATCTGCATCCACACCAGGTTGACTTCGGGACGGTCCAGGAGGATGTCGATCTCGGCGCTGCCGCCGCCGGTGGTGGGTACCAGGGTGCGCTGCCAGGCGCTGGTGCGGCGGCCGGTGGCCATCTCGGCGTAGGCGGCGCGTATGCCGTTCTGGCGGGCTTCGGCGTAGGCGGCACGGTCAGCGGGGCGGGTGGGGTCCTGCAGGTGGGGGCTGTGGGCTTCGTTCCTGCCGTCGGACTCGCCGGCGGTCAGGTAGACGGTGGTGACCTTGACGCCGGTGGATATGGAGCGGCTGAGGTCGGGGTTCATGAAGAAGAGATCGTCGTCGGGGTGCGCGACGACCTGGAGGACCGTGCCCTGGGTCACACTGGGGCGCTGGAGGGTGTGGGGGGCCGCGGGCCGGGGAGTGCTGGTGTATCCGTAGGCCCAGGTGGTGATCCCGGCGGCGCCGGCGGTGAGCACGGCGAGCAGGGCCGCGGTGCGGGTGCGGCTGGCCAGGGACATCTGCGGGCGCCTTGGGGGTCGGTCCGGTGCGGGGGTGCGCCGAAGGGCGGAGGGGGTCGGGGCCCCGACGGCTCGAGCACTTCCGGAGACGACCGGGGCCGATTATGCCCGGCAGGTTTTCCACTGACACACCCTCATAAGGCATATGAAAACAAACCAGTTGAATGCGATATATAAGTTATATGTCCGCATTTGGGGGTGTTGGGTGGGGGGTGCGGCGAGGGGTGGCATGGCGTGCGTCACCGCCGGGGGTCGCTCCGGGCCGGCCGGTGTGCCGCTGCCGGGCGCGTGCGGGTTTCCGTGAGTTCCCGAGGGATTCTCAACAGTCGCCGCAGGCCCTGCGGGACTACAGCGCCGCGGAACGGGCGGGGGCAGGCCGTACGGGTTCCTTCACGGGTGCGCCGGCCGGCGGACGGCCGGAGAACGGGCAGGCACGCGGTCGCGCGGGGCGGCGGTGAGGTCGCTCACACCGGCCAGTACGGAGACCGCCGGCACGAGGGCAGCCGGCACGGGGGCAGCCGGTACGAGGGCAGCCGGTACGAGGGCAGCCGGTACGAGGGCCGCCGGTACGAGGGCAGCCGGCGGGCATCACAGCGCCGATCCCGAACCAGAACCAGAACCAGGGCCAGGACCAGAACCAGGGCCGGGACCAGGGCCAGGGCCGGGGCCGGGACCAGGGCCGGGCGGGGCGATCACCCCGGCGCCGCGTGGCGTGGCGCGTCCCGGCTCGGCGCGGCGCACGGACGGGATCTGATGGACGGGCAGGAGGCTGGTAAACGGGCGGGGGGGGTTGGTGGCCGGTGCCGCCGGACCGGCGCGCTGCCGTGCAGCTCCCGACCGGCATACCCGCCGGTGCGGCCGTGGGCGACGCCGGGGAGCGCCGCGAGCAGTCTCGGCGCACCGACGCCGCCCGCAGCAGATGCACCCCACCCCCCGCCCACCGCGGCAGCGCCCCGAGCGGTGTGGCGACGCACCGGCACAACGGAAACCCGATACGCAGGCAGGCCGACTCCGCCAGCGACCACCCTGACCCACCCGCCGAAACCAGCGGCCCCGACACCCGAGACAGTACGGAGGTTACTACCGAGCAGGGCACGTCCCGGCACCCCGTCCGGCCGGACAACACGCCGACGGGCCGACGCCGGAGACCCACGGACGGACGGGGGCCACGCCCGGGACCGGCAGAGCAGAACGGCCCGGAACCACCACACCCGGGCCCCTGCCACACCGGGCGGCACACCACAAAACCCCCGACACCACAAACGGCATACGGCCGAGCCAACACGAACACACAGCCGACAATCCCACCGACACCACGCACCACGGAACCCGGCGCCACTACGCCCAGGCTGGACGCAAGACGCCAAGGCCAGCACCGGCCCCACTCCCCCACCCCCCACCCCCCGGGCCGACAGCGGACGACACCACGCCTCAGGCCCAGCCGACGAATCGACCACGACAAGGGCACCTCACCAGCGCCGGCACCCCCGGCCCCGCGACCGCGGGCACGGCCGAAGCCAGGCCGAGGCGGAGGCGCAGCCGAAAACGAGGCAGGGGTGAGGCAGAAGACGCGGCGGGGGCGGGGCGGCCTGCCCGACCGCCGCGATGCGGTGCCGTACGCCGGCTTGGCCGGCCCCACCTGCGGGCAGGGACCGCCGGCCGGCAGGAGCACCCGACACACCCACCCGGGCCCGCCCGGGCCGGGTGCGCGGCGCGTGCCCGAACGGCGCCGGCGGGCCGGCGGGTTGGCGGGTTGGCGGGTTGGCGGGTTGGTCCTGCCAGCCGCACGAACACACGGGGAGTACGGGTGCGCGAAGCGTGCGGAGGCGCGGGGGGTGGTGCGGGGTGGGCGGTGGGGTTCTGTCGCCTGTGTGCCTCGTGTGCCGCCGCCGGTTCCTCCGCCGGGGTGCGCCTGCCCGTGTCCCTCCCACGGGCGGGCGGGTGTTACCTCAGGCCGATCTCCTCGCAGGTGGCCTTGAGGGCGTCGGTGCAGATCTCGTCGATGGTGTAGACACCGTCGAGGACCACGGTGGCGCGGATGTTGTCACGGGTCACCGATGTGCCGGGGATGAGGACGGCCGGGATGCGCTTGGCGGTCGGACTGCTGACCACCTGGTTGATGATCCCGTCGATCTTCTCTCCCCGGGCGAGGAGGACGGCGAGTTCAGCGGCGGCCTCGGCCTCGCGGGCGTAGGGCTTGTAGACAGTCATGTACTGCTCGCCCGCCACGATGCGCCGCACGCCTGCGAGTTCGGCGTCCTGACCGGTGACCGGGGGCAGCGGGGACACGCCGGCGGCCTTGAGGGCGGTGATGATACCGCCGGCCATGCCGTCGTTGGCGGAGTAGACACCGACGATCCTGTCCTTGCCGAGCGCGGAAAGCGCGGCCGCCATGTTGGTACCTGCGTTCTCCGGCTTCCACTCGACGGTGTCGTACTCCTTACCGACGTTGACCTTGCCGTCCAAGACGGAGCGGGCACCGGCCTTGAAGCTGGCAGCGTTGGGGTCGGTGACCGCGCCGTTCATCATGACGATCCTGCCGGTCCTGGCCCGATCACCCAGGGCCGCGAGCAGGGCCTTGCCCTGGACGCGGCCGACGTCCTCGTTATCGAAGGACGTATACGCGTCAATGGGGCCCTCGGCCAAGCGGTCGTAAGCGACCACGGCGATGCCGGCCTCCTTGGCCTTCACCACCGCGCCCGCGATCGCCTTGGAGTCCACCGCGTCGATGACCAGAACGTCGACCTTGTCCTTGATCATCTCGTCGGCCTGGGCACTCTGCCTGGCCGCATCCCCCGCCGCGTTGGCGTAGAAGACCCTGCCCTTGCCGAGGGTCAGCAGGGCAACCTTCTTCTCCATCAGCGGCTTGTCGAACTTCTCGTACCGCGCAGTCTCGTTCTCGGGCAGCAGCAGACCGATCCTGACCGCATCACTACTCCCGGCATCAGCGGCGCCATCCGTGGTACCGCAGGCGGTAAGCGTGACAGCAAACGCCGCGACAGCCAAAGCAACGGGGGCACGCCCCAAATACACGTTCACGAGGTGAGCCTCCCTAACAGGGCCGTGTCCTTACGGCCAAAGTGGACGCAGTCAACGCGCCCCCACACACCGCCGTCAAGAAGTGAACCCTTAACGAGATGACAACGCTGTCACCACACCGCCCCACCACACCCGATCAGCACACTCCCCCAACCGAAACCACCCAACCCCAACCATGACATCAACTCCTGAACGAAACCGAGCCAATCAACGGTCGACACCCGACACGAAAACCCCACAGACGACTCCAGCAAAACCCCCAACACCTCCCCAAACCCCCAACCGTTCCGACGGAGCAGGACGCGCGAGGATCCGTACCGTCAACGGTGGATCTTCGAACGGGAAGTGACACCTGATGACAGACGTGACGATCGCGGCTGAGGCCGTGGACGGAATGAAGCCCGCCGAGGCGCCGGACGCTCTGGACGACCCGCTGATCAGCCAGCTGGTGGACCGGGCCAAAACCGACGGGATCAGGCTGACCCGACAAGGTGGCCTGTCGCAGCAACTCACGAAGACGATCATCGAATCCGCTCGCGAGGGCGAGATCACCGATCACCTCGGGCACGAGAAGCACGAGAAGACCGGGGCGGGCAACACACGCAACGGCACTCGCTCGAAGACCGTGGCCACCGAGGCCGGTCCGGTCGAGACTGACGTCCCCAGGAACCGGGCGGGCAGCTTCGAGCCGCAGATCGTCAAGAAACGGCAGAGCCAGCTGACCGGCGTGGACGAGATGGCCCTCTCCCTGTCCACCCACGGCCTCACGCTCCGTGACGGGAGATGCCCGTCGAGTACGGGCCGAGGAGCCGGATCTACGGCCTGTTCCGCCGGTGGCAGCGGAGCGGCACCTGGCACCGGATCATGACCCGGCTGCAGTCCCTGGCCGACGCGAAGGGGGAGATCACGTGGGACCTGAGCGTCGACTCCACGGCCTGCCGCGCCCACCAGCATGCGGCCGGGGCCCGCAAGCGGGGTGACCTGCAGAAGGAACCGTCGGGCGGTGTGTTCACCGAGCTGGATGATCATGGACTGGGTCGCTCACGCGGCGGGTTCACCACCAAGCTGCGCCTGGCGGTTGAGCAGGGCCAGAAGCCCATGTCGATCGCGATCACGGCCGGGCAGCGCGGCGACTCGCCGCAGCTCGAACCCGTGCTGGAGCAGGTCCGCGTGCCCCACATCGGGCCGGGCCGGCCACGCGTCCGCCCCAATCGGGTGCGGGCCAGACAACGCGTACGCCTCCCGCAAGAACCGCGCCTGCCTGCGCCGCCACGGGAGCCGCTGCACCATCCCGGACAAGGCCGACCAGGCGCGCAACCGTCGAAGGCTCGGCTCCCGCGGAGGCCGGCCGCCACGCTTCGACCCGGTCGACTACCGCGAACGCCATGCGGTCGAGCGCGGCATCAACCGCCTCAAAAGGCACCGGGCGGTCGCGACCCGCCTCGACAAGCTCGCCGTCCGCTTCGAAGCCACCGTCCTTGTCGCCGCGATCGGAGAATGGCTGTGACGGACGGAGCCGTCGATGCTGCCTGCTCGCGTCGAGCGTACCCTCGCCGACGATCACAGCCAGCTGGCCCAGCCGAAAGCCAGGAGGTAAGCGCGCTTGACCGCGGTCCACCCGCGGCGACCGCCACCCACAGTTGCAGCAAGAGCGACGGTGAACCAGAACGCAACAGCTCCGCCAACGATCAGAACCCATGCGGTGCCGCCAAAGGCAGCGAACAAGACCACGATGAAGACCACTACGACGAGCCCGGCATGGGCACCGCCGATGCTCACACGGAACATCTCGCGCATGACGCGGCGGTCCTCTGCGAGAACCTTCTCGTAAGCGTTCAGCTCTCGCTCGGGAGCGTCCTGCTTCCCCATCCCCCGCTCCACGAGCCCCGTTATGTTTTCTGCGGTTCCGCAATGGGGCCGCTGGCCTCCGGGCCCGGCATGACTGTTGCCCCCTGTCGAAGGCATGACCTGGGGGGTGGTGTCACCGGGTCCGGGGGTGTTCGTCGGAGACGCTGATCAGAGGTCCGGCCACCGTCCGGTCCGGCGCAATGCTGGACAGTTCGCGGGCGGCAGGTCTGCATAACGTGGATGCGCGAGCACGACACCCGAGCCGAGGCCGGCACCGTCAACACCCCCTGGGAAGGGGCACGATGTTCGAGATCGAAGACGTGGGCGTGTTCCTGGGCCTGGACGTCGGCAAGAGCAGCCATCACGGTCATGGGCTCACCCCGGGCGGGAAGAAGGTCTTCGACAAGCAGCTGCCCAACAGCGAGCCCAAGCTGCGGGCCGTCTTCGACAAGCTGACCGCGAAGTTCGGCACCGTGCTGGTGATCGTGGACCAGCCCGCCTCCATCGGCGCCCTGCCACTGACCGTCGCCCGCGACGCGGGCTGCCAGGTCGCCTACCTGCCCGGACTGGCGATGCGCCGGATCGCCGACCTCTACCCGGGCGAGGCCAAGACCGACGCCAAGGACGCCGCCGTCATCGCGGACGCCGCCCGGACGATGCCGCACACCCTGCGCTCGCTGGAGCTGACCGACCAGATCACCGCCGAGCTGACCGTGCTCGTCGGCTTCGACCAGGACCTGGCCGCCGAGGCCACCCGCACCTCCAACCGGATACGGGGCCTGCTCACCCAGTTCCACCCCAGCCTGGAACGCGTCCTGGGCCCGCGCCTGGACCACCAGGCCGTGACCTGGCTGCTGGAGCGCTACGGATCCCCAGCCGCCCTGCGCAAGGCCGGACGCCGCAGACTCGTCGAGCTGATCCGCCCGAAGGCCCCGCGCATGGCCACCAGGCTGATCGACGACGTCTTCAACGCGCTCGACGAGCAGACCGTCGTCGTTCCCGGGACCGGCACCCTCGACATCGTCATCCCCTCCCTGGCCGCCTCGCTGGCCGCTGTCCACACCCAGCGCCGGGCGATGGAAGCCCAGATCAACGCCCTGCTGGAGGCTCACCCTCTTTCCCCGGTCCTGACGTCGATGCCCGGCGTCGGCGTCAGGACCGCCGCCGTCCTGCTGGTCACCGTCGGCGACGGCACCAGCTTCCCCACCGCCGCCCACCTCGCCTCCTACGCCGGCCTCGCCCCCACCACGAAGCAGTCCGGGACCTCGATCCATGGCGAACACGCACCCCGAGGCGGAAACCGGCAGCTCAAACGGGCGATGTTTCTCTCCGCCTTCGCCTGCATGAACGCCGACCCGGCCTCCCGCGCCTACTACGACAAGCAACGAGCACGCGGCAAAACCCACACCCAGGCCCTCCTCCGCCTCGCCCGCCAACGCATCAGCGTCCTGTTCGCCATGCTCCGCGACGGCACCTTCTACGAATCCCGGACACCGACGGACGTCGAGCTCGCCGCTTAGCCTCAGCGAGCCCGAACCACCCGAAACCCGACACAGGTGCCTTGACGAAAGACATAGAGGCACCCCCCCCAGGTCCTGGCACGGATGCGCTCGGACCGTGTTCTGCGCAGAGCCGCCCCACCACGACAGCCCCACATCATGGGGCGCCCTCCCCGGCACGGCAGCGAGTTCGTCTTCGGGCAGCCCGACACCTGGGGCACCCCGGACGCCGAGTCCGTCACCGACACGCGCCTATACGGCACCGCCAACGCCCGATGCTGGGACCGACTCCACCCCAAGCTGACCCACCGATCTTCCTGGGCCGGAGCAGACGGCACCCTCCCGATCGTCGAGGGGACGCTGATCCGTCTGGACATCGACCACCTGCCCAGCGGAGCCACACCGAAGCCGGTCTGGCTGTGGTGGTCCGGTACCGACGCAGACGCAGCTGACGTCGACCGGCTCTGGCAGGCATACCTGCGGCGTTTCGACATCGAGCACACCTTCCGCCTGTTCAAGCAGACCCTCGGCCGGACCTCTCCGAAGATACGCACCCCCGAGGCGGCCGACCGCTGGACCTGGCTGATCCTCGCCGCCTACACCCGGCTCGACGTTGTTGCGCCTGGCCCACTGGCGGATCACGGCGACCTTGTGGGCGGAGAGGTTGTCCATGATCACGTAGATCGGAGCGCCGTCGGGACGGGCCGCGCGGATCGACCGGAGCGCGACCAGGCCGTTCGTGGTGCCCGTGCGTCGGCGGTTGACAGCCCACAGGGTGTCGTCGCCGACCGAGTAGCAGCCGTGGAAGTAAGTGACGCCGTGCGTGCGCTTGTAGATGGCCGCCAGGCGGTCGGGGCGGCTCTGTTGGGCCCGGCAGCTGCCGCCGGTGGGGCGTATGCCGAGCGGGCCGAACTCGTCGAACGCGAACGTCCGGTCGGGGAAGCGTTCGAGTACCTGCTCGATCCGCTCGAACTTGGCCTCACACTCGGGGTCGGTGGATTCCTTCCACGTCTTGGTGCGCTGGAAGGTGACGCCGCGTCGGGCAAGGAGGCAGCGCAGGGCCTGGCGGCCGATGCGGATCACCGGCCGTGGACCTTGCGCAGGTAGGCGGCAAGTTTGCGGATCGACCAGCGGGTGAAGGGCTGCCCGAGCTTCGCCGGCGGGTGGTCGCCCTCTGGACGACGAAGTCCTCGTCGTCAGGACTGAGTTGGCGGGGAGGCCTCCCGCCCATCGAGGGCCCAGGCAGGCCAAGCCGATCTCGTTGAAGCGGTGGATGACGTCCCGCACGGCGTCCTCCTCAACGGCCACGAGCTGGGCGATGACCGGCACCCGGTTGCCGCCAGCCGAGGCCAGCAACATCATCGCCCGTCGGTAGCGCACCGAGCCCGTACCGCCCCGTCGCACGATCCGCTGTAACTGCTGGCCCTCCTGATCGGTCAGTCTGCAGACCTTGACCGGCTCTGCCACCACGCCTCCCGACACTGCGGCCAACGTCTCCCGACATCCAACCGGCCCAGCCAACACGAGCGCCAACCGCAACCCGGCGAACCTATGCGGTCACAGCACTAGCCTCATTTGTCCGCGAGTACGCAAATTTCCTCACGCCCGCCGCAGACAACGACAAGAGACTCACCGCGTGGATCGCGAGTGTCCGCACGGCCTAGCTGCCCTACCTCCGCGCCTTCACCAACGGCCTCGAACTCGACCGCGCAGCCGTCGACGCCGGCCTCACCCTCCCGCACCACAACGGCCGGACCGAAGGCGTGAACACCCGCACCAAACGGATCATGAGGCAGATGCACGGCCACGCGGGCTTCGACCTCCTTCAGCGCCGCATTCTCCTGCACTGGCCGTCACCCCTCGCTACCACCGATGACGAGACAGAGCCGTTCCTTTTACAGGCCCTGCCGCCGGAGCACCGGTCCAGGCACTGCGCCAGCCAATGCCCAGCAGGCAGCCATGACCCCTCATCAGGTGATGTGGCTGCCAAGGTAATGTTCCCCGTGGGGTGGCAAATAGGGACTGTAAATCGTTCGGTGTAACTCCCGATCAAGGAAGATGCATCGATGACCAGTGAGAACGTGACCGAGGCCGAGACCGTCGAGCCGTTGGAGCCGCAGCCGTCGAAGGCGGTGGATGACCGTCTGATCGATGAGTTGGTCTCCCGGGCTCAGGCCGAGGGTCTGCAGCTGACCGGCGAGGGCGGGCTGCTCCAGCAGCTGACGAAGCGGCTGCTGGAGTCCGCCCTGGAGGGCGAGATCACCGACCACCTCGGCTATGACAAGCACGACCCGGCCGGAAAGAACGGCGGCAACAGCCGCAACGGCACCCGCGCCAAGACCGTCCTGACCGACGTCGGGCCGGTGGAGATATCCGTGCCCCGCGACCGTGACGGCTCCTTCGAGCCGAAGATCGTCAAGAAGCGTCAGAAGCGCCTGACCGGTGTGGACGAGATGGTCATCTCCTTGTCCGCGAAGGGCCTGACCACGGGCGAGGTCCAGGCCCACCTGGCCGAGGTCTATGGCGCCGAGGTCTCCCGCCAGACGATCTCCACGATCACCGACAAGGTCATGGACGGCATGGCCGAATGGCAGAACCGGCCGCTCGACGCGGTCTATCCGGTGGTCTTCATAGACGCGATCCACGTGAAGATCCGTGATGGCGCCGTCGCCAACCGGCCCATATATGTGGCCCTGGCCGTCACCACCGAGGGCCGGCGGGACATTCTCGGGCTGTGGGCGGGCGACGGCGGCGAGGGCGCCAAGCACTGGATGCACATCCTCACCGAGATCAAGAACCGCGGCGTGAACGACGTCCTCATGCTCGTCTGCGACGGACTCAAGGGCCTGTCCGACGCGGTCGAGACCGTCTGGCCCCGCACCACGGTGCAGACCTGCGTGGTCCACCTGCTGCGGAACTCCTTCCGCTATGCCGCCCGCCAGGACTGGGACAAGATCGCCAAGCTCCTCAAGCCCGTCTACACCGCCCCGACCGAGGAAGCCGCACTGGAGCGGTTCGCCGAGTTCGTCGACACCTGGGGCAAGAAGTACCCGGCGATCGTGCGGCTCTGGGAGAACGCGTGGGAGGAGTTCACCCCGTTCCTCCGCTTCGACACCGAGATCCGCCGCATCGTCTGCACCACGAACGCGATCGAGTCCGTGAACGCGCGGATCCGGCGGGCGGTCAAGGCCCGAGGGCACTTCCCGAACGAGACCGCCGCCCTGAAGTGCGTCTACATGGCGATCATGTCCCTGGACCCCACGGGCAGGGGCCAGGCCCGCTGGACCATGCGCTGGAAGACCGCACTGAACGCCTTCGACATCACCTTCGACGGCCGACTCTCCGCAGCCCGTCAGTAACCCCAACCACCGTCGTTACACCGTTCGATTGACAGACCCGGCAAATACCGTGAAAGGAGACGCAGAGCATGGAACTGAGCGCAGAGATAGCCGCCTTGCGGGCGGGTACCGGGGATCCGGGGCGTCTGGTAGGCGAGTTCCGGCGGGCTGTCTTGCTGGTGCCGCGTGCCGATGGTTCCGTGGATAGCACGGGCGGGTTGATCTCGGCTCTCTCGGGTGGGATTCGCTGGTTCTATGCGTTCACGGATGAGAAAGCGCTGGCCCGGTTCGCCGTGGCCCGGGGGGAAGCGGGCCGGGAGTGGCCGTTTCTGGCAATTCTGGGTGCGCGTCTGGTGGATGCGGTCGTTCCGGAGGTGGACGGCCCTGCCGGGGTCGCGGTGAACATTGCGGATCCGGATGGGTCGATGCTGTTTCCGCCCGTCGCCGGGATCGTCCCCGACGCGTACGCCGTGGACGTCGAAACCGAGTCCGGGTCTGTGGCGGGGGTGGCCTGATGGCCGGTGAGGGTCACCTTGAGGTCTCTCCGCAGGCCGTCGTCATGGTGCAGAGGGGGCTGCGGGCGGCGATAGCGGAACTGCGCGAGACCGGCGATGCCGCCGGAGCCTCGCAGGGGGCCGGCTTCGAGAATCTGTCGATGACCGCGATGGAGATCGGTCACGGCGCCTTGTCGAAGGACTTCGAGGACTTCTGCGAGTGCTGGGAGTGGGGGGTGCGCTCCCTGATCCAGAACGCCTCCGCCCTGGCGGGGAACCTCGGCATCGCCGCCGGCACGGTCTGGGAAGAGGACCAGTACGTCCAGGGCGCGTTCAAGGTCGTCGCCAACGCCGCGTACGGGAATCCGCACGCCAGTGAGGACGAGATCGAGCAGAAGTCCTGGGGCGACATCTTCAGCGCGGACGTCTACAAGCCGGACTACAGCGCCGAATCATTCGAGAAGGGCGCACAGGGCATCAAGGAGACCTGGTCGGACACGAAGGACACGGTGACCTCCACCGGCAGGATCGGGTCGCTGAAGGACCTGCTGGAGCAGACGAAGGGCAACGGGGGCGGTAGCTGATGGGCTGGCGGGACTTCGTACCGGACTCGATCGAGGACAAGGTCGAGCACGGGGTCGAGCAGGTCGGCGACGCCATCGAGTGGGCCGGTGACAAGACGGCCGACCTGGCGGAGGAGGTCGGACTCGACGAGGCCGGGGACTGGATCCGCGACACGTCCCGCTCGGCCGCCAACCAGCTCGGCGCCGACGTCTCCGAACTCGAACTCGGCCAGACCGACGACCCCAGGAAACTCATCTACGGCAGCATCTCCAAGATCCGCGCCCAGGTCTCGCACCTGGACGATTTCAAGGTGGCCTTCGAGTCGGTCGGCAACGGCCTGAAGGCCATGACGCAGCCCGAAGGGCTGAGGGGCAAGACAGCGGACACCTTCCGCGAGACGGTCGCCAAGGAACCCCCGCGCTGGTTCAAGGCCGCCGAAGCGTTCGGTAAGGCCGCCGAAGCCATGAATCGTTTCGCCGAAACCGTCGAATGGGCCCAGGGCAAGGCCAAAGAAGCCCTGGAGGAGTACGAGCACGCCCAGAAGGTCTCCACCGACGCCCGCACCGACCACAACAAGAAGGTCACCGCCTACAAGGACGCGGTCGAGGCGAAGGAAGACCCCCTGCCGCCCCGGCCCGTCGACGCCAAGGACTTCGTCGACCCGGGCAAAGCACTGGCCACCGCCGCGCAGGACAAACTCGACAACGCCCGCAAACAGCGCAACGAGGTCGCCGACACCACCGCCGCGGCCGTCCGCACCGCCCGGGACGCCGCCCCGCCCAAGCCCTCGTACACCCAACAGCTCGGCGACGGCCTGGACTACCTCGAACTCGCCAAGACCCACCTGGCCGGCGGCGTCGTCAAGGGCACCGCCGGGATCGTCAACTTCGCCCGCGCGCTCAACCCGACGGACCCGTACAACCTCGCCCACCCCGCCGAGTACCTCACGAACCTGAACTCGACGGCCGCCGGGCTGGTCACCATGGCCAACGACCCCTGGGACGCGGGCAAGCAGATGCTCGACGAGTTCATGAAAGATCCCTCCGAAGGTGTGGGCAAGCTCATCCCCGAACTCATCGGCTCCAAAGGCCTCGGCTCCCTCAAAAAAACTCGGCACCACCGCCAAACACCTCGACGAAGCGGCCGAGGCCGCGCGGTTGCGCAAGCTGGCCAATGACGCGCCCGACGGCACCCACAGCACCCCGGACGGCGACCGCAGCGCCGCAGGCGACCCGGTGGACCTCGCCACGGGCAGGATGTACCTGCCCCAGACGGACGTCGAGCTGCCGGGCATCCTGCCGCTGCTGTTTACCCGCCGCACTGAGTCCGGCTGTGCCGTCGGTCGCTTTCTGGGTCCCGCATGGGCCTCCACCGTCGACGAGCGCCTGCAGATCGACGCGGCCGGCGTGGTCCACGTCACCGCCGAGGGGCTGCTGATCCCCTACGCGCACCCGGTCCCCGAGGTGCCCACCCGACCGCGGAAGGGCAACAGCCGGGCCCTGCTCGCCCGCGACGGCAGCGGCGACTACACGGTTACCGCCCCCGACAGCGGTCTCGTCTTCCACTTCGCCGGTCCGTTCGGCAGCGAGCCGGGCGGTGACGGCGAAGCCTGGCTATCGGGCATCAGCGAGCGCAACGGCCACACCATCACCGTCGAACGCGACGCGGACGGTGTGCCGCTGGCCCTGGTGCACTCGGCGGGCCACCGGATGAACGTGTCGGTCTCCGACGGCCTGGTCACCGCCCTGGCCCTGGCCGGAGCAGGCCAGGACGGCGCGGACCTGCTCCTGATAGCGTACGGCTACGAGGGCGGTGACCTCACCACGGTCACCAAGCCGTCCGGCGCCACCACCACCTTCGCGTACGACGACCGCCGCCGGGTGATCGCTTGGACCGACTCCAACGGCAGTCGCTACGACTACGTCTACGACGACCTGGACCGCGTGGTCGCGGAGGGCGGCGAGGCGGGCCATATCCAGATCACCCTGTCGTACACCGACCCGGATCCGCGGACGGGCCGGCACATCACCACGGTCACCACCTCCGAGGGGCACACGACCCGGCACCTGTTCGGTCCCGGCTGCAAGCTGCTAGCTCTCACCGACCCTCTCGGCCACACCACCCGCTTCACCTACGATGCGCGCGGCAACCTGCTGTCCCGCACCGACCCCCTCGGCCGCACGACTGCGTTCTCCTACGATAAGGAGGGCCGCGTCGTCCGCGCCGTCCGCCCCGACGGCAGTGAGCTGGACACCGTACGCGGCCGGTTCGGACTGCCCGTGGAGGTGGTGGGGCCGGACGGCTCACGCCTGTTCCACGAGTTCGACGAGGGCGGCAACCGCACCGCGGTCACCGACCAGGCCGGTGCCACCACCCGCTACACCTACGACCACGCCGCCCGTCTCACCTCGCTCACGGACCCCGATGGGGCCACGACCCACGTGCGGTGCAACGCCGCAGGACTGCCCGTCGAAGTCACCGACCCGGCCGGCGCCGTGACCCGCACGGACCGCGACGCCCTCGGCCGCCCGGTCCGCATCACCGATCCGGTGGGCGGCGTCACCCTCCTGGAGTGGGATGCCGACGGGCGACTCGCCCGGCGCACCGGCCCCGACGGCGGGGCCGAATCGTGGACGTACGACGGCGAGGGCAACCTGCTCTCCCGCGCCGACGCCGCCGGCGGCGTCACGCGCTACGAATACACCCACTGTGATCTGCCCGTCTCCCGCACCGAGCCCGACGGCGCCCGCTACGAGTTCGAGCACGACTCCGCGCTGCGCCTCACCCGCGTCACCAATCCGCACGGGCTGACCTGGACGTACTCCTACGACGCCGCCGGCAACGTCGTCTCCGAGACGGACTTCGACGGCCGTACGCTCACGTACCGGCTGGACGCCGCGGGTGCCCTGGCCGCACGTGTCGACGCGCTTGGCGGGACCATCGCGTTCGAGCGCGACCTGCTCGGCCAGGCGGTCACCAAGGACGTCGACGGCCGGGTGACGCACTACACCTACGACAGGGCCGGACGCCTGCTGGAAGCATCCGGGCCCGAGGGGGAGCTGCGCTACCAGTATGACCGGCGCGGACGCACCAAGACCGAGATGGTCAACGGTCGTCCCATCAGTTATGCCTACGACACGGCCGGCCGCCGCACGCGCCGCACCACCCCCACGGGGCACGTCACCTCCTACTCCTACGGCGCCGACGGACGGACCCGTCGCCTCACCACCGGCGGCCACCACGTCGACTTCACGCATGACGCTGCCGGACGCGAACTGAGCCGCGCCTTCGGCGACGCGATCACGATGGCCTCGGCCTGGGACGAGGCCGGACGGCTCTGCGAGCAGCACGTCACCGCCGCAGGGCACTCCGTCAATAGCCGAGCCTACGCCTACCGCGCCGACGGCCGTCTGACGTCCGCAGCGGACGGACTGTCGGGCACCAGGACCTTCGACCTCGACCGGGCGGGCCGGGTCACGGCCGTCCACGCCCGTGGCTGGACGGAACGGTACGCGTACGACACCGCTGGCAACCAGACCTCGGCGTCTTGGCCCTCCAGCCACCCCGGCGGCGAAGCCACCGGACCGCGCACGTACACCGGTACCCGCATCACCCAGGCCGGCGGCGTCCGGTTCGAGTACGACGCCCTCGGCAGGGTCACTCTGCGGCAGAAGACCCGGCTCTCCCGGAAGCCGGACACCTGGCGCTACACATGGGATACGGAGAACCGCCTCACCTCTGTGACCACCCCCGACGGAACCCGCTGGAGGTATCGATTCGACCCGCTCGGCCGCCGCGTGGCCAAGCAGCGGCTGACGGCGGACGGAGAAAGCGTGGCCGAGGAGGTCCGCTTCACCTGGGACGGCCTGACGCTGTGCGAGCAAATCAGCCACCGGCCGGACCAGCCCCACACAGTCGCCCTCACCTGGGACCACCGCGGCGACGTGCCCTTGGCGCAGACCGAGCGCATCCTGACGGCCGACGAGCGCCAGGAGGAGGTCGACCGCAGGTTCTTCGCCATCGCCACCGACCTCATCGGCGCGCCCACCGAACTGCTCGACGAGACTGGCCACATCGCTTGGCGCTCCCGGGCCACTCTGTGGGGAACCACCGCCTGGGCCCGCGACAGCAGCGCCCATACCCCGCTCCGCTTCCCCGGCCAGTACTACGACCCAGAGACCGGCCTCCACTACAACCATTTCCGCCACTACGACCCGGAGACCGGCCGCTACGTCTCTCCTGACCCCCTCGGCCTGGCCCCCGCCCCGAACCCCGTCGCGTACGTGTCCAACCCCCTGGACGGCTGGGACCCGCTGGGTCTGATGCCCAAATACACGAAGGAAGAGAAGGCCGCCAAGGCGAGGGAAGATGCCAACAAGGCCATGAACGACGTCATCGAAAGGGCACAGGACGGCAAGTTCAAGAAGGCCGGCAACTACCACGGCGACACCGGGCACGGCTTCAGCGACGAGCGGGTCCTTGAGATCCTGAAGAACCCGGACGCGGTGTACCACTCGACGGCGAACAGCGGGAACCTGATCTTCCGGCAGGGCGAGGACATCGTGGTGACGACAGGCGGTCCGCCCGGGGCGGGCAATGCGATCACGGCGTACGGTCCGTCCGGTGTCCTAGGCGATTCCGGGGCAAGGGCGACGGGCGGCCTGCCCACCGATCCTGGCGGCCCGATTACCCACACCGACATCGTGGAGGGCAGGATTCCCGCCAAGAACGGCTACATGGCTCCGGCCGTACAGATCCGATGAGGCGGGATACCGCATGAGACTCACCATCGACGGCGACTGGACCGCGACCGTCACGGGTGAACCGCTGACGACCGCACCCGGCTTCGTCTTCCGGGACTTCCGTGTGCGCGTCGCGACATACACGGACGTGAAGGAGCGCGAACGGTTCCAGCTCGCCACCTTCGGCAGTCAGGACTGGCTGTGGGACACGCCCGACGAGCTCCGCTTCGATCCGGCGAGCCGGGAACTGGTCGGCGCCGAGTTCCGGGTACCAGCCGAGGCAGCGGACGACGAGGACGTCGCCCGGGTTCCTGACCTCCCCGCCGTACACCCGGGCGGTCTCCGCGCGGACGAGGTCCGGGACTTCCGCCTGGAAGTGACCTCAGACCTCTGCCGCGGCCCGGGCGACAACGTACTCACCTGCCTGCGCGACCTCGACGTACTGGACGCGCCGCTGGAAGCCCGCATCGGCATCGCACCCGATGTGGCGCTGCTCGTGCAGCACGGCGCTGTCGTCGGCTGGAGCCTCACGGATCCGGTACGCTACCTGACCAGTGGTTTCGCCGCGCCGGACCCCGCTCCGCCCGCGCCGGCAACACGGCTTCTGTTCAGCCGCTGCCTCGACCTGGTCACCTCGCCTCTGCTCGACGAGGTGAGAGACCGCAGGCCCCAGGCCCTCGCCACGCTCCGGGAACTCGAACACGCCCTGCGGAACCAGCGGGAGGACCGCCACCGGGCCGAAGCGCTGCTCGTATTCGTCACGGAGCTGGTCGAGGACTACGGGTGATGCCGTAGTCGGTCGGTCGCCAGCGTGAAGGGCCCCGGACCAGCTGGCGGTTTCTAGGGGGCGTCGCAACACGTGGTCGGTTTGATCAGGCCGCGAGCAGTTTATGCAGGCGCTCGGCTGCGGTTTCCCAGCCGAGCGTTTTGCGTGGGCGGCCGTTGAGCTGGGCGGCGACGGCGTCGAGGTGCGCACGACTGTGGACGGCCAGGTCGGTGCCCGTGGGAAAGTACTGGCGGAGCAGGCCGTTCGTGTTCTCGTTCGAGCCGAGTTGCCAGGGACTGGCCGGGGCTCAGAAGTAGACCGGAACGTCGGTCGCGACGGTGAACTCGTGATGGCGGGCCCATCTCCGAGCCTTGATCCCATACCAGGGACCGTTTCAGGCGGGCGGGCAGCCGCTTGACAGTCTCCTGGAGGGCGTCGCGGACCTGCTCGGCGCCCCGGCCGTTCGGCAGGTGCACGAGCATCACGTAGCGGGTGGCGCGCTCGACGAGGATGCCGATCGCGGACCCGCTGTCCTTGCCGATGATCAGGTCGCCTTCCCAGTGCCCGGGCACCGCCCGGTCCTCCGCCTCAGCGGGACGCTCGCTGATCATGACCATCGGCTCGGCGCAGCGGGGCCGTGCTGCTGGGTCTGGCGGTGAGGCTTGCGGCGGGCTCGTCCGGTCCGCAGGGCTCCGGCGAGCTCCCGCCGCAGTTCGCCGCGTCCTTGCACGTAGAGGGCCTGATAGACGGTTTCGTGGACCACGTGCATCTCCGGCCGGTTCGGGAGCTGCGCCCGCAGAGCCTCGCAGATCTGCTCCGGGCTCCACAGCTGTCCAGCCCGGCCTGGACCGCGGCCCGCAGCTCGGGATTCCGGCTGATCTTTCGCGGTTGGGGCCGGGGCTGGCGGTCATCGGCGCGGGCCTGGGCCGCGAAGGGGCGGTACTGCCCGTTTACGGGGTGCCGATTGCGCCGGATCTCCCGGCTGACCGTGGAGGGGCTGCGGCCCCTCTCGGCGGCGATCGCGTCCTGACCGTAGCCTTCTCCCGCACGCGGTCGGCGAGGTTGCGGTGCAGGTGAGGTTGCGGCGGCGATCGACGCCTGCGGGGACGGGTGGGGTGGCTAATGGGGCGAAAGGCCACGTGTTCCTGTCTCATCCCAGGATGACCGTTCTCCGAGGTCGTGTGCTTCCAGCTTCGCGGGTGTGCGCCTGGGCGCATTCGGTCCGGCGCGGTACGCCGGAAGCATGCCGAAGCGACGTCCGTATCCGAGTGATCTGTCCAATGCCCGCTGGGAGTTGATAGAGCCGGTCCTGGTCGCGTGGCGTTTCGAGCGCCGCGGCCGGGCCCTGGACTTCGGCCGGCCGCCCGAGCACGACCTGCGCGACATCATGGACGCGATCTTGTATGTCGACCGCACCGGGGTCCAGTGGCGCTACCTCCCGCACGACTTCCCGCACTGGAACACGGTCTACGGCTACTTCGCCAAATGGGCGGACGAGGGTGTGTTCGCCCAGCTCAACGGCCTGCTCCGGCAGCTTCTGCTAGAGAAGGACGAGCGGGACGCGGAGCCGACGGCCTGCGTGATCGACGCGCAGAGCGTCAAGACGTCCACCAGCGCCCCCGCCCGCAGCCAGGGCATCGACGCCGGCAAGAAGATCGTCGGCAGGAAGCGAAGCATCGTCACCGACATGCTCGGCCTGCTCCTCGCCGTGCTGGTCACCGCGGCGAGCGTGCAGGACTCCGTAGCCGGCACCCGACTCCTGGACCAGGTCGCCGCCGAACACCCTGCGATCCGCAAGCTGTGGGGCGACGGCGGTTACCGCCGGCACCTCGCTGAGCGCCGCCCCACTCGGCATCGACATGGAGATCACCATCCGCAAGCCCGGGACCAGGGGATTCACCCCCATACCTACGGCTGGCTCATGCTCCACCGACGCCTTGCCCGCGACTACGAAGCCTTGCCCCCGCGCTCCGAAGCCATCGTCCACATCGCCATGACCCACCTCACGGCCCGCCGCCTCACCAGCGAGAACACCATTTCCTGGCGCGACCCGAAGAAGCCCACCAAACAGCTCATCTCAGGATGAAACATCGGACGAAAACGACCTCTAAGAGGACGTTAAGTCCGTTCTTCCTCGGTTCGTGATCGCTCGATCGTGGTACTGATCGCCATGCCGGACACCTGCTAGACATGTCCATGCTGAGATGCGGGCCATGGAGAGAAAGCCGTACCCCAGCGACTTATCGGACGAGCAGTGGGCGTTGATCCAGCCGATGATCGCGGCCTGGAAGCAGGACCGGGTGGCACGGTCGGCGACCGGTGATCCCGGGTCCTGCGACCTGCGGGAAGTCGTGAACGCGATCTTCTACCAGAACCGGACGGGCTGCCAGTGGCGCTACCTGCCGCATGACCTGCCGGCCTGGTCGGCGGTGTTCTACTACTTCACGCTGTGGCGCCAGGACGGCCTCGACCAGCGCATCCAGGAACTCCTGCGCTGCCAGGTGAGGGAGAGAGCCCGCCGATTAGAGGACCCGTCCCTCGTGATCATCGACACCCAGTCCGTCCGCGCCGCGGCGGGTGTCCCGAAGACCACGACGGGGCTGGACGCGCACAAGAGGATGTCGGGCCGCAAGCGGGGACTGGCCGTCGACGTCCTGGGGCTGGTCATCGGCGTTGTTGTGCTGGACGCCTCCGCCCATGACAACGCCGCCGGCACCGCCCTGCTCGACCAGGCCGCCGAGCGGTGCGGCAACCGCCTGGAGAAAGCCCTGGTGGACCAGGGCTTCAAGGACGAGGTCCTCATCCACGGCGCACTGCTGGACATCGACGTCGAGATCGTCCGCCGAAACCCCGCTGACCAGGGCAAAGGCTTCATTCCGCAGCCCAAGCGGTGGATCGTGGAGCAGGTCAACGGCACGTTGATGCTGCACCGCCGCCTCGCCCGTGAGTACGACCACCGGCCCGACAACTCCGCCTCACGCGTCTACTGGGCCTCGATCGCGAACATGGCCCGCCGCCTCACCACACCGTCTCCGGCCTGGCGCGACACCCTCGGGCTGGCCGCGTGAACGTCGCCGAGCTCCTGGCAGGCCTCCAGGCCCAGCACGACGAGACCACCGCCCGGGCCGCTGAACTACGCGACCAGATCCAGCACTTGACCGCCGCCCTGGCCGAGGCCGAAGCGCGACTCGCGGACCTGGCCACCACCGCCAAGGTCATCGCCGAACTTGCACCCGCTGGAGGTGACCCAGGCCCACCCGAGACGAACACCGCCTACCAGGCCATCGTGAACGCCTTCAACCAGCACCCCGACCAGGTCTTCCGAGCCCGTGAGCTGCACGAACTCCTCGACATGCCCACCGACGAGGCATCCGTCAACATCACCCGCAGCCGCCTCGGACGCCTCACCCGCCAAGGCTTCCTCACCCAGCCCGGACGAGGCCGCTACCAGAAACGGACTTAACGTCCTCTAAGAGGTCGTTTTCATCGACGAAGCCCGTCTCTCCCCATTCGGGCCTGCTGCCAGGCAGCACAGGCGAGTATCGAGGTGTTCGCGTGTCGAACGAGGCGCCTGGGAGAACCGTAATGCCTGTCCTGTCCCAGAGAGTCTGTCTCATCCCAAGAGGCGCTGATTCCATCTATTCAACCCAGGTCGACGCTCCTGAAAGTGAGACGCAAGAGGCGCCAGGACTGAGGTGGGGCGCCAGAGGCGACGCAAATTATCTGAAAACGACCTCTAAGGGCCTTCTGCCTCGCGGCATGATCTCGGGCGGCACGATGCGGCGCGGGTACCTGGAACGTCGTTGGCTGCCGAGCGGACTGCGTGTCCGAGTTTCAAGCGGCTGGTCAGTGCACATGAGCTGCATCTGTTCTTCGTGCCGGCGCGGCACGAGGCGGCGTGGGCGGCGTAGCGGTTGGATACGGATGGAGATCAACTGGCCCTGCTGCTGGCGTTGAAGTCGTACCAGCGGATGGGCTGGTTCCCGAGGCCGGAGGAGCATCCGGAGGCGGTGGTCGATTTCGTGCGCCGCATGGTGGAGCTGCCGGAGGCTACGCCGGTTGTGGGGGGCCGTACGGCGGTGCGGAAGCGGCGGGTGGTGCATTCGCCGGCCCTTGACGACCTCGGTCTCCTGTCCCCGACCCGGGTGCAAAGCAGGCGTCTCAGCTCTCGGCGGGGGTGGCGGGCTGGTCTGCTTGCCGGGAATCGGATCGCCATCAACGGGGTTGGTGGTGGATGAGCCGTTAATTGGAGGGTCATGAGGGCGATTCAGGTGTACGAAGTGGGCGGCCCCGAGGTGCTGCAGGAGGCCAAGGTGGACCAGCCGCGGCCGGGTCCGGGCGAGGCGCTCGTGGAGGTCGCCGCATCCGGGGTCAACTTCCTCGACGTCTACCACCGCGAAGGCCGGTACAGCCTCCCGCTGCCCTTCACCCCGGGCACTGAGGGCGCCGGCACGGTCGTCGAAGTCGGACCCGGCGTCGCTCACGTCGCAGTCGGGGACCGGGTCGGCTGGGTGGAGATACCCGGCACGTATGCCGAGCAGGCCGTTGTGGACTCCTCCCTGCTGGTGCCGCTGCCCGACGATATCGGCTTCGAAACAGCCGCCGCCGTGCTCCTCCAAGGCATGACCGCGCACTATCTCGTCAAGGACGCCTACCCGGTGCAGGGGGGCGACACGGTGCTCGTGCATGCGGCTGCTGGTGGCATGGGGCTGCTCTTGACCCAGCTCGTCACCCATCTCGGCGGCAGGGTGATCGGCACGACGTCGACCACGGCGAAGGCCGAGCTGGCGAAGCGTGCCGGGGCCGCTGAGGTGATCCTTTCCTCCGCAGTTGACGATCTCGCAGCTGAGGTGAGGCGACTCAACGGCGGTCAGGGACTGCCGGTTGTCTTCGACGGCGTCGGCGCGCACACCTTCGATGCGAGCCTCGCCAGCCTGCGAACCCGCGGCCATCTCGTGCTCTTCGGCGCGGCAAGTGGTGCCGTGCCGCCGTTTGATCCGATTCGGCTCGCCCACGGCGGTTCGCTGACCCTGATCCGGCCCAGCCTCGGGGACTTCATCGCCGATCGGTCCGAACTGCTCCGACGGGCCGCCGATGTGTTCGAGTGGGTGCGCTCGAAGGCGCTTGAGGTCACCGTAACGGGCCGCTACGCATTGTCCGAGGCCGCCCAGGCCCACAGCGATCTGGAGGCCCGGCGTACCACCGGCAAGTTGCTCGTCGTACCCGATGCAGCCGCTATGGGACGCCGCGAGGAGACGCAGAGCTGATCGCGGGTGAAGAGGTCGGGGATCTTGGAGACTGAGATGTCAAGGGCATGGCCAACCGTCATCGCCAAGCGGATATCGGCTCACCTGGCCGTGGTCTACGGCGCTGAGGTGTCCAAGTCGACGATCTCCACGATCACTGAAAGTCATAGTGATATGCGGGTCCCTGGTGGTCGTGACCCAGTCACTGCCTGACGTCCTGCTGGACTGTCCTTGCCTTGATCTGTCCGACTGCCGGGGCCCGGCTCCAGGGCTCCGGCCGGGTGGAACATGACCTGATAGCGCCTCTGTGTGTCAAGCGGCATGAGCGAGGTGGTTCCGCTGATCTCGTTTCATGATCCGGTAGATCACGTTGGACAGGCGTCGCTCGAGGGCCCGGCGGGCCTCCGAAGGCGTCTTCCCCTCACTGCTCTTGCGGAGGTAGTAGTCCTGCCCGCGCCCACCGTCGCGGATCTGGCAGACGGCGATCGTGTGCAGCACCGAGTTCAGCGCGCGGTGGGCCTTGACCCTTGATCCTGGACACACGAGACACTGGATCCTGAGGATCTGAGAACGGACATCTCGTGGTCATGAATAACTATCCGCCGCAGTTCAAGGCGGACGCGGTCGCGCTGTACCAGTCGCGGCCCGAGGCGACGATCAGGCAGGTCGCCGCCGATCTGGGGATCAACCCCGAGACCCTGCGGAACTGGGTCCGTGCCGCTGGTGCGAGCCGGCCGCGGGGGCGCCGGGCGGAGGTGCCGACCGAGCCGCCGACACCGTTGGAGGCCGAGAACGCCGCTCTGCGCAAGAAGGTCCGCGAGCTGGAGGAAGAGCGCGAGATCCTGCGCAAAGCGGCGAAGTATTTCGCCGGGGAGACGCGCTGGTGAACCGCTTCCAGTTCGTCGCCGACCATCAGCGCCGTTACGGCGTGAAGCGGCTGTGCACCATCCTGGGCATCGCCCGCTCCAGCTTCTGCTACTGGCGTCGGACAGCCGCGGACCGGGCCGCCCGGCAGGTGGCTGACGCCCGCCTCGCCGCGCGAATACGGGCCGTGCACTGCGAGTCGGACGGCACTTACGGCGTCCCCAGGATCACGGCCGAGCTCCGCGAGGCGGGCGAGCGTGTCAACCACAGGCGGATCGCGCGGGTGATGCGGGGTGCCGGCCTGACGGGCGTGCGCTTGCGCCGCAGGCAACGCACCACTGTTGCGGACCCGGCGGCAGCGAAGGCCCCCGGACCTCATCGGCCGCGACTTCACGGCGAGCGAGCCGAACACGAAGTACGTCGGCGACATCACCTATCTCCCCCTCGACGGCGGGAAGTTCCTCAATCTGGCCACCGTCATCGACCTCGCATCACGCCGCCTGGCCGGCTGGGCGATCGCGGACCACATGCGCACCGACCTCGTCACCGACGCCCTGGCCGCCGCCGAACGCACCCGCGGCAGCCTCGCCGGGGCGGTCATGCACACCGACCACGGGGCCTGGTCAGTACACCAGCCGGACCTTCGCTGACGCCTGCCGCCGGGCCGGCGTCCGCCAGTCCATGAGCGCGATCGGCAGCTCGGCGGACAACGCGCTCGCCGAGTCCTTCAACGCGACCTTCAAACGAGAAACGCTTCAAGGCCGAAAGCACTGGTCCAGCGAACGCGAGGCCCGCCTCGACGCGTTCCGCTGGCTGCACCGCTACACCACCCGACGCCGTCACTCCCGCCTCGGACAACGCAGTCCCATCGCCTACGAGACAGCACTCGACACAACATCAACTACCCTGGCCCAAGCCGCATAGCCCGTGTCCAAGATTCCGGGTCAAGGTCCCGGAGCATCCGCTCGGGCCTCTCGGCCCGCGCGTAGCGTTTGACGGTGTTCAGGGCCAGCTGCAGTCGGCGGGCGCATTCGAGCAGGCCCACGCCCTGTCCGAGCAGGTTGTGGACCTGGTGCCAGCGTTCCAGGGTCGTCTGCGCGCGGGGCCCGTTGTAGAGGGGCGTGTCCAGAACGGCGGCCCAGCAGATGATGTGTGCTTTCACCTCGGCCAGGGCAGCTTCGCACAGGTTGTGCCACAGGTGCCACCGGTCGGCGACTTGGACCGCGCCGGGCAGGGCGCGGCGGATGGCCTCGGCGCAGGTCGTGGAGCCGTCTCGGCAGACAACCTCGATGCCCGGATGCCCGCGCAGCCACGCTTGCAGCGTGTCGGCCGTGCGGTCGGGCAGCACGTCGATCCGCTCATGCGTTTCTGCGTCGATCACCCCGGTGGCGTAGCGGTGCCCCCACACGGCCCCGCCAGCTTTCCACCGGAGGGGCCGCGCGGGTGGTCGCTGGTTATCCAGTGACGGCATGGCGAGCCGCGGTCAAGGCGCCGAAGACCTGACGGCCGCCACGCATTGCAGCGCCCGATGTATGGGGCTGCTACTTGTTGAGGCTGGTGTGGTTCCACCAGCCTTGGCGCCCGGCAGTGAAGGTGACCTTGCGGGTACCGATCAGGCCTTCGTAGGGCTTGCCCATCACCAGGGGGCTCGTCTTGACGACGCCTTTCGGGTCCTTGGTGGAGGGGATTCTTACGGTGCTCGGGTGAACTCCACGTCCGTGCCGCCGCAGCCGGCCGCGACGTCGAGCAGCCGGTCCCGCTCAGCCGCGTCAACCGCGAGGCCCCAACGGAGCTTCGTCGCGGTCCACTCCGCGCCGTACCGGCGCAGCGCGTCCGCGGACGGCGGCAACCACTCCGCCGGATCCTGGTCCGCCTTCGACCGGTTCGAGCGGGCCGTCACCGCCACCAGGGAAGCCGCCTGACCCTGGTCGTTCGCGTACGCCTCACGCCGCGCCGCCGTCCACGCCGAAGCCCCAGCTGGCGGGGAGCGCTATTCGAGCCGTGCGGCATTCCTGGCTCCGAAGCACCTGACAGCAGGGGCAGGCTGACGTCAGTTGTCGTCGCGGCGCCATCGATACCGCCACGCCGCGTCGAGGCAGGCCATCTCCTCATTGTGGAAGCCTGGCCGCGGCTGGCCCAAACGGTCTGCCCCTTCCACGCACCGCTCGTCGTTGTGGAGTGCGAGACCGTAGACCGCAACAAGCTGGACCCGGCGCTCCGGGTGGTCGAGGAGAGCGCCCATGGCATCGGTCAGCGCGAGATCGACGTTCCCGACCGCGCCAACACTGAGGCAAGCCGCGATCCGTACGTCTGTGTCAGGGTCGCTCATCAGCACCAGGAGTCCCTCACGAGCTTCGTCGGACAGGTATGTGGAGTCCGAGCGCGTGCCGAGCCCGGCGGCCACCGCTCGCCGGACGCCGGCGTCGTGGTGGCCGACCTGTGCCAGGAGGGCCGCTTCGGCACGTGGTCCGGCGGACGAATAGAGGCCGTGCAGCACCTCTGCGAGAACGACGTCGTCCATCTCCTCTGCCGACCAGTCGGTGAGGGCGGCCACGGCGAGAACGCAGAACTCTTCCGCGTGGCTGTCAGCGAAGAGCTCGATCAGCCGCATGAGCTCGGCACCGAACAACCGGCGGGACGGGTCCGCATCAGCGCGCAAGGTCTCGGCGGCCGTCCAGGTCTCCTGCTCACGTCGGTGAGACAGCACAATCGCGGCCCGTCCCCACGCTGCGTGGTCCTTGTCGCGGTCCAAGGCGCGTGTGATGAGTTCCTCGCACGAGGTACGGATGCCGAGCAGTTCCTCCAGGCGCGTGAGGATCGCCCCGTGCCCGTCTCGCACGGTCATTCCGCCGAGAGTGAGCTCGCCGACTGTGTAGTACTCATCGTCCTGGACTCGGGTATAGACAAGATCGTCTTGGGATCCGGTGCGGCGCCGCAGTTCGGTTTCGGCCCCCGCCTCGTGCCAACTGCTCGCGAGATCCCGCATCTCCATCAGCTCGGACGCCGCGTACCTGTCCCGGATGCTGTGGGTCAGAAGGGCGTCGACCAGCGCGGGCGAACCCGAATCAACCGCCTCGCGCAGGGGCAGCAGCTCGTCCGGCGCGCACTTGCTGGCATCCGCCCCACCCGCGAGTAGCAGTTCAGCGACGTCACCGTGGAACGCCTGGACAGCCACAGCGAACGCGGCGGTCCGCTCGTCGTAGTCCCCGTCGTCCCCGTCGTCCTCCAGAAGCTGCTTCACAAGGAACGTGTCCCCAGCCCGAGCAGCGGCGATCAGCGAAGCCTTCACCACACCGCTCACGCGCCCACCGACATCCATGACTTCACTCCCCCGCCGTGTTCCCGCAGCTCAGTCTAGGTCTGCCCATCCAGCCCCACCTGGAGGACGTCGTCGTAGTAGGAGTTCCACACCCCTCCGGTCAGCACGCAACCGGCACCGACGGTCGGTGCCTCGATGGCCTTGGCGATGTGGACGTCGTTGCGGGCGGTGCAGCCGTTCTTGTCGTCGTCCTTCCAGTGCGGGTACAGCTCCCGCTGGTAGCCCTCGCGGATCTCGTCCGCGACCGGCAGCACGGTGATCCCGTCCATGAGGGTGACCTCGTCGCCTGTGCGGGGGAGGCGGGCGCGAGAACAGCGAAGGCGAGGGTGGCGGTCATGAGGCCCCGACGCAAGTTCTTGATCATGAGCTCGGTGACAGCGCGTCACCGGCCGCCGGGCCGAACGAGGTCGGGGGCTCACACTCCGGCGGGGGAGCGGGTTCACCGCAGAAACGCGCCTGCGCCCTCCGCCCGCTCCTCAGGTTCGAGGTAGCCGCCCCCGTCCGGGCTGCGGTGGACGTCCGCGTACACCAGCACCTGCATCTCGGCCTCGCTCGGGGTGCGGCGCGGCCGGCACGGGCCGCTGGAGAGGAACAGCTCCGAGATCCGCTGGGCGGCTTGGACGGCGGCTGGCTCGTGGACCCGGATCTCGATGGTGATGACGTTCTCGTCGTTCATGCCCTCGGCAACCTGCCTGCACAGGACACGGTTGCCGCTCGCGCGCCAGGTGCACCCCCATCAAGTGTTCCAAAGCCCGGCCCGCTGGCTGCGAGCGCGTTGTGAGAGGGCGGTTCGTGAGTCTTCGGGTGGTTCTGGTGTCGCCTGATGGTGTGGGTGCGGGCTGAATCGGCTGGCTCCCGGTCTCTGATCTGTTGATGTGATGAGGTGACTGAACGCAAGCCGTACCCGAGTGACTTGTCGGACGGGCAGTGGGCGTTGATCGAGCCGGTGATCACGGCGTGGAAGGACCGGCACCGCCCGGTCAGCGGCCACCCGGGCGCCTATGCGATGCGGGAGATCGTGAACGCGATCCTCTACCAGGGCCGGACCGGCTGCCAGTGGGCCTACCTCCCGCACGACCTGCCGCCCAAGAGCGCGACGTATTACTACTTCGCCGCTTGGCGGGACGACGGAACGGACCAGGTCATCCACGAGCTCCTGCGCTGCCAGGTCCGTGAGAAGGCCCGCCGATACAGGTTGGCGTCCGGGTCCGGAAGAGGCCTCCGGCCCCTGGCCGATCGTCGGGTCCGGTGCGACAGGACCGCTGAGACAGGACAGCGATGCCCTCTCGCGGGAGAGGTTGAGCATTCTCAACGGACATTGAGCGCGCGGCCGCGTGTGAGCTGGTGCGCGCCGGGGGCTGCGATGCCTGACTCCCTCGCCGCTCTGTACAGCGCCCTGAACAGCATGACGACATCAGTCCCATTCGCCCCGCGTGGCTACCACTTCGCGAAGGGCGTACGGAGCGCGACCTCGGGAGCGGCCCGCCGTAGGGCTGCCCCGAAATCACGGGCCAGACCGGTGAGAAGCTCCAGTGCTTCCGCACGTGACAGGACCTCCCGGTCGGGATCCGGACGCCATGCCGTGCCCGAGGTGCATCGGATCTCCGTCGCGTCCCCCGCGGGTACGAAGGTCAGGCTCGATCCCCTGCCCGTACAGGTCGATCTCGGCGAGGAGGCCCGAGCGCAGAGCGTCGATCGCCACGGGGAGCTGCTCGATCACCGAGGAGAGATCGTACGAGATGCTGACCGGCCACTCCTCCTGGCCGAACCCGGAGACGACGAACAGCGCATCGGTGTCGGAAAGCAGCTGGCACGCGTCCATGGCCAGCGACTCGTAGTCCTCGGAGAGTTCGATGTCCAGCAGGTCGGCCGGCAGTTCCGCCGCAGGAGGCGTGAGAGACATCCGCATGCGTGTTCCACCGTCATTTCATTTCACTATGGGGAAGGCTGTTTTGTGCGTTCCGTCGGGTTTCGGGACCATGCGGACGTGCGTCGGTTCCACGATCGACCCGTCAGGCTTGATGACCTGACCCATTCCCGGCGGGATAGTTTCCGCACGCCCTGGATGGTGTAGGTCAGATGAAAGCGTCGGCCGATCACCGTCTTGATCCGCGCGAGCGTCCACCGCTGGTCCTCCCAGCCGTGCGCGGCCGGCCCCTTGGCCAGCTCCGCCTCCAGCTGGGCGAACTGCTCCTCGCTCAGCCTCGGCAGTGACGCCGGCCCCTGTGACCGCAGAGCCCGTGGGCCGCCCTCGTCCCACATCTGCCGCCGTCGCTGCACGGAGCGGACGCTGACGCGCAGGTCCTTGGCGATCAACGAGCTCGCCTCGCCCTGGGCGAACCGCTCGGCCGCCTTCAGCCGTAACTCCTGGCGGAACTGCTGTCGTTCTGCGGTCAGCCCGCCCCCTTGTGGATACCGCATGCTCCGGTGATACCGCAGGGACGACGAGCCGTCAGCCCCTACAACTCCACGAGTTCAACCTCAGTAGTTGGCCCGGGCTAGCGCTGGGGAAGGCCCCGCAGGGCGGCGGGTAAAACTGACTCCCGGCCGAGGCAGGGCCGGAGCTGGTCATTAGTAGCTGTTGTCGTTCCGATCTTGAGGGGTGGGCGTCGAACGGGAGTCTCGATCGGGTGATCGCGGCTGGCCGCGGGCATGAAGGCAGGGCCTCTTGGTAGCTCGGGGTTGCGAAGCCAACCGAGATCCAGGAGACCCTGTTGCCGCAGTTGTACGTGCTCACGCCGGTGAAGTCCAACTCGGCTGCACCGTCGTGTGATTGTGTCGCTCACAGGTTCGGGAATGCGGCCGATCATCCGGAGCGTGTTCGGCGGTATCCCTCGGACATGACGGACGCGGAGTGGGCCGTGGTCCGGCCACTGTTGCCGGTGCCGGGCTGGATGCGCGGCCGCGGCGGGCAGCCGGAGGCGTACTGCCACCGGGCGATACTGGACGCGATCCGCTATCTCGTGGACAACGGGATCAAGTGGCGGGCGATGCCCGGCGACTTCCCGCCGTGGGACCGGGTCTATGCATTCTTCCGCCGCTGGCGCGACCACGTGCTGGTCCAGGAGTTTCATGACCGGCTGCGTGGCCGGGTCCGCCAGGAGGCGGGTCGGGATGCGGAGCCGACGGCCGGCGTGATCGACTCGCAGTCGGTCAAGGCGGACGCCGTGGTCGGCGCCGACAGCCGCGGGTTCGACGGCGGGAAGCTGATCAACGGGCGCAAGCGGCATGTCGTGGTCGACACCCTCGGCCTGCTGCTGGGCGTGATGGTCACGAGCGCGGACATCGGCGACCGCGCCGCCGCGAAGGTGCTGCTTGAGCGGGCGGCCGATGCCCACCACCGGCTGGAACTCGTCTGGGCCGACGGCGGCTACACCGGCAGCCTCGTCGAGCACTGCCTGGCCACGCTCGCCCTGGTCCTGGCGATCGTCAAGCGCAGCGACGACAGGCGCGGCTTCGTGGTGCTGCCCAAGCGGTGGATCGTCGAGCGGCTCTTCGCCCACCTGATGCGAAGCCGCCGCCTGGCACGCGACTACGAACGCCGCACCACCAGCGCCGAGGCGATGATCTACTGGTCGATGACCATGATCATGACCCGCCGCCTGACCCGCTCACGCTCCGCGCGAGCGTGAACCGGCCCGGTGCAGGTTCGGCCAGCCAGCCCCGCGCGACCAGGCGTTTCGCCTTCGACCGCAGGGCCTCCACCTTGGCCGGCACCGTCTCCATGCCGAAGGCGGAGGCCATCTCCTGGCAGGTCAGCGGGCCCTGACCGAGACGGACCCGGTCCGCGAGCGCGGCCAGGATGCGCTGATAGTCCGCCGACAATGCCGTCACGGCCAGCCCCTCGCGCCACACCGGAACCTGCGACTTCGCCTTCGCCGCCACCGGCACGGACGCCTGCACCCCGGCATCCGTCCCGGCACCGCCCGGTCGTTCGGCGGCCACCGCGTCGGCCGGACACCCGCCCGGCGCGGACAGCACGGCACCCACACGCTCACGGGCGATCGTCCACTCCAGCCACTCCTGCTCGGCCGCCGCGAGCTCGGCCTGGATCCGGTCGGCTTCCTCGCGCAGCCCGTCCACGCGACGACGGGCGGCAAGCTCGTGCTGTTCCAGCAGTCCGACAACCGACGGCATCCGCGACCTCCACGAGAGCGACGAAAACAACGATCCATCACTCCCACACGGACGCCACCACTACCCCTGACCAGCGAAAACGCCGTCATCAAACTCGGAAAGACAACAGCCTCTTACCGCGGAACCGCCCCTCTCTGAGTGGGAAGGGCACGACCCGCAGTTGTTGTCGGCCGATGAGTTCGAGATCGTTTGGTCGACCGCCCGCGGTGAGCTTCAGGATCGTCAGCGGCGCCCCTCTTCCTGAGCACGTCCACTGCTGCGGCCTCCGACCAGGAAACGGCCATCTTCAATGCGAAACCGGCCGTCAGCGTCTCGCCAACCTGACAAGGTCCTATGCAGGTGGCATCACCCTCGCCATGATCCATGAGCCGCGCCAACCGCACCGCCCACGCGTCTTCGCAACGCCTCGTCGCTGCCCTCAGTAGGTCGCGGTTGAAGCCGTCACCCCGCAGCTCAACGGCTGTGCCCCTGCAAGATCTCATGAGACGGGACATGCACTCATCTCGTTCTTAATCTTCGGTGGTCTGTGGCTGGGTAGGCAGCCGGGCCATGAAAGCGTCAAGCTGTTCGATGATCTTGCGGAGTTCGCGGGCTCCGCGAGGCGACATTGCTCGGATCACGCCGTCCAGTAGGGCACGGCCTTCGAGGGGGTTGCCGCAACAGTGCCAGTGCACGTTGCCGAACTCGGCGTCGTGCCAGAGCTCGCGTGCGGGGCGGTGGACGTAGTCCTTCCACAGGCGCAAGGCCGCCCTGGTATCTCCCGGCTGGAGGTAGTTCCGCGTGCGTTCAAGGCGAATGATTTCGGACAGCACTCGCGGTGAGAGGCGGTCGATGGCCGGCCTTGAGTGCCGTGACTGCTGCTGGTCCGGGATTCCGGCCCGGATGCGTCCTGGCCGTCTACGCGGCATGGACCTTTCGGTTGGTCGTCATGGCGTACATGGTGCCACGATCCCGAACGGGGTCTCGAACGGGTTCGCTCACCTGGGTATTCGCCGGACGTGGGGGCGGCCTTCGCCTGATCATGTGCTCCGACCAAGGAATACACGTTCCCACGACGAAGGCCGGGAGGGTGAGTCTGCTGCACCACGATGTCCGGCGGGAAGCGTTCGCGGAAGCATCACGCTTCCGAGCTGAGTTCTATGAGTGTCTGACTGCCCGGCGTGACGCGTTGTTCGAGCTGACGGACGCACTGCTGTGTGTCGATGGGCCGGTGCTCTCACCCGTGGATCTGACGCTGGTGCCCGAGCATCGTCGTGGGCACGGAGCGTTGTACGGAGCCCTCAACCACGGCCGGATCGACGTCGACAGGTTGCGGTCCCTGCTGGCCGACATGCATCTGCCGCGCTTCGATGGCAGCCGTCTCGTGCTGGCGGTGGATGTGTCGCCGTGGCTGCGGTCGGACGCGCCGTGCTCGGCGGACCGGCTGTTCTGCCATGTCCATGGTCGGGCGAAGTCCGCGTCGCAGTTCATCCCGGGCTGGCCGTACTCCTTCGTCGCGGTCCTGGAGCCCGGTGCTACGTCGTGGACATCGATCCTGGACGTAGTCCGGCCCGGGCCTGAGGACGACGCGACCGCGGTCACCTCCGCCCACCTGAGGGCCGTGGCCGGCCAGTGGACGCCCGGTGACCCGGACATCACGATCGTCATGGACGCTGGCTACGACGTCACCCGCCTGGCCTGGGTGCTGCGGGATCTGCCGGTTGAGCTGGTCGGACGGATCCGCAGCGACCGGGTGATGCGTCTGTCGAAACCCCCGAGGGTGCACGGCGTCAACGGCCGGCCGCCCAAAGACGACCCGGAGTTCCACTTCGCCAAGTCCGAGACCTGACCCGAACCGGCCATCACCACGGCCACCGACACGGTGAACTACGGCAAGGCCGAGGTCCAGGCGTGGGACCGGGTCCACTCGAGACTGACCCACTGCTCGGCCTGGCTGGAACACGAGGGTGAACTCCCCATCGTGGAGGGCGCTCTGGTCCGTTTGAAGGTGGAGCACCTCTCGAAGGGCAGGGAGGCCCCGCCGGTGTGGTTGTGGTCCTCGCAGACCGGCGCCGCCCCGGCGGACGTGGACCTGTGGTGGCAGTGTGAACCGCGTGTCGTGGCCGTGGTCGGCCGCGCCGCCGCTCGGGCGACGCGGCCGGGTCCGTCGCGGTCAGTGTGTGGCGAGTTCCTCGACCTGTTTCGCGAGTTCTGCGGTGGGGGTGAGGATGCGTCCCAGTTCCTCGTGCCGGTCCATGCCGAGTTGTTCGACGGTGTCCTTGACGGCTTCGTCGGAGACGGAGATGTCGTCGGGGGCGGTGCGGGTCTCATAGCGCATGGTGATGCCGGCGGCGGGGGCGGTGGGGTGGGTCTGTTCGTGGGTCACCGGCCGGTAGTGCGTGATGTCGCCGTCGTCGGCTTCTTCGAGCTGGCCAATCTGGCTGGCCCAGTGGCTGGCATCGCGCATTTCACCGCGGCGCAGGTGGAGGAGGTAGAGGCACAGGGCGCCGGTGGGGTTGCCGGCTCCGGCGGCGAACTGCCACCAGAACTGGGCGCCGTCCTCGACGTGGGCGAGGTCCAGGAGGCAGGCGAAGGCGAGGGCGCCGCCGGGATCACGGGCGTCCTGGAAGCGGGCGATGTGGTCGGCGGCCTCGGTGTCGGTGATGACGTTCTGGGACAGGGCCCACAGCTGGTGGGCAGCCTGTTCGTGCAGGGCTGTCGGCCGGCTGGCCGGGGCGGGGGGAACGGTGGGGCCGCCGGCCAGGATGTGGCCCCAGCGCGCCTCGGTGAGGTGGCTTATCAGGCGTTCGCGGGCTGCTTCGAGGTGAGCGGGCGTGTAGTCGTCCTGGAAGACCCTGGCGCGGGCCAGCAGGTCGTCAACGGCGCGGGGGGTGTAGGGCACGGACTCATCACTCCTCATCTTCGATGCCCAGTTCGATGTCCAGGCCCATTTCCTTGGCGATCCTGCGGCGTGCGCTGCAGCGCAGGGTGCGGACAGTGGCAGGCGTGATGCCCATCGTGTCGGCGCTCTGCTTGGTGGTGTACTTCAGGGCGTAGCACAAGACCATGACATCGAACTGCCGCTCCGGAAGCCGGTCCATCGCCGCATACAGACCGATGCTGTTCTCAAGCTCGTCCATCTGCGCCCGGAACTGTTCGCGAAAGTCGCGAAGGACCGCGGAGGTCGCGGCGCGGGTGGCGCGGTCGAACGCCATCGTCGCACTTGCAGCCGGTTCACGGCCGCTGATGATGAGCTCGTCGGCGACGAGCAGTTTGTGCTGCGCCCACGCGTAGGCAGCCATGTTGGGCTGCATCGTCAGGTGCGCCCATATCGCGGCGAGGTGGACGAAGGTGGCGTGGACAGCGTCGGCGGCCTCCTCCTCGTTCCCCAGCAGCACCCGGGCGTACTCCAGGTAGGGCTTGTGGTGGAGGGCGAGGAAGGCCCAGTAGGCGTTGGGCATGATCTGGCTGGGTTCGCGTGTACCGGCCGAGTCGGCTGGGGGCTGCTCCGTCACGACCGGCTCCCTTCGTCCAGCGCCTCGGGGCGAGCCGCTTCCCGCTTCTCGACCAGGCTTGCTGCTCCCACTCGGACGCCGGCACCCAGGAGCCGCCGCAGCAGGGCCCGCGCGTCGGGAGCGAAGGCCCGTCCGGCGGCGGCCAGGGCCAGCGCCAGGCTGGCCACGTCGTGGTTCATCACAGGGTGGTGGTCCTATTCATGCTTGAAGGGGGGTGAGTGCCGTTTCCCCGGGCGGCGCTCCGAGTGCGGTTGCTCTCGTGGAACAGCAAAGCGGGCTAAGTGGCCCGTTCGTGGAGACGGCCGTTGACCAAAAAGTTTTAGCCGGCTGTTACCCATCGGTCACTCAGAACTCGCACAGACGTACAGAGTTGCCCTCCCCTGAGTGCTGCTGCCCCATTTGACTTGACAGCCTCAGCTTGACCTGCGTTAACGCTGTGCCGCCGGAGGACTGCCGTTCTCTTTGCCCATTGGAAGTTCGCCGCGACACTATCGGCGCGTGTGACGTAGAGCACAGATCGACAACAGATGGTGCGCCCTTTGCGCCCCCTGGTGCGCCGGGCGTACTCAAGCCACATTGGCGTGAACCCACCGATCTGGCGGCTGCCTGGCGAGCGGACTCCCCTGTCCACCTCCGGGTGTCCGCCTCACTCCTCGGGCCCTCGGCACATGTCAGAGGTCCTGCGAAGTTCACGGCCATGGAGCTCCCCACCGCCCTCGCCGGGCTCGACGCCCACCCCTGGGCCACCGTGAACCACGCCTACGGCCCCGCCGAAGACCTGCCCGACTTGCTGCGCACCTTCGCCGAAGGCGGCGAGGACGCCGAGGACGCACTGGAGGAGCTGTACAGCTCGATCGTGCACCAGGGCACCGTGTACGCGACCAGCGCCGACGCCGCCCCCTACTACTGCAACCGCATGTGGTGTGACTGGTCGTCGCCTTGGTCGTTGGGCTGACTGTGTGATGAATCGCTGACGGTCGCGCAGATCGAGGACTGGTCCGAGGGGATAGTCGGGCTTCATGCCCGGTTCGCGGGGCGTTTTGGCAGGTCGGAGCCTCGTGAACGGGCTCTGGACTACCTGAGCACGTTGCTCGCGCCGCTGGAAAGGAAGAACGGGTGGACGCTGGCCGAGCAGGCCGGCCAGCGTCGCCCGGACGGTTTCCAGCGGCTGCTGAACTTCGCCGACTGGGACGAGAATGCGGTCCGCGACGACGTGCGTGACTTCGTCGTCGAGACGATCGGCAGCAAGGACGCGGTCCTGATCGGGGACGACACCGGCTTCCTGAAGAAGGGCGTCAAGTCCGCCGGGTTCCAAAGGCAGTACTCCGGCACGGCCGGACGCACGGAAAACTGCCAGATCGGCACGTTCCTGGCCTACGCCTCCGCCACGGGCCGGGCCTTGATCGACCGCGAACTGTACGTCCCCGTCTCCTGGACCGATGACCGGGAACGGTGCCGGGCCGCCGGTATCGGCGACGAGGTGCCCTTCGCCACGAAGATCGAGCACTTCAAGTGGATGCTGCAACGCGCGATCGACGCACGCGTCCCCTTCGCCTGGGTCACCGCGGATGAGGCATACGGCCAGGTCAAGCACCTACGGGCCTGGCTGGAGGAGCGACACGTCGCCTACGTGCTGGCCACCAAGGTCAACGACACCGTGACCACCACCGGCGGCACGGACACCGAGGTCCGGGACCTGATCACCGCCATGCCCCGGCAGGCATGGAAACGGATCTCCGCCGGTGCGGGCGCGCACGGCCAGCGGTTCTACGACTGGGCCCGGATCGCGATCCGCCCGCAGTGGGAGGACGGTTTCGGGCACTGGGTCCTGGCCCGCCGCTGCATCAGCGACCCCAGCGAGATCGCCTACTACGTCTGCTACGGTCCCGCCACGGCCCGACTGAAAGACCTGGTCAGGACCGCAGGCGCGAGGTGGCAGGTGGAGGAGTGCTTCCAGATCGCCAAGGGCGAGTGCGGCCTGGACCACTACCAGGTCCGCCTCTACCGAGCCTGGTACCGGCACATCACCCTCGCGATGGCCGCCCTCGCCTACCTGACCGCCACTCGCGCCGCGGAAGCCGCAAAAGGGGCAGCGGGGACGACGAGCAAGACCTCATACCCCTCAGCGTCCCGGAAATCCGCCGGATGATCGGGCACGTTGTCGTCACGCCCCGCTGCCACAGCAACGAGCACCGTCTGCACTGGTCACACTTCCGACGCCGCAGCCAGGCCCGAGCCCGCCGATGCCACTACCAACGCCGAGGCCAGGACCCCCACATGCGGTTGCAGTACTACCTCGCCCGCATCGCCGCTTGCGGCCGGCAGACCGTCGACGCGCTGCGGCTGCTCGGCTGCCTCGCCGAGAGCGAGGACGAGCACCACGTCGATCCAGGCACCGCGCCGCCGTCACCACCCAGCTGCCGCTGCTCATACCGCTGCTGGCCGATGAGGACGCCGCCGTCCGGCAAGCGGCCAGCCGGCCGGTCGGCCACACCGGAGACACGGGCATTGCCCTGCCCGCTGTCCGGACCCGCTTGACCGCCGAGACCGAGCCCGTCGTCCGGGCTGAGCTCCTCACCGCGTACAGCCGGCTGGACCGTGCAGGCGCCGTCGCCGAGAGCCTCGCCCTGCTCGGCCCGGACACGCCCGCACCGCTGCGCTTGGCCGCCCTGTTCGCCGCCCTGGGCCCCCAGGAGCCGTGGCTCGCATCGCCCCATGACGCCGCCCTCGGCCTGTTGCCCGCCCACGCGACGGCCGCAACCGGCTACGCGGAGGAGCACTGGGAACCGCTGAGCGCCATCGTCGAGCTTCTCCTGAGGCGGGACACCGACGCCGACCGCGACAGCGCCCTCACTCTCCTCGACACCGCGCTGCGCGACAAGCGCCCGGATGTGCGGGCCGAGGCGCTGTGGGCGGCCGACCGCGCCTGCATGCTGTCCCGCAGCGCCCCGCAAACGGCTGATCCCCGCCATCGCCCCACTCGCCGCCGACCGCACGGCCGCCCAGCTACTGGGCAAGATCGGCCCGGCCGCCGCCGAGGCCGTGCCCCTCCTCGCCGAACTCGCCGCGCAACCGGACGACGAGGCGTCCGACCAGGGCCGCCGCACTCGTCCTGGTGGCACCTCAGACCGTCGCCCCGCTGCCAGCCCGGGCTCTCGGCCGAAGCCCGCACGCCATGCAGTGCACCACCGGGTCCTCCGCCCCGGCCCATGTGCCTTTCCCGTTCGACCCGGAACTGCTCGCCGCGGTCCGCGCTCGCCTGGCCGCCAAGGCGCTGGAGGGACCCGAGGGACGCAAGGACTGCGGTTGCCCGGCGAACGCCGACCACAACGACACCGCCGGGCTGGTCCACCTGCTCAGGCTGTGGGGCCCCAGGCCGCCCGGGCGCTGCCCGAACTCTGCGCCATCCTGCCTCGGTTCCACTACGCTGCCACCGCCATCGCCTCCGTCGCCGCCGGCCTTGGGCCGGAGCAGCGCGAGCAGGCCGCCACAGCCCTGCGGGCCGACGCCGACAAGCTGCTCGTGGCCCAGGCACTGCACGGACTGACCAATGAAACCAGGCCGCTGTTTCGCCGCCGAGGCGGCGCTCGCCACTGGTGTCCGCGGCCGCGTCGAGGCCTCCAACGCCTTGGCCGACCTCGGCCCGGCCGCCGCCCGCATCGCCCCCGCCCTGCGAACGGCGCTCGCCCGCACCACCGACCGCGACACCACGGCGGAGATCGACACCGACCTCGCCCTGGTGCTCGCCCTGTGGCGCATCACCGGGGAGGCATCCGGAACCGTCCCTGTGCTGGCCTCGGTCTTCGACAGGAGCGAAGGCCAGCAGTGGTCACACTGGACGACCGCCCGCGCCGCCCGCGAGATCGCCGTACTCGGCCCGGACGGGCGCCCGCTCACCGACCGGCTCCACACTCTCCTCGAGGACCCGGCCCAAGCGCCGTCCGCCGTCCTCGGACTGCTCGCCGTCGCCGATCCGACCAGCCTCGACCGCACCCGGCTCGCCGAGGCGGCGCTGCACTCGGCCGAGACCGGCGCCGACCTCAAGGGCGCCAGCGACGCCCTGCGGGGCTCGGCTCCACCACCCTGACGCCAGAGCAGCACTACCAGCTGACCGCGCTGACGGCCCGGGACCGCCGCCTGGTCGTCTACGGGTCCGACCACGCGATGATCCGCGAGGACGAACAGCTGCGCGCCGCGCTGACCAATGCACTGCCTGCAGCCGCGGCGAGGAATGCTGCCAGAGCCTGCTGAGGCAGGCGCCGCGTCCCGGCTAGTGCTGTGACCGCATAGGTTCGCCGGGTTGGTGGCTTCGCCCCGATATTCTGCACGGCGTGATCAACTCATACGCGAGTTCGGACGATGCTGAGGTTGCGATAGCTGGGGCACGTGCCGGCGCGGACGTGGTGCGCAACATGTACGGCCAGCGGCTCACCCGCATTGACAAGGGCGCCGGTGACTTCGCCACCGCAGCCGACGTGGAGGCCGAGGAGACGATCCTCGGCGTCATCCGTGCTGCTCGGCCCGATGACGCGGTTCTCGGGGAGGAAGGTGGGCAGCAGGGTGCGGCCGACACTGTGCGCCAGTGGTTGGTGGATCCTTTGTGCGGCACGCTGAACTACGCCGTCGGCAACATGCTGGTGGCCGTCAACGTGGCGCTGCGCGACGGGGCGGCGGCGGTGGCCGACCCGTCCAGCGGCGAGGTCTTCTTCACCGACGGCGAGACCGCCTGGGTGCGGCACGACGGGATCGATGAGCAACTGGCACCCACGCCCGCCACCCGGCTGGTGGACGTCAACCTGGATCCGCCGTTCCCGAGCGCGCCCGGATTCCGAGCCGTGGACCTGCTGGCCCACCCTGAGTTCGTCGAGCGGTTCCGGCCGCGGGTCGTGTCCACGACGCTGGCGTTGGCCTGGGTCGCGGCCGGCAAGCGCGCCGCGTACGTCACTGACGGCGGCGACCTGTCCGGGAGCGTGCATTTCGCCGCCGGCATCGCTCTGTGCCGGGCTGCCGGCTGCGTAGTCACCGGCATCGACGGCGCCCCTGTCGGTCAGGCAGGCCGGGGGCTTGTAGTGGCCGCTGACGCCGAGACCCATGGGCTGCTGATGTCGATGATCCGCAGCCCTGCTGTGAACGCACAGGTTTAGCCGGATTCGGTCAAGCTGCGGCTTGAAGGGGGCGTCCGCCCCAGCGGATGCCCTTTTCGCTGCGGATGCGGGCGCTTTCCCTGCGTTTGGCGGCCAGGACGTCGGGTTGGCGGGCGTTGGCGTTGCGCCAAGGCAGGTAGCCGTGCAGCGCGCGAGTCTGGACCGTATGGTTCGGGTGGTGGGAGTTAGCGAGGGTGAACTGCCTCAGCGGTCCGAAGTGCGCCTCGATGGGGTTGGCCCAGGAGGCGTTGGTCGGGGTGAAGCACAGCTCGACGTTGTTGCGCCTGGCCCACTGGCGGATCTTGGCGCCCTTGTGGGCGGACAGGTTGTCCAGGATCACGTAGATCGGGGCGCCGTCGGGACGGGCCTCGCGGATCGACCGGAGCGCGGCCAGGCTGTTCGCGGCGCCCTTGCGGCGGCGGTTGACACCCCACAGTGTGTCGTCGCCCACCGAGTAGCAGCCGTGGAAGTAGGTCACGCCGTGGGTGCGGTGGTAGGTGGCCGGCAGGCGGTCGGGGCGGCTCTGTTCGGCCCAGCAGCTGCCGCCGGTGGGACGGATGCCGAGCGGGCCGAACTCGTCGAACGCGAACGTCCGGTCGGGGAAGCGTTCCAGGACATGCTCGATCCGGTCGAGCTTGGCGTCCCGCTCGGGGTCGGTGGACTCCTTCCATGTCCTGGTGCGCTGGAAGGTGACGCCGCGTCGGGCGAGCAGGCAGCGCAGGGCCTCGCGCCCGATGCAGATCACCCGGCCATGAACTCGACGGAGGTAGGCGAGCAGTTTGCGGATCGACCAGCGGGTGAAGGGCTGGCCGAGCTTGGCCGGGCGAGTGGTGGCCGTCTTGATGACGAAGTCCTCGTCGTCAGGACAGAGCAGGCGGAGACGGCCTCCCGCCCAGCGAGGGTCCAGACAGGCCAAGCCGATCTCGTTGAAACGGTGGATCACGTCCCGCACAGTGTCCTCGTCGGCCTGCACCAGCCGGGCGATGACCGGCACCCGGTTGCCGCCAGCAGAGGCCAGCAACATCATCGCCCGCCGGTAGCGCACCGAGCTGGTACTGCCCCGCCGCACGATCCGCCGTAACTGCTGGCCCTCCTGATCGGTCAGTCTGCGGACCTTGACCGGCTCTGCCACCACGCCTCCCGACACTGCGTTGAACGTCTCCCGACATCCAACCGGCCCAGCCACCACGAGCGCCAACCGCAACCCGGCGAACCTATGCGGTCACAGCACTAGCTCGGGTTGAGCGGGTAGACTCCGGTGCCTTCGTACGCCTCGGCGTCAGCGAGCGCACGGTCACCAGCTCCCCGGTTTTCGCCCCCTGCCAGGCGATGGCTGCCGGATGCGTCACCGTCCATTCGGTGGTCAGCCAGGAGCCGGCGTCCAGGGCGTGGGTCGTGATAAAGGGCACGGTCTCGGCGAACCGCAGGCGCGCGGCATGGGAGCCGGCACCAGGCACAGTGCGCTCGGCGGCCAGGACGGACGGGGCCGGACCCGCCCGGTTCCCCGGCAGGACTCGTTGTACAGGCCGGTGAAGAACGGGTCGGCCTGGTAGAGGGAAACGAGCGCCGTGTGATCGAAGACAGCCATCAAGTTCACCCGGCGCCGCCCTGATGTGCGCGGATCTTGATCCCAGGCCGCCTGTCCAGCCTGCTGCACCTGCTCGGTGTACTCCAGCCCCAGCTCCGCCGCAGCCTCCAGCGCCCGCGCAACCGGCATCCTGTGGGATCGCGTCTCGGTGTGCGGTGACGTCAGAAGTCGTCGCCCCCTCGCATGGTCATACGAGGTTGAGCTGTGTGGCCGAGAGAGTCAGGAGCCGTTCCACGTCGGAGGGGATCGCAGTGCACCCCGTCGCCTGGCCACCCGCCCCGATCAAGACCGCGCGGCTCGTGCTCCGCAAGTCTGAGGCCCGGGACCGTGCGCCGCTGATCGACCTGGCTGCCTCACCAGAAGTGGGCACCTATGTCGGTGGCGCTCGGCCGCGTGACGAGGTTGAGCGCGCAATGCCAGAGGTGCCCGGGCAGCGCTTCGGCTTCTTCGTGGTCGAGCTTGACGGAGCAACGATCGGCATGGTCACGCTCGATCGGCGCGACCCGGAGCGCAAGGGTCACATCCGTCCGGAAGGCGGGGAGCCAGAGCTCGGCTACATGTTCCTGCCGCAGGCGTGGGGACACGGGTACGCCACCGAGGCATGCGCGGCTGCGCTTGACTGGTTCACCGACGCGCATACCGGCGAGCCGGTGGTGCTCTCCACCCAGACCGCCAACGAGGCCTCGATACGGGTCGCGGCGAAGCTGGGGTTCACCGAGGTGGAGCGGTTCGAGGACTACGGCGCCGAGCAGTGGCTCGGCGTGTGGTCCGCGGGCACGCCGTCTGAGTGACTGACGGTCTGAGTGCCCAGACGACGATTCTGGACCGGCAGCGTGCCGGGGGCGGTGCAGACGTCGGCGGTGTCTCACCGCTCCGGCTCAACTCTTCGCTACAGGCTAGTTCTTCGACCATGCAGCGCGGGGCCCCTTGCACACCGAATGCCGGGGCCTGAGTGTGTTGTGTGCCCAGGTCAGATGGGCTTCGGAGTTGCGCGGGCGGCGTTCGTGGTCCTGGACGTTACGGCGGGATTTCGTGATTCATCTGAGGGCTCGTACGAGCGAGGCCCCGCCCGATCGTCGGATCGGGCGGGCCCTGCGTATCCGCCGGCCCCCAAGCCTCGGCGGGCGCGGTCCGGAGGGGCGACCTGGCCGCCGTCATGGCGGCCCGGGGCGCCCGAGCCGCCGACCGCCTGCCCCGGCCGGCCGGGCGGGCGGGCGTGTGCGCCTCGCGGACGGTCAGCCGGCCGCCGGCGGCGTCCAGCTGGCCGTGACGGTCAGGTGTGCCTGGTTGTTGCCGTTGACGATGCCCAGTTGGAGGTCCTGGGTGAGCTGGAGGCCGAAGGTGACGGTGACTTCGGTGGGGGGCACGGGCACCGAGGTCATGGCGGAGTGGACCTCGCGGACGAGGGCCCCCAGCGGCTTCAGGGTGGAGCGCAACGCGTCGGTGGCGAAGGCGGCGACCGCGTCGGCCCGTCTTCCGACGGGGACGACGGGGCCGAGGCCCTCACCGGGCGTCGGAGCCGCCGTGGCGGGCCCCGAAAGGAGGAAACGGACGGTGGACGCGTCCTCCAGGCCGATGGTCTCGCTGATGTCCTCGGTACTGGTCATGAAGGAATGGTGCGGGCGGGACCGGTGGACGGGCCCGCCGTTCGGGTGACCGGTTACAGAATCGTGGCATGCCCGAGTCAGGTGCAGGGTGCGTGTGAGGGGGTGCCGTCCGGGAGCAGCTTCCGCTCGGCCTGGGTGTAGTCGCGTGCCGCGGCGGCGCACAGCGCCCGGAACTGGACGTCGGGCCGCAGGTCCAGCACGCGGGCCCGCTCCCCGTCCTCGAGCAGCAGCCGGCCGTCCGCCGTGACCGCGGCCGTCGCCGTGTTGACCTCTATGCCGTAGGCCTGCTTCACCTCGACGGTGACGGCGGTTCCCCGCTCTGGGTCGTGGACGGTGAGGGTCTTGGCGTTCCAGGTCAAAAGGGTGCCGTCCGGCCCGAAGCCGACCAGGTTGGTCAGGGTGGGCACCGTGACGGAGCCGGGCAGCTGCCTGCCGGCATCGACGTCCCAGACAGGAACCCGGCCGTCGCCCTGCAGCACGGCCAGCCGGGTCCCGTCGGCGCTGAAGACCATCGTGTCCCCGTGCCAGTGCATTGTCGTGCTCGTCGTGCCGACCGCCAGGCCGTGCAGCGGCGCGGCGAAGCGCTTCTGCGTGCGCAGGTCCCACAGGCCGATCTCCCCGTTCGTGGTGCCCGCCCGGCTGACGACGGCGACCTGGCCCGGATGCCCCGGTCTGGGTACGATCCGGCCCTCCCCCCACATGTCCCTCATGCGGTCGGCGTCTTCGGGGTCCTCCTGGGCGGAGAAGGCGGGGGTGAGGACCTCTCCGGTCGCCGCGTCCAGGCGGGCCACCGTACCGTCCGACCCGAGGAGCGCGACCTCCGATCCCTGGAGGCCGACGAGGCTGTCGACGACGACGTCCTTCTTGAGGAGCCGTGGCAGATCCACGCTCCGGCCGAGATCCGCGGTCCAGTAGGCACGGAAGAGGCCGTCGTCGCGCTGCCAGACCACGATCCACCGGCCGTCGGCGGTCCAGCTGACCCGAGTGCCGTCCTTGTCCGACGTCAGGGCCACGGACCGGTGGTGTGTCCGGGCGGCGTCCAGTACCTGGAGGGAGTCGCGCGTCAGGCGCGCGATCGTCCCCCGGTCCGGGGCCAGGGCGTACTCCCCGTCGGACGTGTCCCCGCCCTGGAACCGTGCGGTGCCGACGGAGTCGGCGCCCACCACCAGGAGCGAGTTCCCGACGGGGACCAGCACCACGATCCCGTCTCCCGGGCCCGGCGCCACGGCGAGAACCCCGCGCGCGCCCTGAACGTCGCCGGGGTTGGGAAGGCGGGCCGTGAAGTACCGCCCCGTGCCGAGATCGAGCAGGCCGGTGTCGGCGTAACCGCCCGGGGTGCTCTCCTCATAGCCAAGCCCGGGCCCGTACTGCTCGTAGACTCCTGATGCTTCCGTCCCCCGTTGCTGGGACGCGAGCGAGGGCAGTTCTGTGACCGCCCCTGGGGTACGGCCCAGCGGGCGGCTGTAGGCCCGGCCTCCTTCGGTCCAGAAGGCGAGTTCGCCGCCCGCCTTGAGTTCGAACGTCCCGTCGGCTGCGTCGGGGGAGGGTCCCGCGGTGTAGAGCGTCCGGCCGCTGGCGAGGTCCTTGACCGTCAGCTGCTGCGGGGCCTTGGGGTCGGAGATGCCCATGACCACGGTATCGGCGTCGCCGGTGAAGGCGACCTCCCCCACACGGGTCCGGGGCAGCAGGTCGGCGGCGACGGTCAGGCGCCGGCCGGAGGGCACCTCCCACGCGTCGGCGAACGCGGCCACGCAAGGCCGGGTCCCGTTGTAGCACTCCATCGTGTGGTCGGTGAGGGTGCGCAGCAGGCGGGTTCCGTCCGAGCTGAAGTCGACGGAACTGCCCGCGCCATCAGGCAGCTCACGGACGGGGAGCGGGAGCGTCTCGGGGTGGTCCGGGCTGTCGAGGCGCCACAGCCGTATCGCATCGGGCGAGGACACGGCGAACAGGCGGCCGTCGGGACTGATGGCGCTCTCGTACCGTGCCTGCACTTCTCCGCCCAGCCTCCGGGTCCGGATCCGGCCGTCGAGCGCCCCGGTGACCAGGGTGAACACGTACCGGTCGCCGCCCCCGAGGGGCCGGGCGGCAACCACCAGGGTCCGGCCGTCGGGGGTGGCGTCCATGCCGCTGACGTTCCCCTCCCAGACGGAGGGGTAGGAGTGCAGGAGGTCCGGCTGGCGTACGTACTGCCGCAGCAGTGCCTCGGCGGTCTTGGTGGTCCGTTTGGTGCTCCTGGCGGCGAGCGCGAGTTGCAGCGCGGTGGCCGGTTCGCGGCCCGGCATGTCGTCAGCCGCCAGGGCGAGCAGGCCGGCCGCCTGGACGCGCAGTTGGTCCTCGGTGCGCCGCAGCCCCTGCCAGGCGAGGAGGGCGAAGATCGCCGCGAGGCAGGTCAGGGCGGCGAGCGTGGCCACGGCGGCGCGTCGAATCCGGGCGCCGCGCCGGGCGGCCCGGGTGCTCAGCCGGACGTAGTCGGTCTCCTCGGCAGTGGTGTCGTCCGGATGGTCGGCGAGGCGCCGCTGTGCCTCCGCCAGCTCGGTGCCGCCGAGCAGCCGGGCGGCCTCACGCCCATGGGCCTCCCAGCGCCGCAGATCGGTGCGCAACTGCTCCTGCCAGGTGCGGAACTCGCGGGTGTCAGTGAGCCACCTGTTCAGTTGCAGCCACAGTCGGGTGAGGGCTTCGTGCGCGAGGTCGACGATCTCACCGGAGCCGTCCGGGGCCGGGGAGAGGACGACGAGCTTGCCCGTCGCCAGTTCCCGTGCGACCGGGACGAGTTCGGGTGGCAGATCGCCGATTCGGGTGGGCCTGCGTACGAAGCCGTCTCCTTCGGGCCGGGCCAGCTGGACCAACAGCCGTCGTGCGGAGCGGCGCTCCCGATCCGTCAGGGACTCGAGACTCTCGTCGGCGTACCCGACCAGGGCGCCCGCGACACCGCCCAGTTCGTCGTAGACGGCATGCGTCAGCATCGAGCGGCTGCGGCGTTCCCACAGTTGGGTGAGCGCGAACTGCACCAGGGTCATCCGCCCCGGTGCGTCGGCGGCGTCCGCGACGATCCGCTGGGGCAGTCCGGGCTCGAACCACAGACCGGGCTCGGCGTCGACGGGCGCGGTCACCGCGCGCTCCAGGGCTTCACCAGCCAAGGGCGCGAGGAACTCGACGGCCTCTCCGGCCAGTTCGGATGTCTCCGGGGTCACCAGGGCCTCCAGCGAGCCCAGGCGCCCGGTGGCCACCACCCGCAGCAGTGTGGCGCCTTCCCGGCCCGCGAGGGCGGCCAGCAGCCGGAACAGCTCCCGGGCGTCTTCGGGGGCGCCGACCGCATACTCCTCCAGCTGGTCCACGAAGAGCAGGTGCCCGGCGGGCGCGGCGCCGGGCCGGGCCAGCAGCCGGGACCGTAGCTCGGCCGGTACGTCACGGCCCGCCTCCAACAGCCGGGCCAGTTTCTCCGTCCGGGCGAGCCGTTCCACCTCACCGGGTGCGGGATCGAGCAGGTCGGTCAGGGCCCTGGCCAGCACCGCGGCGGCCGGTACGCCGGGTACCGCGCGCACTGCGGAGACGTCCATCCCCGCACCTCGCGCCTTCGGCAGCACTCCGGCTCTGACCAGCGAAGACTTACCGCATCCCGAGGGGCCGACGACCAGGGTGACCGGTCGTCGCGACACCGCCCGGAAAACCCGCCGGGTGTCGTCGTCGCGTCCGTGGAAGAACTCCGCCCCGTCTTCGGCGAAGGGTGCCAGCCCCTGGAACGGGCAGCGCGGGCGCAGCGTCCGCCCGTCGACCAGGTCGGCGGAGGGCAACAGGTAGGCGGTGCGGTCGCCCTGGTGTGCGGCAACCGTCATGCCGACCACGCCGTCCTGGGTGTCGTCCCAGACGGGCGATCCGCTGAACCCGCCCACGATGGTCGGACCGCTCCCACGGACCTCCATCTGCACCCAGCCGGAGCCCTGCCCGGCCCGTAGCACCCCGGATGCCCAGATGCCCTGGTCGGCTCCGTACGGGTAGCCCAGCGCGCGGAACGTGTGGCCCCAGACCGAGGTGCCGTCGACGAGCGGTGCCGGGCGTGTCCCCGCCACGGGTGCGTCCAGCCGCAGGAGCGCGACGTCCTGGCCGGCGTGGCGCCAGGACACCACGCCCGCCCGGGCCGCGGGCCGGCCCTCGACCAGCGGGAAGTCAAGGACCACGGGCCCTGTGGCAGGGTCGCCCACGTGGGCCGGCCCGCGGGCTTGGCCGATGACGTGGGCGCAGGTGCACACCAGGTCCGGAGCGACGAGGAATCCGGCGCCCACGACCTCGCCGTCAGCGCCCCTGATCCGTACCTGCGAGGCGTCGAGCACTCCGCTCCCGCGTACCGCGGCCATGGATTCCCCCCGATTCCCAGGCTCGGGCCAGCATCCGCCACACCGCAGTCACGGGCAACACCTGTACCGGCCGCATACCGGAGGAACCGAAGGTGTCCCGATCTCGTCAGAACGGCTGGTCCATCCTCCGGAGGCCGTAGGCGCGGCTGCGTTCCCCCGGCCGCCGCGGCCCGGTCACGCAGGAGCGCCGAGCGGCGGGTGCTCGAGCACCCGGGGCCTGTACTCGACCAGCTGGATGCGGCCGTCGAAGGTGCGGTGCTCGATCATCTCCAGGGCAACGTCCGGATAGCCGTCATAAATGCGTTCTTCGCCCGTGGCCCCGGTGATCACCGGAAACATCACCACCCGGAAGCGGTCGACGAGTCCGGCTCGTAGCAGGGAGCGGGACAGGCTGAGGCTGCCGATGGTGCTGAGGAGCCCCGAGCCGCTCGACTTCATGGCGCGGACCGCCTCGACGGCGTCGTCGCGGACGAGCGCGGAGTTGGCCCACGTCAGTGGCTCCTTGAGCGAGGAGGAGAACACCACCTTGGACGCTTGCGTGAGCGCGTCGACGGACGCCTCTTCTTCGGGCCTGAACCCGTCTTGGCCGTTCGGGACCTCGCCCGCGGCGAAGCCTGACATCAGGCGGTAGGTGTTCGCTCCCATCAGGTAGGTGGCCTCGGGCTGCTCACCGAGCCATGCGAGGTATTCCGGCCCCTCAAGGCCCCAGAACCCAGGCCATCCTTCTCCCGATGCGTGGCCGTCGAGGGAGGTGATGAAGTCGACGAGAAGCTCCGACATGATGGTGGTCCTTTCTTGGGGTGTCGCGAGCTTGGACTGGCCGCGAGCCGCGAACTCATCGGCCGTTCTGTGGGGCAACGAGCTGTGGGGCAACGAGCAGAATCATGACGCGGCAAGCGACCAGATCGGCGGAGCGCCACCCGCGAACGGCGGGCCGGCCGTCACGCTCGGCGGAGCCGCGTGCAGCGCTGAGGGGCCTCGTGGCGGGCACATCCCCACGGCGTCATGGGCTGTGGGACGCGGCGGCCTTCCCGAACCGGTATGCGAGACAGCCGCACCACGGGGTGACCGGACCGGACCCGCCCTCCACGACAACGTAGAGCTGCGGCAACAGGGTCTCCTGGAGTACTCGTTGGCGTAGACATGTACCCACCTGCCAAAAGGCCCCTGCTTGCGTGCCCGGAGCCCACCGCGATCACCTGAACGGCGTCCCCGTTCGACCAGCGCCCCACAGGATCGGGACGGCGGCAGCCACTTACGCGTCGGGGTGCTCCGGCAGGGCGAGCCAGTCCGGCCAGGAGATCTCTCGGCCGAGGAAGCGGGGCTGCTCGAACGGCCAGTCTGCGGCGATCCACTGTGGCACGAGTTCGTCGAGGGCCTGCTCGACCTTGCTGTCCACCAGCTCGTCCACCACCCACCAGGAGATCTCGCCGTCCGCGCCGATCCTCTCCGGTGGGTCAATGTAGACACAGCCGAGCAGAGCCGTCTCCGCCGCGTCGAACAGTGCGTAGTTGAAAGACTGGTGTGCGGCGATCTCCTGCTCGTGCCGCAACAGGTCGGCCCGGTCGGCCTCGTAGGTCATGGTGGCCGCGGGCCAGCCCCAGGCCGGGCCGTAGATGGTCCACAGTCGCTCGCGCGAACCCATCACAGCCGGATAGTCGAGCGGGGTGTCCGCCTCCCGGATCGGCCGCAGGTGATGACCACTGCCTGGCAGTGGGACCAGGACGGGATGCACGAAGTTCGCGGGGAGCCAGCTCATAGCGCCCGACCGTAGCAGCGCGCGGCCGCCTGATCCCCTGGAATTTCCCCGTATACCGCCGGGCTCTGCTCTCAGGCCGGGCAGTGCTCGCAATCCCCCGATCGAGACGTCCGTTCAATCGACGGATTCCGTGTTCGGTACGGCGCCGAAGGGGCTGTCTCATGCGGTGCTGGCCCTGACTCGTTCGCCTTCGGAGAGCAGCGAACGGGGCAACGCAGCCAAGGCACCGGATTTCACGGGCGCGGCGGATACGTCGCGAGGCTCGTCAGTGCCCATGTCCCGTCCTGCGTGAGGTATCTGTCTCCCTTCAGGCCCACCTCTGCGAGAGCCTCCTTGAACTGCTCTTCGGTCAGCGGCCGGGACACGAACGTCTGGGTCCATACGGCGTCCGGAGACTCATACTTCGCGTGCACCGAGTTCGCACCGTCGCCAGTCGGCTCCGCCGACACGATCCGTACCGTGAAACCTCCGGGATCGACACGCTCGCGCGGCAGGTTCGTGTGCCAGTCCTCGTCGCCCTCCCGTTGGATCAGCACACAGCCGTCCGCCGCGAGGCGCCGGAGAGCAGGTGCGCAGCAGCGCGCGCCGCACTTCGATGTCTCCGACGTGTACGAGGAACGACGCAAGCGTCACCGGGCCGAACGACTCGCCCAGGTCGAGGTCCTCGATCGCACCGTGTATCGCGCGTGCCCCTCGAACGCGATCGAGCATCTCCTGGGACTCGTCGACAGCCGTCACCCCGAAACCCCGTTCCAGGAGCGGGTGGGTCACGCACCCTGCGCCACAGCCCAGTTCCAGGATGCGCGCGCCCGGCGACACGGCGCTTGCGATGATGTCCGGCTCGGGCCCCGACTGGCAGTCGCGTGTACAGCTCGACCGCGCAGCCGTCCGGGGTGACCGCCCCGGGTCCGGTCCCCTGGTGCCCCGCTCGCCTGTTCGGCTCCATGCCGGTCCAACGGTCGGGACAACTCCGCGGTTTCCCCGCACCGCCTGTCTCCGGGTGGCAGAAGTCTACGGCGGCCGTGCTGGCGGGGCGGAAGGGGGGTTGGGCTGTGCCCTGCCGGTCTTGGTCGCGAGCTGCTTCAGGAGCAGGTTCACAGGGTTGGCCACCATCGTCCCGGTGACGTCCAGGAAATCGGAAGCGCCGCCGCCCGTGCGTCTCGTACGCTCGGCCCGCACCGACCCGTCGAGTACCAGCAAGGACTTTGTGAATCACTCCGATCTCCTCGCCAAGGCCCCCTCGCTCGCGGCCGGCATGGCCGCCGCCGATCACAGCCCGGACGCCCAGCTGTCCCAGACTCGCCACCGTGCCGCACTCGTGGCCGGCTGGCACATCGCACCCGGCTCTACCGTCCTCGAACTGGGCTGCGGGCAGGGCGACATGACCGCCGTCCTTGCGGAGGCAGTGGGGCCGAGAGGGCGTGTGGTGGCCGTGGACGTGGCTGCGGCCTCCTACGGGGCCCCGGTCACCCTCGGAGAATCGGCAGCCCGGCTCGCCGCGGGCCCTCTCGGGCCGCGTATCGATGTCCGCTTCGGCACGGACGTCCTCGATCCGTCAGTCGACTTCCCCAGAGGTACGTTCGACCATGTGGTGCTCGCACATTGCTCCTGGTACTTCAGCTCGCTCGGGCAACTGCGCGACACGCTGGCCCGGGTACGGCCGTGGACGCGGCGGCTGTGGTTCACCGAGTGGGACCTGACACCTGTCTCCGACGACCAGTTGGCGCACCTGCTCGCCGTGCTGGTCCAGGGGCAGGTCGAGGCCGCGGGATCGCATAGCCAGGGCAACGTCCGCACACCTTTCTCCCGTGAGCATCTGCTGCGCCTCCTGCCCGAGGCCGGCTGGACGGCCGACAGCAGCGAACCGGTCGATACCGACGGGCTGCAGGACGGAGACTGGGAGATCGCAGCCTGCCTGGACCTGGTGGGAAGCGATGGGCCACTGGCCGCACTGCCCGATCCGATGCGACAGCTCGTCCTGAGTCAGGCCGACGTGCTCCGGGCGATCGCCAAGCCGCGCGGCAATCGCGCCCTCGCTGCGTACTCAGTCACCGCGCGCTGAGACAGGACCCTGCGAGCGGGCCGGTCAGCGTTCATTGAGATCGGTCTACGGCGACGGCCTGCACCAGGCGGGTAGGCCGTCGCCAAGGCACGGGCGAGCCGGCACACCGGTGGGCAGGTTGCGCCGACGGCAGGCCACGGCGCGCGGAGCGCGGCTTCGGGATGCCGGCCGGGGGGGCCGTCTCGCGCGGCAGCGCGGCCATGTTCGAGAGGGCTCTGGCCTTGGTCTCGCCCGTGGCTGCGGCCCCGCAGGCCGGCCCCCAACGACGACCGCCTCGTGCATGAAGATCATCGCCACTGCGTCGCGGACGGCCGCCGAGAGGCTGTGCCGGCACCCTGACGAACCGCGGAGACGGACGCCGCAGGGGCGTCAGTTCTTGACGGGTTCCATGCAGAGGACGAACTTGTCCGTCTCGAGCTGCTGCGCAAGAGCGACCTCGGCCACGCCTTCGCATTTGTCGACGTCAAAGGTGTTGTCGACGACCTTGACGACCTTGTAGAGGTCGGCCACCTTCTCGGTGCAAGCCTTGCTCTCGACCTTGGGGTCGTTGTCCGGGCCGGTGACGACGACGCAGTCGCCGGCCTCCGCGTGCACCGGGGCCTCGCCCGTCAGGTGGGGAAGTCCCAGGCGCCAGAACAGTGCGACCGCGATCGCCACGGCGACGCCGAGGATCTTCTTGCCCAGACCGCTCTTCTTCTTTGCAGGCTCGGACGGTACAACGGGGGCGGCGGGCTGTTCAGGGGACTGCGGCGCGGGAGGCGTGGCCATGGAGGATTCCTTGAGGACGTGTACATGATCGAACGCGCGTACGCTATCGGCTGCCGAACGCCCAAAAGGGACTCTTCCTTGCCGTTTTCGAATCGGATATGGAGTCGTGATCCTGCTGACCCGTCAGACCGCGCCTCGGCTCCAGCACCGCCCGACGGTGCTCGCGCGCCATCGCCCGCGCAGTGGGCGGTCTCCTGGTCGCACCGCGGGTAGCGCGGCGCCGTCTTCTTCGGCTCGCTGCAGTTGTACGCGGCCACCACCCTGCCCGGCTTCTGCCGCCTGGTTGCCCACCAGGACCCGGAGGAGGGGGTGACCGTCATCGCGAAGGACCGGGACGCACCCACGTTCCTCGGCGGCGCCTCGCTCGCCTACCTGATCCACATCCAGACCAAGGACGGTGACCGCCCGCAGGACAAGGAGTGGGAGTGAATAGTGCACGCGTTCGGTGAACAGGGACCCGAGCTCGCCGAGCAGCTCGCGGCCACGGTCCGGGCCTGGAACCGCCACATCCGCGCCGACGACAACGACCAGCACGCCCATCCCGTCCTGACCGTTCACCCGGCCGGCACGCCCGATGATCTGTTGTCGGTCGGGGACGTCCTGGACCTGGACAAGGCGTCTTCCCGGCTGGTGTTCAGGTGGCCGGGCCACCACGGGTGTCTTCCAGCGCCTTCGCGGTCCGCCGACACGATGACCGCGACCGCCGGGGACGCATGATCGTCTGGTTGAACGGACCGTTCGGCGGTGGTAAGACCACCCTTGCCGTCGGGCTGTGCCACGCTCTGTCCGGCGCGACGGTCTCCGGCCCGGAGGCCGTCAAGGACCTGCTGCGCAGCACGCTCAGCGGACACCTGCCGTGCCCCGGGGACTACCAGGATCTACCGTTGTGGCAGGAGCTGCGATGACTGTCCTCAACCCCGCTTACGCCAAGGAGGACTTCACCCCGCTACGCCAGGCCGACGGCGGCTTCCAGCACCTCGTCGTGCACACCGACCCGGTGGTGCTCCAGAAGCGGATCGCGGCCAGTTGGGAGTTTGCCAAGGACGCCGAACGCGACGAAGTCGTGCGCGCCTACCACCGCCGGCGCACATCCGAGGACGAGCAGGCCGCCACCGGCTGGATGCACTCGGTCGGCCGCGTCAGTACCGTGCAGGCCCATCCTCGGCCGGCTGGATCAGGACCACGGCAGCGGCAGCGGCAGCGGCAGCGGCAGCGGCAGCGGCAGCGGTCGGGGTTACCGATGCAACGGCCCCGCGCCGATGCCCCGTGCCAGGTGCGGTCGACTCCCGCTCCGGGTCGGGTTCGGTTCGCCGCTGGTGCCCGCATCTCCGCCCGGAGGCGCCGGCCGGGCGGGGCAGTTGTTCCAACAGGTGGCGGGGGATGGCCGAGTATCCGCTCGACTGGACCCACCCCACCCCTGGAGCGGCCGCTGTACGAGGCGGTCGTTCCACCTCTCCCGGCAGGACGCGCCTCGCGTTCCGCCGCACCGAACCGGTGGAGGAGTATGCCTCCGCACGCCGAACAGCAGACGCCAAGGACGCCGCCGTCATCGCGGACGCCGCCCGGACGATGCCGCACACCCTGCGCTCGCTGGAGCTGACCGACCAGATCACCGCCGAGCTGACCGTGCTCGTCGGCTTCGACCAGGACCTGGCCGCCGAGGCCACCCGCACCTCCAACCGGATACGGGGCCTGCTCACCCAGTTCCACCCCAGCCTGGAACGCGTCCTGGGCCCGCGCCTGGACCACCAGGCCGTGACCTGGCTGCTGGAGCGCTACGGATCCCCAGCCGCCCTGCGCAAGGCCGGACGCCGCAGACTCGTCGAGCTGATCCGCCCGAAGGCCCCGCGCATGGCCACCAGGCTGATCGACGACGTCTTCAACGCGCTCGACGAGCAGACCGTCGTCGTTCCCGGGACCGGCACCCTCGACATCGTCATCCCCTCCCTGGCCGCCTCGCTGGCCGCTGTCCACACCCAGCGCCGGGCGATGGAAGCCCAGATCAACGCCCTGCTGGAGGCTCACCCTCTTTCCCCGGTCCTGACGTCGATGCCCGGCGTCGGCGTCAGGACCGCCGCCGTCCTGCTGGTCACCGTCGGCGACGGCACCAGCTTCCCCACCGCCGCCCACCTCGCCTCCTACGCCGGCCTCGCCCCCACCACGAAGCAGTCCGGGACCTCGATCCATGGCGAACACGCACCCCGAGGCGGAAACCGGCAGCTCAAACGGGCGATGTTTCTCTCCGCCTTCGCCTGCATGAACGCCGACCCGGCCTCCCGCGCCTACTACGACAAGCAACGAGCACGCGGCAAAACCCACACCCAGGCCCTCCTCCGCCTCGCCCGCCAACGCATCAGCGTCCTGTTCGCCATGCTCCGCGACGGCACCTTCTACGAATCCCGGACACCGACGGACGTCGAGCTCGCCGCTTAGCCTCAGCGAGCCCGAACCACCCGAAACCCGACACAGGTGCCTTGACGAAAGACATAGAGGCACCCCCCCCGGCGTCGGCGCTCAGACCGCCGCCCCCGGGAGCAACGGACCCGGCGGCAGCGGCCCATCGCCTGGTCACGACCGGTGGGCCGGGAATCCGCGAGACAGCGCTCCGCGACCACTCCCCAAGTTCTGCGCCCGAACCGAGCAGCGACGACAGCGCCGACTCAGGGAAGCTGCCGCCGGCCGGTGCCTCAGGCTGCCGAGAAGCGGCGGTTCAGACGGCGTGGCGGGTCGGGGACGCGATGCCGCTCGTCGGCATCAGCTCGCCCGGGGCCGCTGGAGTCCCTGCAAGAGGAGCGCGATCAGGCGTCGGGGTTCGTAGCGAGGATCGTTGTCGCGTCCGATGCAGAGATTGCCGATGCCGCGCATCAGCTCGTAGGGCTGTGTGCCGGGCCTGATCTCGTCGGCCTCGACCGCGGCATCGAGCAGTTGGGCGCAGACGGGCAGCAGGCGGTCGAGGAAGTAGGCGTGCAACGCGGCGAACCGCTCACTGTCGGATTGCAGGGCGTCGGCGAGGCCGTGCTTCGTGACCAGGAAGTCGACGAAGAGGTCGACCCATTGACGCAGTGCGTCGAGCGGGGAATCGGCGCCGGCCAGCAGGTGCGGGCCGGCTTCGGCGCATGCCTCGATCTGGTGCTGGTACACGGCGGTGACGAGGTCCGCCCGGGTCGGGAAGTGGCGGTAGACGGTGGCCATCCCCACGCCCGCCCGGGCTGCGATCTGGCGGATCGGTGCGTCGACGCCCGAGGTGACGAACACCTCGGCCGCGGCCGTGAGCACCGTCTCCCGGTTGCGCTGGGCGTCGGCCCGCTTGCCTCTGGACGGCGAACCTCCTGCGGGGCCCTCTGCGGCCATTGCGATCTCCTTCACAGCCGATTGACAAAACGGAGCAGCGCTCCGGATACTAAATGGAGCAGCGCTCCGTTTCAGGATAACCGAAGCGGGACGCCCCTGACCGCCCTCTCCGCCTGCTGACCGCACGAGTCCGGCGGACGGCAGGCGCCACCGAAAGGGAGCCCACCTCATGAGTACAGCCAGCACCGCCGACGCCCTGGCAACCGTTCCGGTCCTGTCCTTCAGCCCCGTGGTCCTGTCCGTGGCCGGACGCCCCGTAGACCTTCAGCTGCGCGTCTCCGCCCCCGCGACCGGAACGAACCTTCCGGTCATCCTCCTCTCCCACGGCCACGGCCCCTCGAACAACCTCTCCTCGCTCAACGGCTACGCACCGATCGTCAACTTCTGGGCGGCACACGGATTCGTCGTCGTCCAACCCACCCACCTCACCTCCAGCACACTGACCCGCCTGGTCGCCGACGCCCCTGGTGCACCGGACTTCTGGCGCTCCCGCGCCGAGGACATGAGCCACATCCTCGACCGGCTCGACCACGTCGAGAGCGCCGTGCCGCAACTCGCCGGACGGATCGACCCCACCAAGGTCGCCGTCGCCGGCCACTCGCTCGGCGGCTTCACCGCCGCCCTCCTGCTGGGCGCCGGACTCACCGACCCCGACACCGGCCGCTTGGTACACCTTCACGAGCCCCGGATCAAGGCGGGCGTGCTGCTCGCCCCTCCCGGCAGGGGCGGCGAGGTCTTCAACGGGCCCATGGCCCAGCAGTGGCCGGTGATCGGAGCGGTCGACTTCTCCACGATGAGCACACCGGCGCTGGTCGTCACCGGCGACAAGGACGACCCCCGGCACTTCACGGACATGGGACCGGACTGGCACGCGGACCCCTACACCCTCGCCCCCGGCCCCAAGACCCTGCTCACCCTGTTCGACGCGGAGCACGGGCTCGGCGGGATCGCCGGATACGACGCCGCCGAGACCACCGACGAGAGCCCCGAGCGCGTCGCCGCCGTTGCCCGGCTGACTTCGGCGTATCTCCGCACCCTGCTCCACCCCGGCGACGATGCCTGGCAGACCGCCTACGCGGCACTGACGACCGGAAGCGACCCGGTAGGCCGGGTCGCAGCCAAGTAGGCTCCCTGCCACCGCTTCCGGAAGCCAGGGCGAACCAGCGCTCCGACACGGCCGTCGGCCGGATGGTCACCACCAACCGTGCCTTGCGGTGGGGCCGCTACCGGCCTCGGCCTCTGCGGGTTCGCTCGCCGCCGCGCTGGGATGGTGCAGGGCTGGTGGACTGGTGGACCGCCTGATCAGCGGGCGGCCCGCTGGTCGTGAACGGCCAGTGACAGCGCCCTCATCGCGGCATGCGCGCGCCCGGCGTCCGCCCCCTCGTCCACCGCCTCCAGTGCGGCGGCCGCCGACACGCGCACCGCCTGTGGCAGACCCTCATGCGCGCAGACGCGGTAGGCAACGCCCCGCCGCGCGTCCCGTTCCTCCCCGCTGACGCCGAAAGTCGTCAGGGGGAACACCGCCGCCTGATACGTGGCGACGCTGACCAACACCGCCTCCGCGACGCCCTCCGCATACCCGTCCCCTCCCCCGACACCAGCCCCCGAGGCGGGGGCCGGGGCGGGGTCGGAGCGGAGGAAGGAGGTCACGTGGCGGCGCGAAAGGAACGAACCGAGGCCCGCCCCGAGCCCCGCCGCCACCGCGGCCAGCACGCCCAAGGCCCGCCCGCCCAGCAGCCAACCGAAACAGGCCCCGCCCGCCATCCCGCACATCACCAGCACGAACGTGATCATCAAATGGATACGGGCAACGGGCGAAGACCTCATGTCCAGCAGTATGCACACCCGCCCGGCCCGCGCTCCGACGGCGGCCGCACCCTCAAAGTCACCTCAGGTCGAAGAGCAGGTTGACCGAGTTGTAGTAGTCGGGCAGGTGCACCAACTCCGAGCCCGGACGCGGCGGGTCGGCCTTCGGCCAGTTGCGCGGGCCCAGCAGGTGGTCGGCGTAGTCGGTGCGCGGGGCCTTCGGAACGAACCAGACGCGGTACGCACTGTGCCGCGCGTCCGTCTCGAACCGCCAGAGTTGCGTCACCCGGTCCGCGCCGGCCCGGCAGGAGCGGAGGGTGACTTCGGCGAGGTTCCCGCCGGCGGTGCTTCCCTCCAGACAGGTTCCGGTGTCCGCATTGCGAAGCTGGTAGCTGTTGCCGTGGGCGGGCAGCCGCTGCCACCCCTGGTCCGCCTTCCCGGTGCACTTCTCCAGCACCACCGCGCCGCCGGAATCGTGCCCGCCCAGGCCGACGCACAGCCCCGAGGCAACGTTGACCAGAGCGGCACCGGTGCGATCCGGGGAGGGCGACGCCGAGGTCGACGCCGAGGGCGGCGTGGCGGACGCGGAGGCGGACGGGAGCTTCGTGGCGGGTGCCCGGGCGAAGTCCGCCGAGCCGATGGCCTCGATCGGGACGGCTTCGGGGAGCGGGACCCTCAGGGCTCCGGGCGTGCTGACCGCAGCCGCACCCGGACCGGCCCCGCTGTTGCCGGAGTCGGCCGGCAGCAGGACCGCCACGGTGGCCGCCGTTCCCGCCAGGGCCGTCGCAGCGGCCCACTTCACGGCTCCGGCCTTGGCTCCGACGAGCTGAGTACCGTTCAGGGTGGCTGCCGCGAGGTGTGTGCCGTTCCCGCCGAGAGCGGACAGGAAGGAGGCCGGGTTCCACAGCAGGATTCCGCCCAGCAGCAGCACACCCAGGCGGCCGTTGACGTCCCGCAGGTCACGCTGGGCCCGTGCGCACCCGTCGCACCCCTGGAGGTGACGGCCCAGGTCCCGGGTGAGGCGGGTGCCGGGGCGGCGGAGCCTGGCGGCGATCTGCCCTCCGAAGTGGCGACACTCGTCGCTTGCGCTCTGGTCCAGGTGGGCGCGCAGGTACGCCTCTCTCAGGCCCTCCCGTGCACGCGCGACCAGTGAGCCCACCCCGCCCGCCGATATCCCGAGGCGTGCCGCGGTCGCGGCCGCCGGCTCGCCCTCGACGACGGAGTGCCACAGAACGGCCTGCCAGCGCTCCGGCAGCGACTGGTACGCACGCAGGATCAGCGACCCTTCCTCCTCCGTGAAGACGGCGTCCTCGGTGTCGTGGCCCGCGGAGAGCCGGGCGGCCCATTCCTCGAAGTCGTCGGACAGTCTCGTCCGGGATGCCTCCCGCGCCCAGGTGGCCGCCAGACGGCGCACGCAGGCCAGCAGGTAGGGCCGCCAGGCGTACTCGGGCCCGGCCCCCCAGGCGACGGCCCGGTAGGTACGGGCGAAGGCCTCGGCGGCGAGGTCCTGTGCGGTGGCGAGGTCTCGGCAGCACGTGCGGGCGTAGGCGAGCACCATGGAATGGTGACGGGCGAACACCTCGTCCATCACATCGCTGACCACCGCGTCGGGCTCCGCGGTATGGCCGCGCAACAGGGCGCAGAGTTCCCCGTCGCTGAGGCTTCGAAGATGCTGCCGGCGGTCGGTGCCCGGTGTAATCAACACTCGCTCCCGTGTGGCTTGCTGGAGACCCGGGCATCAGTGCCGGGTGCACCTGTCATGAGGGTGCGACGCTGCGCCCGAGCGGAATTCGCGCAAGTGTGCACGCTGGCCGGGCTCCAGGCAAGCAGGTTCAGGACCGCCGCGAGGAGTCGGTGATCACGATCGGACCGGATGCTCCGATCGAGCCAACCAGGCCTCGTAAGGCGGCTCCTGATACGTCAAAACCTGTTATGAGGGCGCAACCAGTTCTTTTTGTAAGCGAGTTGTGGTCGGCCGTCCGGTTCTTCGGATGTCGGTCAGAACGGGAGCGGGCGTCACGGCAGTCGTTCTCCTGCGCGGCGGCGACGCCCTCCGGGCGCGCGTTTCGTTTCGTGGATTCCACCTCCTCACCGACGTTTTTGTCAGGAGGATCACAAGAACCGGAACCCCGGTGAGCGCCTCGCGGGACGCCCGGACCGGCCGCACCGCCCCGCGGTGCCGCACCCCACGGCCGTACCGCATCGGCGCGCTCACGAAAACTTCACAACCCGGCTTCAGCGTGGCCCGGTCGACGATGCACGGCGTTCCGGACCGATCTGCCTGCGCTTCCCCGCCAGGACTCCGGCCCGGCGCCAGAGGGCTTCGACTCGCGGCGCCCTCGGCGGACCGCATGCCATGGGAGCCCTCACCCCCGGCCGCGGTGTGGCTGGAATCCGTCGGGTTCGCAGAACCTGCGGAGCGCGTCGCTCCGCCGGATGCCGCGAAGAGGGGCCCAGGCAGCGGCAGCTGCGGGCAGCGCCTCCACCGGCGAGGGTGCGCAGCCGGGCCGCGCTCCCACCCTGAGCTCTTTCGGCGTGAAACCGGGCCGCCCGTCGGCCACGCTGTCGTGGCGGCAGCTGCAGCGCGGGTGGGTATCCGGCACCCTTGGACCCCCGGGCCGGTACCGCGGGCCGTGCCCGCGTCATGTGCGGCGCGTCTTTGCCCGTTCATGGCCGGCGCATGGCACGGACGTTACGCGCCCGTCGGCCCCTTGTGGGTGAGGCGGCGGGTGGGTCAACCTTGCTGCAGCGCAGCCGAGTTGACGTTCTGTCATGTGCATGCCGCCTGGCTGTCGGCAGTGGCTGCGCTCCATCCCCGAAGTGCACCGCCCATGAGGAGGACCCCCCACATGTCCGTGATGCGTCACACCCGCCGGAGGCTCGCCGGCGTCAGCGCGACCGCGGTCGCGGCCCTCGCGCTCGGCGCGGCCGCCGCCCTGCCCGCCTCGGCCGCCGACAGCGGCGCGCAGGGTGTCATCGAGAACGCAGGGGCGGCCGGGAGCGTCTCCGGCAGCTACATCGTGACCCTGAAGGATTCCGCGGCCCGCTCCACCGCCGACAGCGGCAGGGCCGTGGCCAAGCGGTACGGCGCGAAGATCGACCGGACCTACAGCGCGGCCCTCAACGGCTACTCCGTCAAGGTCTCCGAGGCGCAGGCCAGGAAACTCGCCGCCGACCCGGCCGTCCAGTCGGTCGTGCAGGACCGGGTCTTCACCGTGGACACGACCCAGCCGAACCCGCCGTCCTGGGGCCTCGACCGGATCGACCAGCGGTCCCTCCCTCTCGACAGGAGCTACACCTACCCCGACAAGGCGGGCGAGGGCGTCACCGCGTACATCATCGACACCGGAGTCCGCATCACCCACCAGGACTTCGGCGGTCGCGCCTCCTACGGCTACGACGCCATCGACAACGACAACACCGCCCAGGACGGCCACGGCCACGGCACACACGTCGCCGGCACCGTCGGCGGATCGGCCTACGGCGTGGCCAAGAAGGCCAAGATCGTCGGCGTCCGTGTCCTCGACAACAACGGTTCCGGCACGACCGCCCAGGTCGTCGCGGGCATCGACTGGGTGACCCGCAACGCCGTCAAGCCCGCCGTCGCCAACATGTCGCTCGGCGGCGGCGCCGACTCGGCACTCGACACGGCCGTCCGCAACTCCATAGCCTCCGGCATCACCTACGGTGTCGCGGCGGGCAACGAGTCGACCAACGCCTCCACCAAGTCCCCGGCACGCGTCGCCGAGGCCATCACCGTCGGCGCCACCACCAGCTCCGACGCCAGGGCGAGTTACTCCAACTACGGCAGCGTGCTGGACCTCTTCGCCCCGGGCTCCTCCATCACCTCCGCGTGGGGCACCGGCGATTCCGCCACCAACACCATCTCCGGCACCTCCATGGCCACGCCCCACGTGGTGGGGGCCGCGGCCCTGTACCTGTCGCAGAACACTTCGAGCACCCCGGCGCAGGTCCGTGACGCCCTCGTGGCGGGCGCCACTCCCAACGTGGTGTCCAGCCCCGGTTCGGGCTCCCCGAACCTGCTGCTCAACGTCGGTGGGGGTGGCACCGTCCCGCCGGGCAAGCGCTTCGAGAACACGGCCGACTACGCGATCAGCGACAACTCGACCGTCGAATCGCCCGTCACCGTCAGCGGGGTCACCGGCAACGCCCCGGCGGCGCTGACCGTCGCGGTCGACATCAAGCACACCTACATCGGCGACCTGAAGGTGGACCTGGTCGCGCCGGACGGCACCCTGTACAACCTGCACAACCGTTCGGGCGGCAGCGCGGACAACATCATCAGGAACTACACCGTCAACGCCTCCTCCGAGGTCGCCAACGGCGTGTGGAAGCTGCGGGTGAGCGACAACGCGTACCTCGACACCGGAAAGATCGACTCCTGGGCGCTGCAGTTCTGAGGCAGCACAGGCAGCGGCGCACGACTCCTGAGCCGCGATGAACAGGCGGGGGCGACCACATCGTGGTCGCCCCCGCCGCATCGTTCACGGACGCCAGGGCTCTACGAGGGGCGCAGCGGGTCCGGCCGCGAGCGACCGGCGGCCCGCGCCCCGGCCACCGGTCAGTCGCGACCGCCCCCCGCTCCGTCGAGGGCGGTGACCGTGCCGCCGCCCGCGAGGGTCGCGACCAGGGACACCGGGCCGTCGGGTCCGGACCAGGGTGCGGTGAGGGTGCGGTCGGAGGTGGCGGCGCGCACGGCTCCCGTGGCCGTGATTGCGGCGACTTGGCGGCTTCCGGCGGCCAGCAGGTACCAGCGGCCGGCCGGGGAGCGCCAGCGCAAACCCGCGAGGAGGTGCTGGCCGAACCTGCCGCAGGCGGCGGTGGACCGGGCCTTTGCCACGTCCCGGGGCGTTCCGGAAGCCAGCCGCAGGCGGACCGCGACATCGCCGGGCCCGGCCCAGCCGGAGGCCCGGGTGCAGGACCAGACCGCACGGCCCGCGCCGTCGGGCAGTTCGGCAGCCGCGAAGTCCCAGACGTTGACGGCCCGGTAGGCGCCGCCACGCAGATCACCGAGCCGACAGGCCAGCCGCGCCCAGGCCGTGCGGGCCTCGGGAGCGGTGACCTCCCGCGGCTGGCGGGCCGGGACAGCGCCGGGACCGTCCGGGAGCGGGGTGTAGGTCAGGTGTACCGGGGACAGCGCGCCGAGGTCGGTCAGGACGAAGGAGTGCTTCTCGACGATGCGGGTCGAGGAGGTGAGTTCGAGGACGGGCCAGGAGGTACAGGATCCGCCGGCCGGAGGTACCGCAGCCGGGGCGGTGACCCCGTCGGCGGCGACGGCGAGCGGGTGTCCCGTGTCGCCCGCCCGGAGCAGGTCGCGGGTGGCGGTCGTCGCGATCCAGGGGGCGAGGAGGTAGCGGGCCGACGTCCCGTCGGGGGTCCGGGACAGGGTGAGGGCGGCCGCCGTGGTGACGCCGGCGTCGTCGGTGCGGGTGACGTCGAGCGTGCGGCTGCCGCCCGTTGTCCCGGTGGCGCTTTCGCCGTAGCGCACGACGCGGTCCCCGTCGCGCATGAGCACCATCGCGCGGCCGTCCAGTTCGCCCGCGTACAGCAGTTGGGGCGGCTGCGCGGGCGGTTGGGCCGTGGTGGCGGGCGCCGTGGCGACCGGCGTCCTGCCCGGCGCGGCCCAGGTGCCCAGTGCACGGGCCAGCAGGTCGCGGTCGCCGGTCCGGCCGCCGCGGGCGGGCCAGGCGGTGAAGTCGACGCGGGCGGTGTCGGCCCAGGCCTCGGCGGGAACGCGCTGGAGCCGGGCGGGGTCCAGCGCCGTGGAGACCGCGGGCCCGGCGGCCGGCCGCACGTCGGGAGCCGGCCGCGAGCCGTGGACACAGAGCGCGGTGAGGGCCAGCGCCAGGGTGGCGAGACCGGCCCCGCAGGCCCGTGCCCTGCGGCGTCTGCGCAGCAGGTCGGTGGGGCGGGCGCTGACCACGCTGGCGTCGAACTCCGGTCGACGCAACGCCTCGAGGAGTTCCTTCCCGACGGGCAGAGCGAGGGCTTCGTGCAGGGCACCGGCCGGATCGGCCGCCCCTGCCCGGCCGAGGAGGCGTACGAGCTCGTGCTCCGGGAGGTCGTCCAGGTGGTGGAGGACGAACGCCGCACGCACCGGGGCCGGAACACCGCTGAGTGTCCGGGCGGCCTCGTCGATCCCGCCCGCGGGCGGCCACAGCCTCAGCCCCCACACGAAGGGCGGGACGGGCGGCCGGGCGATCCGGCCCCGGAGGGTGCCCGGGGGTCCCGAGGGGGTGAGGGTGGCCCGCAGGACGCGGGCGCGGACCAGCGTGAGGTGCGGGTCGGGCCGGTCCGGCCCGCCCTCTGCGGGGGCCGGTCCCGCCGGTGTGCCGGAGCGGGGCAGCGCCCGCTGCACGGCTTTGTGGGCCAGCAGGACGCGGGTGTGCCGGACCAGCGAGTCCGGGAGCGTCAGGTAGGCGAGCCGGACCAGTCGGGGGTACTGCTCGACAAGGGCCGCCTCGGCGCGCTCGACCCCGGTCGGGCCGAATCTCTGAGAGGTGCTCACGCTCGCGTCAAACGAGTGAATCCTGCGATGGTCACACGCCGCGCTCGCACACACCGCCGCCGCCGGGCAGCCCGGTCCGGGTCACTCCCCCGTCGCCGCCGTGATGTCCCACCGGGTGATGTCGCCGCTCTCCTGGGCCACGTACAGCGTGCCGTCGGGTCCGAAGGCGAGGCCGTGCGGTTCGCAGCCGGGTCCGGACAGGGCCGTTTCGGTGACCCGGCCGTCCGCGGTGACGCGGCCGATCCGTCCGGTGGCCCAGGCGGTGTACCAGCAGGCGCCGTCGGGTGCCACGGCCACCGCGTGCGGCCGGCACTGAGGGTCCGGCAGCGGGTACGCGGTGACGGCGCCGCCGGGGGCGAGCGGGTCCAGCCGGCCGATCCGGCCGGAGGCAGCCGGCGCCCTGGCACGCTTCTGGGACGACCGCTACGCGCGCTGCCGCGTCGTCGTCGACCGCGCCACCGCACGCGGGGAGCTGCCGGGCCCGGCCGACGCCCGAGCCCTGCTGGTCGCCGCCACCGCACCGCTCTACCACGAACTGCTGCTCCTACGGGCCGGCCCGGACCCGGCGCTGCCCTCCCGGTATGCGTCGGCCGCGGCAGCGGCGGGGCGTGCGGGGGCCTACCGCACAGGCCCACCGGCGAGCACCCGGTGCCACGGCTGACGCGGTCTCAGGCGCCTGACTCCGGGCCGCCGGGCGGTGCGGCCGGCGGGTTCTGCTCGGCCGGGCCGCCAGGCCGGGTGCCGCCGGTGCGGCGCAGTGCCTGCGCGCCCGCGCTGGGCGCCGTGAGGTGCTCCAGGGTTCCGGTGATCTCCAGGATGCGGTTCAGCTGTACGGTCCGGCCGTCGATGTGGAGCCCCGCGCCCGCCTGGTCGGTGCGTCGACGGACCATCAGCAGCGCCGCCAGGCCGCTGGAGTCGACGGCCGACAGCCCGGCGCAGTCCAGCCGCAGGTCCCGCAGCCCGGGATGGGCAGCGAGGAGGCGGTCGACGGCTTCGACCAGGCGGTCCGCGTGGAGGTGGTCGAGGTCGCCGCTCAGCTCGACGCGCACGGCCTCGTGCGAGGACGAGTACGTCAGGCCGAGCGGGGCGGGGGGCAGGCTCGTCATTCGGCGGTCCCGGCATCGGTGAGAGGGGTACGGGTCAGACCGGAGGCTCCGGCCCGCAGGGTGGCGACGGTGCGGGGGAAGTCCTGCAGTTCACGCTCCAGGATGCGCAGGGCGGGCAACAGCGAGGCGGCCGGCACCCCGCGGGCGTCCAGGACACCGGCGGTCCACAGCAGGAAGCCGCAGAAGAGTTCCCCGTCGCCGGTGTAGAGGGCGGCGGCCAGGAACTCGACGATGTGGGAGAGGTCCTCGGCGGTACGTTCGCGCTGCTCGTCGGTGTACCCGCCCAGGGACGCGGAGGCCTGCTCCAGCTGGTCGAAAACGGCCCGGACCAGCCGCGGGCGGCTCCGGGCGACCAGCGTGTACTCCTGGTCGCCCAGGTGCGGCAGGTCGTCGACGGCATGGTGGCCGGGCCGGGGCCGGGGCAGCGGGCCGCGGGCCAGCTCGTCGGCGGCGGCCCGTGCGTCAGGGGCCCAGGCGTCCGCGCCCAGCAGGCGTGCGTAACGGCCTTCCGGGCCGAAGGCGGCGCCGCCCACGATCACGGGGGTCCCGACGGCCTGACAGGCGGTGATGGTCGCGTGTGCGGCGGGCAGCCGGGTCGCGAGGGAGCCGGAGAGGGCCACGGCTTCGGGGCCGGTGCGGTGCAGGTGCGCGACGAGGTGGGGGGCGGGGACCTGCGCGCCGAGGTAGTCGACGTGCCAGCCCCTGATCCTCAGCACCTCGGCCAGGAGCCGGGCGGGCAGGGCGTGCCATTCGCCGTCCACGCAGGCCACCGTGACCCGGCCGCGCGTCGGTTCCGTGCGCGCGGCCGGGTGCAGGGCGACGGCGGCGACGGCGCGGTCGTTGATGGCGGTCGCGGCGTGCTCCTGGGCGACGGTGATGCGGTTCGCCGCCCACTCCCGGCCGACCTTGCCCTGTACGGCGGCGATGACGTCCAGCAGGATGTCCTCCGCCGGCGTGCCCCGGTCCAGTGCGTGCAGCAGCGTACCGACCGTGGCGGCCTCGTCGAACGCCATCACCGACTCCCAGATCCGCGCGCGGAGTTCCTCCGGCGCGGGAGCCGGAGTCCCGGCCCGGGCGGGTGTACGGGCCGGCGCGGGCGCGGGTACGGACACGGGTACGGGTACGGGGGCAGGAGTCGCGGCGGGGGCCACGCTGCGGTCGTGCGGGCTCACGCGGTGAACCGCCCGCGGGTGTGCCCGTCCACGGCGCTGAGGTGGTTGGTGCGCGGCGCCGAGATGACCACGACGGCCATGTCGTCGTGGCGGCCGGCCCCCACCCACCGGGCGGTGAGCATCTGCACGTGCTCCACCACTGCCTCGGCCGGCATCGCCGCGCACTCCGACAGGGCGCGGCGCAGCCGCTCCTCCCCGAACATCGCGCCGCCCATGGGCCCGCCCCGTGCCTCGCTGATCCCGTCGGTGTACAGCACGCAGGTGTCCCCGGGGGCCAGCGTCACAAGGGCCGTCTGCGTGGTGATCCGGGGCAGCGCGCCCACCAGCGTGCCCTTCGTACGGGCCTCCTCCACCCTGCCGTCTGAACGCAGGATCAGCGGGGCGGGGTGTCCGGCGCTCGTCAGGCTCAGCCGTACCGTATTCCCGTCCCGGGACGCGGAGGCGAGGACCATGGTGGCGAAACGGGTGTTCTCGGAGTTCAGCAGCGAGGTGTTGAGCAGGCTGAGCATCCGGTGGTGGTCGTCGGCCATCGGCAGGAGGGCGTGCAGGGTGTTGCGGATCTTGCCGGTCATCACCGCCGCCTCCAGGCCCTTGCCGCACACGTCCCCGAGGACGACGAGGGAGGGGGCCCCCTCTTCGGCGGCGGGGTGCACGTCGTAGAAGTCGCCGCCGACCCGCTCGTGGTCCTTCGAGGGCCGGTAGCCGCCGGCGTACTCCACTCCGGAAACCTGGTGGAGCGAGGGCGGCAGGAGCTCGCGCATCAGCGTGTCGGTGATCGACGCCTGTTCCGCGTAGAGCCGGGCGGCGGACATCGCGGCGCCGGCCCGGGCGGCGAACAGGCGCGCGAACAACTCCTCTCCTTCGGTGAACGCTTCGGCGCCGTCGGACCGCAGCAGGACCAGGGCACCCGCGGGCACGCCGTGGCCGGGCAGCGGCGTGATGACGATCGACCCCACGGTGTCGAGGCCGTCCGGCACGAGCCAGGCCGGCGCGGCGGACGGGTCGAGCCAGCGGGAGGGGACGGGCGGGAAGCCCTGGAGCGCCTCGGCGAGCCCCGGCACCTCCTCGGGGTCGACGACCACTCGGGACACCACGGGGCTGCCGCCGCGGACGCACGCCACGATCGGCAGCTCGCAGCCGTGCGGCGGGGCGAACACCAGGGCCGCGTCCGCGAGGTGGTCGGCCGCCATCTGCGCCGTGACGTCCATGCACCGGTCGAGGTTGAGGGACGACAGCAGGAGGTTGGAGGAGCGGACCAGGAACTCGGTGCGTTCCCGTTCCGTCCACAGGGCTTCGCGGGCCAGGCGGTGGTCGGTGTCGTCCACGAGCCACCAGACGACCGTCCCGTCGGCCCCGGGCGTCGGGTGTGCCTCGTACGAGCGGTCGCCCACCGGGCCCTTGAGGGTGCCGGCCCGGACGGACGGGCGCTGCGCGGGCAGCTGCGTGGTGCAGCGCGCGTGCGCCGACGCAAGCCATCCGGGGACCGCGTCCGCCATCGACGCGCCCGGGCGGGCGTCCGGGAAGACCAGTCCGGCGGCTTCGTTGGCGTGGAGCACGACGGCGCCGGCGTCGGCCACCAGCACCGGGTAGGGGGCCTGACTCCAGGACAGGCCCGCGGTGGGCGGGTTCGACGTCGTCTCGGTGGAAGGAACCAAACCTTGAAGGTCCGCTGCGCGGACCCCTCACCTCTTCATCGCGTTCAGCACGTCGGACGGACCTCGGAACAACTTCGGCACCGGCATCGGCGCGATAGTTGCCCTCCGGCAACCATCCTCCATGGGCCGTGCACCGTGCAACCCCGCCCGGGCCGGACGTGGGAACGAGGATTCATCCCTGGGGGGTGTTCCGATGCCGGTCCGCACGTCCTGCGGGCACCCGGTCGCCAGGCCCGCGCCCCATGTAGGAGGATGGCCCGGTGACCGGAGAGGAAGCGGCTGTCGCCACGACCACGGAACGCGACGCGCCCGTCGTCGGCCTGCGCGGCGGAGCCGACGAGGGCAAGCCCCCGCTCCTGGCCCGTGCCGCCGCCCGAGCAGCGGTGGGCGGCCTGCGGCGGACCGCCGTACGGCGGTTGTTCGAGCCGCCCGGATCCGCACCGTCGTTCGGCACGGCCGGCGGCGCGACGACCGCGACCGCATGCTGAGCGGTCCCGCCCGCTCCCGAGCGGACCGCCGCGATCCGGCCCGTGCGTCCACGGGCGGGCGGTGAGCATGATCCCACCCCCGTCGCCCGAAGCCTCCCGGGGCGCGCAGCAGCAGCGTGAGGGCACCGGCGGTCACCGGCCCGCCGCTCCGCCCGGCACCGCGGCCGCGGCCCGTGAGCAGGTCCGTCAACTGCTGCTCCGCGCCGGGGTGGACCTCGGCAGTGCCACCGCCGCGGATGCTCTGCTCGTCACGTCGGAACTGGTCACCAACGCGATCCGGCACGGTGCCGGCGTCACCGCCTTCCGGGCCGACATCGCGGACGACCTCCTGCGGCTGTCCGTCAGCGACGCCAGCCCCCGCCTGCCCGCGGCCCGTACGGGCACGGTCGAGCAGCCCGGCGGGTACGGCTGGCCGCTCGTCCAGCGTCTGACGGAACAGGTCGACTGCACCGCCCGTCCCGACGGAAAGACCATCACGACGGCCCTCCGCCTGAGCTGACCCGCTCCGGTAGGGGCCGCGGCGGCAGAAGGCAGCCGCGGCGGGCCGGCGCCCGGCTCCGGTCAGGCGGTCCTGCCGGTGAACGACTCCGGAGCCGGCAGCCGCAGCGGCTCCGCGACCGCCGCGCAGAAGGCGGCGAGCCCCGTCGCCAGGGCGGCGCGGGAGGCCTGCGGCATCGCGGCCATGGCCTCGGCCAGCACCTGCTGTCTGCGGGCGCGCAGCCGTGCAAGGTACGTCCGGCCCGCGGGCGTCAGCTGGAGCAGCACCTCACGTCGGTCGTCGCAGCCGGGATGTCGTTCGAGGAAGCCGACGGCCTGGAGGCGGTCGCAGAGCCGCGTGACGGACGGCGGGGCGGCCTCCAGCAACCTGCCGAGCTCACGCAGGTTCAGCTGGCCGTTGCCCTCCACGAGGAACAGGACCCGGGCCTGCGCGGAGGAGACGGGCTGGTCGCTGACCGTGTCCCGGCCCCGCTCCCAGACCACCTCCAACAGCTCGATCAGCTCGCTCATCTCCCCCACCGCCGACACGGCGGGCCGCGGGGAGCCGATCGACGGCTGACTCATGTGACACTCCCTACCGGACGTACGCGCAGCCTTCCCCGGCGGACCGGCGGCTCCGTCGTCCCCCATCTTGGCAGTTGCGAGGAAGACAGGTGCGGGGCCGGTGACCGAAGGCGAACACAGCGAGGGTGGCGGGAACGTGGAACGCCGGCTGCGCGAGGCGGCGCCGCACGAGCTCTTCGAGGAAGTCCGCGGTGTCCTCACCCGCGACCACGGGGCGGCCGGCGCGGAACTGCTCATGGCGGACTACGCCTGCGCCCGGCTGCAGCCGGTCACGGCACGGCCCTTCACCGTCGATTCCGTGTCGGCGTACAACAGCGCCGAGGGCCGGGCCTTCGGCGCCCAGGAGCCGCACGTGGTGTCCGGGGCGGACGGAACCACCGTCCACCTGCCGGTGAGCGTGCGCGGCGACCGGATCGGGGTCCTGAGCGTCCGCTACCCGGCCGGAGTCCGGGTCGGCGCACTGCTCGGACCGCTGCAGGACGTGGCGGACGCGCTGGCCCACGAGATCGTCGTCGCCGACCGCGACACCGACTTCTTCCTCCAGGCGCGCCGGGCGAGGCGGCTCACCCTGGCCGCCGAGATGCAGTGGCAGCTGCTACCCGGGCGCTCCTGCTCGCGGCCCGAGTACGACCTCGGGGCCCAGCTGGAGCCCGCGTACGCCATCCACGGCGACAGCTTCGACTGGTCGGCCTCCGCCGACCACCTGACGCTGACCGTCAACAACGGCATGGGTGAGGGCATCGACGCCGCTCTGCTGACCAGTCTCGCCGTCAGCGCCCTGCGCAACGCCCGGCGGGCCGGACTCGGCCTCGCCGACCAGGCGGCGCTGGCGGACCAGGCCCTCTACGGCCAGTACCAGGGGCGGCTGCACCTGGCGATGCTGCTGCTCCGCTTCGACCTGGACACCGGCGAGGCCGAGGTGATCGACGCCGGGTCGCCCCGGATCTGGCGGCTGCGCGGGGGCACGCTGGAACCCTTCGGGCTGGAGGCGCAGCTGCCGCTCGGGATGTTCGAGGACACGGTCTACACCTGCCAGCGCTTCCGGATCCTGCCCGGGGACCGGCTGTTCTTCCTGAGCGACGGCGTCTACGACGTCCTTTCCCCGGCGGGCGAGCGCTACGGGCTGCATGCCCTGGCCCGGGCGGTCGCGAGCACCCGGCTACTGCCTCCCTCGCAGGTGCCCCGCGCGCTGCTGGAGGAACTGCCCGGTTTCCGGGGCGGTGTGGACGCGACCGACGACGCGATGGTCGTCTGCCTGGACTGGCACGGCAGGCCGGGTACGCAGCCCGGCGGCGTCGAGCGGTAGGCGCGGCGCAGGACGGGGTGCGGCGCGGGGTGGACCGCGCGGTGGGGCGGACCGCGGCGCGGGGTGGGCCGCCCGGACGGGCGGGTGGCACAGTGGTGGCATGGCCCGTCCCGGCCGCTCCGACGCGTACGAGGACCCGGCCGCGGTCCTCGCCGCCGCGGCGGAGCTCCTCGCCGTGCTGCATGCCAGGGGCCAGGACGGCGTGAAACCCGCCGTGTCACCGTCGCAGCTGCGGGCTCTGCTCGCCGTCGAGGGGGCCGAGGGCGTCAATCTGCGGACCCTGGGCCACGTGCTCGGTGCCCGTCCGCCGTCGGTCACCCGGCTCTGCGACCGGCTGGAGGCCATGGGGCTACTGACCCGCTCACCGCATCCGGCGAGCCGGCGCGAGGTGGAGGTGCGGCTCACGCCGCGGGGGCGTGCGCTGCTGGAGGAGCGGCGCGAGATCCGGATACGAGAGCTGTCGGCGGTGCTCGGCCGGATGGCACCCGAGGCCGTGGACGCACTGACCGCGGGCCTGACGGCGTTCCGGGAGGCGGCCGGGCAGCCGTCCCCGGCCCGGATCCCCGACAGCGCCTGACCGGCGGCCGCGGGGGGCGTGCCGGGCCCGTCCGTCGGCATGGCAGAATCATTGAGTTCGTAAAATATTGCCTTCCGGCAAATGATCACTCTAGGCTTACCCGACGGAGCCAGGCGTCCGTCGGGCGTCCGCCGTCCGAACAAGAAGGGGCAGACGCGACGCCATGGTGAGCATCTCCGGGCTCGGGGCCCAGCGCCCGGCCGCCCGTGCACCGCAGCAGGCGGTGATCCGGCCCCGGCCCGCGTCCTCCGGCCAGCCGGGCGACTCGCTGGCGCTGTGGAACGGCATCCCTCCGTACGTCCTGCTCATCGAGGACGACGAGGGCGATGCGGTGCTCGTCGAGGAGCTCGTGGAGGACAGCGGGATCGAGGTCCGCCTCGGCCGGGCCCGGTCCCTCGCCGACGCACTGCGGCTGCTGCAGGCCGAGGCGCCCGAGTGCGTCCTCCTCGACCTGCACCTGCCGGACGCACAGGGCCTGGACGGGCTGGAAAAGGTCCTTGCCGTGTCCGCCGAGGCCGCGGTCGTGGTCCTGACCGGCCTGTCGGAGGAACAGGCGGGCCTGACCGCCGTCGCGGCCGGAGCCCAGGACTATCTCGTCAAGGGACGTCTGGAAGCCGACGTCTTCATGCGCGCCATCCGCTACGCGATCCAGCGCAAGCGCACCGAACTGGCGGCCGTCGCCCTCCAGGCGAGCAGGCTCCGCGCCGAGGAGAACGCACGCCTCGAACGCGGCCTGCTTCCCACGCCGTTACTGCTGGACGATGCGCCCGATGCCGTCAGTGTCTGCGCCCGCTACCATCCCGGGCGCGCCCAGACGCTGCTGGGTGGGGACTTCTACGACGTCGTCCAGACCCCCGACGGGGCCACGCACGCCGTCGTCGGCGACGTGTCGGGCCACGGCCCCAGCGAGGCGGCGCTCGGCGTGTGCCTGCGGGTAGCCTGGCGGTCCTTCGTCATGGCGGGCGCCCGGGGCGCCGAACTACTGGGACTTCTGGAACGGATCCTGCTGGCGGAGCGCTCCGGCCCGGAGATCTTCGCCACACTGGTCTCCCTCACCCGCCCCGTCGGCACCGGCACCGTCCGCGTGCAACGCGCCGGACACCCGGGCTTCCTGGTCCGCTCCGCGGCCGGTGTGGAGCTGCGTACCGTTCCGGGAGGGCCCGCGCTGGGCATCGTGCCCGGCTGGGGCGCCGGCTGGCCCGTCACCGACGTACCCGTGGAGGCCGGCCACGCCGTGATGCTCTTCACCGACGGGCTGATCGAGGGGCGTGTCGGTCCCGGCCCCGACCGCCTCGACGAGGAGGGCCTCCTGGAGATCGCCCGCCGCCACGCCGGCCTCGCCGCCGAACCGTTCGTCGACACCCTCATCCAGGCGGCACAGGGCCTCGCCGCGGACTGGGGTGGCCTGGCCGACGACGTCGCCGTCCTCCACCTGGAATGGAACTCCCCCACGTGACCTCCCCCGCACAGCCGCCCGAAGCACCCCGAGGACGCACCCCGGGGCGCCGAGGACCGAGCCTCCGGAGCTGGCTGACCGGCGTGCTGGTCGTACTCGCCGTCATGGTCGTCGGGACGGGCGCGCTCGGCGCCGCCCTCCTGTCGCACACCACGACGGCCGGGAACCGGCTCGTCGACGGGATCCTGCCCGCCCAGCGGGACGCCCTGCGGCTGGAAACGGCCCTCCTGGACCAGGAGACCGGTGTCCGCGGCTACCTGCTGACCGGCGAACCCGCGCTCCTGGAGCCGTACGAACGCGGCCTGGCCGACGAAACGACAGCCGTCCGCCACCTGTCCACGCTCCTCGACGACGACACCGGTGTGCGCGAGGACCTGGCGGCCGTCGAGGCAGCGGCCCGGACCTGGCGCGGGGAGTTCGCGGCCCCGGCCATGGCCTCCGTCGAGGACGGCACCGCACCGCCCTCCCTCCAGGCGGGCAAGGACCGCTTCGACGAGGTCCGCCGCCGCATCGCCGCGCAGCAGGCACGCCTGGACCGCATCCAGGCCGACGCCCGCACCACCTTGGCAGAGGCGCGCTCGCAGCGCGACCACATCCTGATGGCGATCGCCGTGGCGTTCCTGCTGGCCGGAACGGCCCTCGCCGTCCTGCTCCACGTGGGGGTGCTGCGGCCGCTCGCCCTGGTGCGGACCGCTTCCCAGCGCGTGGCCGACGGGGCCTTCGACCACGAGATCCCCCTGCGCGGCCCGTCCGATCTGCGGGACCTGGCCGGGGCGGTGGAGGCGATGCGGCACCGGACCGTCGCCGAGCTCAACGCCTCGCGGCGCAATGCGGAGCGGCTCGACCGCACGGCCGCCGAACTCGACGCCCAGGCAGTGGAGCTGCGCCGCTCCAACGCCGAGCTGGAACAGTTCGCGTACGTGGCCTCGCACGACCTCCAGGAGCCGCTGCGCAAGGTGGCCTCCTTCTGCCAACTGCTGGAGAAGCGCTACGGGGACCGGCTCGACGAGCGCGGCGCCCAGTACATCGGCTTCGCCGTCGACGGCGCCAAGCGGATGCAGGTTCTGATCAACGACCTGCTGGCGTTCTCCCGGGTGGGCCGCGTACAGGACGCGCGGGAGACGGTCGCGCTGGACGGCCCTCTGGACCGGGCTCTGCGCAACCTGGCGGCCGCAGTGGAGGAGAGCGGCGCGGAGATCATCCGTCCCGAGCGACTCCCGGCTGTGGTGGGGGACCCGACCCTCCTGACCATGCTGTGGCAGAACTTGGTGGGCAACGCCGTCAAGTTCCGCTCGCCCGACCGAACTCCGCGCGTCGAGGTCGCCGTCGTCGACGACCCCGCCGCGGAAGCGGGATTCCACACCTTCACCGTCACCGACAACGGCATCGGAGTACCCGCCGAGTTCGCCGAGAAGGTCTTCGTCATCTTCCAGCGGCTGCACGGTCGGGAAACCTACGGCGGAACCGGAATCGGCCTGTCGCTGTGCAAGAAGATCGTCGAGCACGCCGGCGGGCGGATCCGGATCGACACCGACCACGTGGACGGCACCCGGATCGTCTTCACCCTCCCCGACGCCGCCGTCGCGACCACCCCCGCGGCCGTCGGCGCGGAGACGCCCCGGACCGCCGGGCCCGGCGCAGACACGGCGCCGCCCACCCCCCTGCCCACACAAGGAACCAGCCGATGAGCACTCCCGCAGACCGCCCCCAAGCCACCCCCGCCGAAGTCCTCCTGGTCGAGGACGACGCCGGCGATGAGCTGATGACCCGCGAAGCCTTCGAAGACAACAAAATAGGGAACGTGCTGCACGTGGTGCGGGACGGCCTGGAGGCGCTGGACTTCCTCTACCGCCGCGGCGAGCACGCGAACGCCCCGCGCCCCGATCTGATCCTGCTCGACCTGAACCTGCCCAAGTACGACGGCCGGCAGGTCCTCGAACGGATCAAGACGGATCCCGAGCTGAACCACATCCCCGTGGTCGTGCTCACCACCTCGGCCGCCGAGGAGGACATCCTGCGCAGCTACAAGCTGCACGCCAACGCCTACGTGACGAAGCCGGTGGACCTCGACCAGTTCATCCGGGCCATCCAGCAGATCGACGACTTCTTCGTCACCGTGGTCAAACTGCCCCGCACCGGCTGACGGAGGAGAAGGACGTGAGCAGCATGGACACGCACGATGCCGAGGCGCGCGGTCATGTCGAGACCCGGTCCGACGGTGACGTGCGCATCGTCGTGATGGCGGGTGAGTTCGACATCGACACCGTAGCGGACCTGCGCACCGCGCTGGATCCCGCGGCGCCCGGTGTCAGCCGGTTCGTCCTGGACGTCACCGCGGTGACCTTCGTCGACTCGGCCGCGCTCGGCATCATGCTGCAACCCGCCGTCCTGGACCGGCCGGTGGTCCTGGCGGGTACCGTGCCGCGCCGGCTGGCCCGGCTCCTGGAGATCACCGGCGCCGACCTGGCCTTTGCCACCGCACCCACCGTCGCCGAGGGAGCGGTCATGGCCGTCCCGCCGCGCCGGGGCTGAACCTGCCCCGGGGACTCCCCGACCGGTTTGGGATCCGGATTCCCGGCCATACGGGCGTCGAACAGACTTCGGCGTCCGCCGTGCTGCCCGTCCCGACACCGGTCGGGGCGGGCAGCACGGCGTGCCGGGCGGGAGGGGAAGGGTGATGACCACACGCGAAGAGGACGCTCCCGCGTCCGTACGGCGAGCCGGACACCCGGGGCGCGCCGGATCCCTGGGGCGCGACGCGGTGCTCGCGCTCGGGCTGCTGGGCACCGGCATCGGCGGCGTCGCGGCCTTCCTGAAGGCCGCCGCCGGGGCAGGCGGGGGCGGGCTCCCGCCGGCCCTGGTCGCCGCCCTCGCGCTGCTGCTGCTCGGCGTGCTCCTGGCGAAATGGGGCTTCTCTCCGGTCCGGCGCCCGGTCCGCACCCCCGGGCCCGCGGCGCACCCGGAGCCGCCGGTGGACCTGCCCGACGTCGGGGGTGACGCGCTCGACCACACCGCGGTCGACGCCGACGGCTTCGAGCACACGGTGGCCGCCCTGTGCGCGCGGGACGGATGCGTAACGGTCGAGGTGGTCGGCGGGGCGGGCGACCTGGGAGCCGATGTCCTGGCCACGACGGCGGACGGGCGGCGGGTGGTGCTCCAGTGCAAGCACTACGCCGAGGGCAACCGGGTCGGCTCGCAGGATCTGCAGCGCTTCGGCGGCACCTGCTTCGCGGTCCACGAGGCCGACGTGGCGGTCATCGTGACGACCAGCTCCTTCACCGCGCCCGCCGTCGAGTACGCCGATGTCTGCCGGATCGTACGGGTGGACGGGGAGGGCCTGGCCGCCTGGACCGAAGGACGGGCGCCCGCCCCCTGGGAATCCGGCCCCGGCGAGCCCGCGCCCGCCGCCGCGCACGCCCCCGCCCGGGGAACCGCTCCGTGACGGCGGCCGGCAGCGGCACCCCGGTGGACGGAACCGAGCCCGACGGCCGGGACCTCGCTTGACTGGCGGTCGACACGGCGGGTAAGGAGGGGCTGTTCATCGCGCAAGGTGTGAGACGGGGGACTTATGAAGCCGCTCGAAACGGGTGATCCCACTTCGCTCGGCGAGGGCCGGTACCGGCTGGTGGGGCGGCTCGGCCAGGGGGGCATGGGTGTGGTCTACCTGGGCCGCTCCCAGTCCGGCCGTGCGGTAGCCGTCAAGGTCGTGCGTCCGGAGCTGAGCACCGAGCCCGGATTCAGGCGCAGGTTCGCCGACGAGGTCGCGGCGGCGCGGCGGGTCGGCGGCTTCCACACCGCGCCGGTGGTCGACGCCGATCCGGACGGGGATCCGGCCTGGCTGGTGACCGCCTTCGTACCCGGTCCCACCCTGCAGGCCGTACTCGCGCGCGTCGGATCGCTGCCCCTGGACACGCTCACCGTCCTGGCCGCCGGCCTGGCCGAGGCGCTGGAGGCGATCCACCGAGCGGGGGTCATCCACCGCGATCTCAAGCCCGCCAACATCATCGTCGCGGAGGACGGGCCGCGCGTCATCGATTTCGGCATCGCGCGCGCCTTGGACGGAACGGCTCTGACACAGACCGGCCTGCAGGTCGGCACGCCGGGCTTCCTGGCACCCGAGCAGCTCACCGGCGGTGCAGCGGTCACCCCTGCCGTCGACATGTTCGCGCTGGGGGTGGTGCTGACCCAGGCCGCGGGCGGCACGCCCTTCGGCGACGGCCCGTCCGCCGCCAGGCACTACAAGGTGGTCTACGAGGATCCAGACCTGACCGCGGTACCCGGTGAACTCCGCGAGGCCATCGGCGCCTGCCTGGCCAAGGACCCGGCCGCACGACCCACCCCGGCGGCCTTCCTCGCCACACTGACCGTCCGCCACCCGGAGGACGGGTCCTGGCTGCCCGAGGCGGCGACGCAACTGCTCCCGCCCCCGGAACCGGCGGTGCGTCCCACCACGCCGGACAACCCGCCGGCGACCGCACAGGACAACCCGCCGGCGGACCCGCCGGACACCGCGCGGGACCTCCCAGCACCGGATGCCGCCCGACCCGCCGCCGGGGAGTCCTCCCCTACCGAGCAGCGGCACACCGTGACCGGCCCCGCCGAGCGGCTCTCCCCCGCCGCCGCGCCCGCGCGGGCGGTTCCGGGGCGGGACGGGCGTCGCCGCGCAGCGGTGGCCGCGTTGCTCGTGACGTCCCTCGCGGCCGTCGGCGTGCTGGTGTGGCAGCCCTGGAAGGACTCGGCCGAGGACGGTTCCAAGCCCCGTGCGGCCGCGCCCACCGGTTCCGCCCCCGTGCCCGCCCCGTTCCCGGCCGATCCCCTGCTGATCCGGCAGGACACCGCCCCGGGCTGGCCCGGGACCTGCCACGGCGTCATCGCCCGCCGGGACGCCGCCGCGGAGAAACCCGTGCAACTCGTGGCCGGGGACGCGGGCGCCTGCGACGTCCTGCCCCAGTGGTCCCCCGACCGCAGGTCGTTCGCCTTCACCCGCAGCACCTCGGAGGGGACGGCCGTCTGGACCGCCAACGCCGACGGTTCGAACGCGCGGCGGATCACCTCCATCGCCGGCGGCCGGGTGTCCTGGTCGCCGGACGGCAGCCGGCTCGCCGTGCTGCGCGCCAAGAACGGCGTACAGCAGTTGTTCGTGGTCGATGTCGCCGACGGCACGGCCCGCCAGCTCACCTCGGGCATGGGCCAGGTCGAGGATCCGGCGTGGTCCCCGGACGGCAGGAGCATCGCGGTCTGCCTGCAGACCGCACCGGAAAACTGGCAGATCCACCTGGTCGACCCCGCCGACCCGAACCGTGCCCCGCAGCAGGTCACCCGGCTGCCCCATCCGGCACTCGACCCGGTGTGGTCACCGGACGGCGCCACCTTCGCCTACACGGCCGGGACCTACGGCGCGGGCACCCAGGGCGACATCCGCCTCGTGGGCGCCGACGGCAGCGGCGATCGTGAGCTGGTGGCCACCGGCGCCCATGAGATGGACCCCGCCTGGTCCGCCGACGGCACCTGGGTGGCCTTCGTCCGCGGCCCGTACGAGAAGCCCGTGATCCGGGCCGTGCGCGCGGACGGGACCGGCGAGCGTGCGCTGACGACCGGCGACGCTGCCGAGGGCCATCCGTCCTGGAGTTGAGGACGGCCGAAGCCGCCGCGGGCCGGCCCCGCTCGGGGCGGCGGGCTCGGTGGCGGGCCCGGTCCGCATCCTCCGCCCCCCGGTGGGGCGGGTCAGCCCAGCACGAGCGGGAAACGCACGGCCGCACCGCGCAGTGCGGCCCGTTGTGCGCCGGTGGGCTCGCTGCGGCCGGTGCCGATCAGGAGGGCGTCCCGGTCGGAGAAGGACGTGGGGAACGCGGTCCCGGCGATCTCCTCCAGCATGGTGCGGGAGCGGGCCAGGCCCGCTCCGGGCGGCGGGGTCGGGGCGTCCGGGAGGTGGGCGATCAGGTCCAGATGGTGCAGCGTCCACTCCAGGACGTACGCGCCCAGGTAGTCGGAGACGGTGAGAACCTCGTCGCGGGTTCCCACACGGGCCCGCGGGTCCGCGAGTTCGGCCGCGCGGCCGGCGGCGGAGCCGATGTCGTCGAGGTGGAAGCGGAGCAGGCCCGGGTCCTCGTACGCGGCGGCCAGCCGGACGGTGAGGGCGTCGAGCGGGTCCTCGCCGGTCGGGGGCCGGTCCTGGACGCGCCAGTAGCTCACCGCGTCGACGGTGGGCTCCGCCGCGGCGGGGGTGGCGAGCGTGATCAGGACGTCCTGGGCATCGATGACCAAGTGGCACACGAGGTCCCGCACGAGCCAGCCCGCGCAGCCCGACGGCCGCACGAAGTCCGGGTCCGGGATCTCGGCGACCGCGGTGCGCAACGCCGTCCAGGAAAGGGTGAACAGGCCCATGGCGGTACCGTAGCGCGGCGCCGCCACGGCGGACCAGCACGGCTGTCCGGTCCGGCGGGGGTGCCTCCCGGCCGGCACCGTCGGTGGTGGACCGGGGTGCCGCCGGCTCGGGTCGGGCCATCGGACGCGCGGTGGCCGCCGGTCGTCGGGCCGGGTCCCGGGCCGGGCCGGGCCGGTCTGTCGACCGGGGCTCGGGGGCGGTCGCGCCCCCGAGCCCCGGCGCCCTGGCTGCGGCCGGCGGGGTGCTCAGGTCACCAGGCGCAGCGATGTTTCCGCGATGCCCAGCCGGACGCTCTGGCCCCAGGTCAGCTCCAGGGCGTCGCTCTCCATGCCGTCGCCGAACACCACGATCCGGTCCGACTCCACGGTCAGCCGCAGTGCCTGTCCCCGCGCCAGCTCACCGGCGACGTTCGTCGTTCCGGTGGCGGGAGAGGGCCATGCCTCCCGGACGAACCACAGGAGCCGCGCATCGCAGGGTGCGGGCAGGCGCAGTCGGCTGCCGCGCTCCAGCCAGAGTGAGCGCAGCCAGCCGGTGGCACCGGTACCGGTGCCCACCAGCACCCCGGAGGACGCCTGGGCCTCCCCCGGGCTCGTGTCGCCGTCGGAGCCCAGGCGGTAGCGTGCCGTCTGGTGGCCCGGCGAGCCCAGGTAGATCTCGTTGAGGGCGAGGAGGCGCTGGGTGTCGTCGGCGACGGCCTCGACCATGGTCAGCTCGTCCGCCGGGATCCCGGCGGACGCCGCGCGCAGCAGTGCGGGTGCGTCGGAGCTGCGGTGGCGGACCAGGACCCCCGGGTTGCGTCCCGGTTCGGTGTCGATGCCGACCACCGGCTGTCCGTGCAGGTACTTCGCGGTGTTGGCGACGAGGCCGTCCTGGCCGACCACGACCACCACGTCCTCCGGGGCGAACAGGAACCGGTCCAGGTCCGCCCGCTCCACGCGGGAGCTGCGCCAGGTGAGCGGCACGGCGGCGGCCACCTCCCGCAGCGCCTGTTGTACGCGGTCGTGGCGGCGGAGCACCTCGTCGATCGTGCGGCCCCGGCTGGAGAGGGCGAACGCGGCCTGCCCGTGCGTCCCGTGCCGGGCGAGCAGTTCCTCGTACTCGGTCCTGCGGTGCACGATCACCGCCCGCGGGGCCAGGCTCACGCGCCCGAGCCTCCTTCCGGACGCCCGAGCCTGCCGAGGAGCCCGGTGAGGACGTCGGGCGAGAGTGTGATGCTGTCGATCCGCGGCAGGTTCTCCGCCAGCCGGGTCGCCGCCAGGGCGTGCAGCGTGGCCTGGTCGACCTCGCCGTGCACCCGCAGCCAGGCGGCCTGGGCCTCGGCGCGGGCCGCGCCGGTCTCGCGCTCCGCCTCGGCGTCCGCGCGGGCCAGGCGGACCTTGCGGGCCGCCTCGGTCTCGGTGCGGATGCCGTCGGCAACCGCCTTCTCCTCGGCCTCGCGGCGGGTGTTGGTGCCGCGCTGGTCGATCAGCTGCTCCTCGCGCCGGGCCAGTTCGATCTGGCTGGCCAGCTCGTTCTCGGCGATGGCGCGCTCCCGCTCGACGGCGACGGCCCGCCGTTCGTAGGTGGCCCGGTCCGCCTCCTGCTGGATCTGCTCGCGGGCCGGGGTGCGCAGGGCGCGCTCCACCTCGGCCTCGGGGCGGATCGCCACGACCCGGACGGCCACCACGTCGATGCCGGTGGCCGGGAGCCTGGGCTCGTCGGCGAGACCCGCGGTGACGCTCGCCCGCACCGAGGCGACGCCGTCCACCAGGGCGACGGCCAGCGAAGTCCGGGCCAGTACGTCCAGCGCGTGCTGCTGCGCGGTCTCGGTGAGCAGCGTGGCGATCTGCTCCAAGGGGGCCCCGCGCCAGCTCCCGGTGTCCGGGTCGAGGGAGAAGTCGAGTCGTTCCGCGGCTTCGGCCGGGTCGCTGATCCGATAGGTGACGGTGGCCTGCACGGCGACGTCCTGGAAGTCGGACGTGCGGGCGTGGAAGGCCATGGCCAGCTCTCGGTCGTCGACCGGCACTTCGGAGAGCGCGGCCGAGAGAGCCCGGAACCAGAAGCTGAGCCCCCGTCCGTCGTGCACGATACGGCCGCGCCTGTGGTGGCGGATGTGGGCGGTGGGCGCGGAGCGCAGGTGCCGCCAGCCGAAGCGCCGGGTGATGTCGGCCATGGAGAACCCCCTCAATGTCGTCACTGCGACGATAAGAGGAGCCGCCTCATATCGTCAAGGGGACGAGAAAGGGGCGGCGATGCCGGCCGGGGCCTGCCGCCCGCGTCGGCAGCGGCAGGGCTGCCGTCACCCCTTCGGACAGATGCCCTCCAGTGCCCGCGGCAGCGGGTAGCCGCGCTCCGGGGGAAGCAGCCGCCGGGCCTTGTCCGCCTGCCCGCTTCGGATCAGGGCCGCGGCTTTGCGGACGGCGGGCGTGCAGTCGGTGATGCCGACGATCCATTCGTCGTTGAACGTACGGATCAGGTGGCGGCCGATGCCCACCTGGATGCTGTAGTGGTTGAGTGCCGCTCCGCGGGAGGAGCGCTCCGGGTCCCACTGGACGTGTACCGCCGCTCGGGCCAGGGCCGTTGGCTCCGCCGTCGTGAGTACGACGGCTTGATCCACGTCATCCTGTGGAAGGAGAACGGTGCGGCGAAGCGACCCGCCCGCAGCGCCGCGTCGGCGATGGCGGGACCGTACGCCTGGTAGACCACGATCGTGCGGGCATCATAGTCGGCGCGGATCTGGTAGAGGGATGCCATGCGACGTACCCTGCCGAACCGCCGCTTCCCTGGCAATCCACATTCGGCGGCCACCACCCGGCCCCGTCGGGAAGCCCCCGCGCACCCGGCGGGCGAGCGGGGGCGGCGGGCCCGGAGGCCCGGAGGCCCGGAGGCCCGGACATGGTGTCAGGTGCGCGCGTCCGTCAGTTCCGTGGGGGTCGGCGGGGAGGACGCGCGCTGGTGGGGAACGGCCGCGTGCGGGATCGGCGCCGGGAGCCCGTCGTGCTGAAGGGCGACGGTGTGCGTCGGAGCCGGGATCGAGATGCCCTCGGCACGGAAGCGCCGGTGCAGGCGCTTGATGAACTCGTGTTTGATCCGGTACTGGTCGCTGAACTCGCCGACACCCAGGATGACGGTGAAGTTGATGCGTGAGTCCGCGAACGTGTGGAAGCGGACGGCACCCTCGTGGTCGGGGACCGCGCCGTTGATGTCGGCCATCACGCCGTCGACGACGTCGAGGGTCACCCGCTCGACGTGCTCCAGGTCGCTCTCGTAGCCCACGCCCACCTGGACCAGGATCGAGAATCGCTGTTCCGGCTGGGTGAAGTTGGTCATGTTCGTCCGCGCGAGGCGACCGTTGGGGATGATGACCAGGTTGTTCGACAGGTTCCGCACCACGGTGTTGCGCCAGTTGATGTCGACGACATAGCCCTCCTCGCCGCTGGTGAGCCGGATGTAGTCGCCCGGCTGGACGGTCTTCGAGGCGAGGATGTGGACGCCTGCGAAGAGGTTGGCGAGGGTGTCCTGGAGCGCCAGGGCGACCGCCAGACCGCCCACGCCGAGGGCGGTGACCAGGGGTGCGATGGACACGCCGAGGGTTTCCAGGGCGACGAGGAGGCCCATCACGAGGACCACGATGCGGGTGATGTTGACGAAGATGGACGCCGAGGCGGCCACCCCGGTACGCGCCCCCGCCACCGACTGGACCAGGCCCGCGACGACCCGCGCCGTGCTGAGCGTGGCGATGAGGATGAGCAGCGCGGTCAGGCTCTGGTTCACGAACCCCGAGACGCGCGCGGTGAGCGGCAGGGTGGTGGCGGCCACGGCGGCGCCCGCGATCAGCGCGGCGCCCGGCGCGATGGTGCGCAGCGCATCGACGATGATGTCGTCGCCGCGCCAGCGGGTGCGCTCGGCGTGCCTCCCCAGCCAGCGCAGCAGGGCGCGCAGCAGCAGTCCGGCCGCGGCGCCCGCCGCCAGGGCGATGCCCGCCGCCAGCCAGTCGTGCAGGAGGAGATCCCGGTTCAACGGGCCTCCCCGGCTGCGCGCCGCCGGCCGGGGGTTGCGCCGGCGGACACCGCCGGACGTCGTAGGAGGCGTGTCGTCACCTTGTCACCTGTCAGTTCGTCGTGGCGTAGGCCGTGTTCGGGCGTGTGTACGCATCCGGAACGGGCTGCCATCCTGCCCCATGACGGGGTGACGCACCGCAGGCGGGGCCACGACTACCCTCGCACGGCCGCCTGTTCGAGGACCGCGCGGACCTCCGCGGTGATCGCGGTCTCGTTGCGTTCGAACTCGGGGCCGGTCAGCAGCCGGGGGTCGGTCGGAAGGCCGGTGAGCACGGGGGTGTGGAGGTGGCCGCCGGGCAGGTGCGGGGCGAGTCCGGCGCGCAGCCGGTTGGAGCGGTAGGCGACCTCGTTGGACAGGTAGCCGCCCCCGCCGCCCGCGACGGCGCGTGAGCCGGGCGTGGGGCCGTCGGTCCGGTCGACGGGGGCCGTGCCGCCCGCGGGGATCTCGGTCACGTCGCTGTTGAGGAGGACCGGGTAGGGGGTCTGCACGGCCGCGGTCACCGCTTCGGCGGGCAGCGTGGTGCGGATGAACTCGGGCCCCGGGCCGAGGCCGGGGGCCGTCACCGGACGCTCCCGGGTGCCGCCGGAGAGGGCCCGCGCGTTGTCCGGGTACGGGTCGGCGGACCTGGCGCGTCCCGCCCAGTCCTCCAGGGTGAAGATGCCGGGGTAGCCCTGGCTGACGGTGGTGATGATGTCGGCCTGGGCGGGGCCCTCGGTCAGCTGCGGGGTGAAGGCCCGCTCCACCATGCCGGCGTCGAAGTCGGCGTACCGCACGGGCAGGACGACGGCGCGGATCTCGGCCGGGGTGCCGTCGGCGAGAATGACGCGCCGTCCGTTCAGCTGGAGGGCGGCCGATCCCGACGGGTTGGCGCGGCGGATCTCCGCATCGAGCCCGAAGGGGTCGAATCCACTGATGAAGATCCTCCGTACGCCGGGTGCCGTCCTGAAGGCGTTGCCGACGAGGCCCCGGGAGGCGTCTTCGAAGCGGGCGCGCAGGGCCGCCTTGTCGACGGTGAACTCCGGCTGCCAGCGGGCGAGCGCCGCGGTCATCGCGAGCCGCGCCCAGTACAGCGGCCGGTCGTCCCCGGGGGCGAGGTCGCCTCCGGGACGCTGCCCCTGGGCCCGCCGTACCGAGGCCTGCCAGAGGGCCTGGCCCCAGGAGTCGAGGAGCCGTTCGGACTCGGCGCGACCGCGGGCCGTGCACAGGGCAGCGGGGAACCTCCGTACGAAATCAGCGAAGCCGGCTCGCTCGATGAGGGCCGTGGTACGGCTGTCCGCGAGCCGGGACTGCTCGGCGTCGAGCGGACCGGAGGCCGGGGGGCGGCAGGCGGACGTGCCGGCGGCGCCAGCGGGTGCGGGCGCGGCGAGCGTGACCGGGAGGACGGTGAGGAGGAGGGCGGCGGCCGATGCCGCGCGACGTAAGAGCGTCATGCGATGTGACATTACATAGCGACTTCGACCCTCACCAGACGCACTGGCCGCAGCGGGCGTTCCCCGGCCGGGCCGCGCGCGTCGAGGCGATCGGAGGCGAGGATGCCCCGACTCCCCCCGCCGCCCCGCGACCGCCCGCAGGGGTGACGGCTCAGCCGATGCCGAAGTAGGTCGTGAGCCCGCCGAGCATGAGCTGGATGCCGATGGTGGCCACGAACAGGCCGCCGAACCGGGTCATGATGGCCATGGACTGGGCCGACATGTTCATCCGGTCGGCCAGCAGCAGGTGCCCCACCGGAACCAGGGCCACGGTGATGCCGACGGCGATCAGGGCGGCGATCGGACCCGACCAGCCGTCCCCTGTCGAAGCAATGGTGATCGCCGAGGTGATGGCCCCCGGGCCCGCCATGAAGGGAATGGCGTAGGGCACCACGATGGAGCCTTCCGCCGACTGCGGCGGGGGCGGCTCGTGGGCGGGCGCACCGCCCTGCGCACGGGACGGCTCACCTCCGTAGAGCATCTCGAAGCCCATCAGGGCCAGCACCAGTCCGCCCGCCAGGCTGAAGGCCCCCAGGCTGATGCCGATCAGGTCCAGGACCTCGCGGCCCACCAGAGCGGCCCCGCCCAGGGTGACGGCGATCGTCAGCATGATGCGGCGGACGTATGCGCGGCGCCGCTCGGGCTCGTTCTCGGTGAGCATGCGGAAGAAGATGCCGCGGGTGAAGGGGTCGACGAGCACGAGCATCGTGATCGTCGCCTGGACCGTGAGTTCGAGTGTGCTCATGCGGTCACCTCTCTGCCGTGGGTGGAGCGGAGGACACCACCGGCGCCCCGCGCCGCAGGTGTCGTCCCAGCGCAGCCTCTCCTCCGTGCCCGCCCGGTGACGGACCGGCGCCCTCGGCACCGCGCCCACTCTTGCGGAGCAGCGGCCGGTCCCGTGCGCCCCTCTCCGCCACGGACCTGGCCGGGCGCCGGACGCCGGTGACTGCGAGCAGCCGGACCCTGTGGCTGAGCTCATGGCACGACTCGGCACCGACCGCGCCGCTGTCCGGGAACGCATTCGGCGGACAGACGCCTGAGAGGTGGAGTTACCCAGCCAGGCCCTCGGCTGTTGGTCACTCGCCTTCTGGGGCGTCCGGATCACGCAAGGGCCGCAGTCCACCGGTCAGGTCGGGAAGCTGGAAGGAATGGATCGAGTTGCCCGGCAGACCGCCGAGGCCGTACGCGCCCACCCGCGCACCCGGGGTCGGGTCCCCGAGGGCTGGGCCCGCCGGGCCGAGGAACCTCTGGAGCCCACCGTCGACTGGCGCCAGGCCCCGGCGGCGGGGACACGGGCATGCGGGTCGGTATCGGTGCGGCGTTGGCCCTGCCGGACCGGCCGAACGTCGTGGTCGTGCTGAGCGACGGGTACACACCGTGGCCGGACGAGATGCCTTCCTGCCGCCTGATCGCCTCACTGGTCGGAGAGGATCCGCCCACTCCCCCGCCCTGGGTGGAGACCGTACGCGTTGTGGCGAGCGACCTGACGTAGCCGGTCGTGGAGGCATCGGCCCCGGGCGGGCGGGGGTGCGCGCCCGGACCCGCGCGCGACCGTGTCCGCAGGAGAGCGGGGAGGCATGCGCCACGGCAGGTACGGACCGGTCCGGGCCCGGCGGGTCTGCCTGAAAGGGCACCTCCGCTGCACGGACCGGTGCATGTCCGGGCAGAGAGCCGGCACCCGGCCGCGATCCATGGCTTCACGTCGGGACATCAGCTGATAATGCTTCAGAACCCCTGGTCGCGACGCGTGGCCGTCCTTGAGGGGTGTGGCCCGGCAACCGCGCGACGCGGTTTCCCCGACGTATGAGAAGGCGATCGCGTGAGTCCCAGGCACTCCCGAACGGCGCGGAAGACCGACGACCCATCGCTGCTGTCCTCCCGCCGTTCCGCGGCCCCTCAGCCGGCGCCCGCGGCGCCCGCGGGGCTGATGGGACTGCAGGCGAGCGCGGGCAACGCCGCAGTCGTACAGATGCTCCGACGGGCCGCCGCGGACCGGGACCAGGAGGAGCACCGGCACACCGCCGGATGCGGACACCAGCAGCCCGAACGGCACGCCGTGCAGCGGTCCGCCGTTCACGACGTCCTGCGCGCTCCGGGACGCCCCCTGGACGATGCCACCCGCGCCGACATGGAGGCCCGGCTCGGCGCGGACTTCTCCGACGTACGCATCCATGACAACGGCGCCGCCAAGGCCTCGGCGGCCGAAGTCGGTGCCCGTGCCTACACCTCGGGCAGCCATGTCGTCATCGGCGCCGGCGGCGGCGACCAGCACACCCTCGCCCACGAACTCACCCACGTCATCCAGCAGCGCCGGGGGCCGGTCGCGGGAACCGACAACGGTGCGGGCCTGAAGGTCTCCGACCCGTCGGACCGGTTCGAGCGTGAGGCCGAGGCGAACGCGAGCCGGGTCATGACACCCGGCCACCGGGCCGCCGCGGACGTCCAGCGCCAAGCGGCACCGACAGCCGCAGCCGGTTCCCGCCCCGCGGTGCAGCGCGTCGAGGACCCCCAGGAGCGGTTGACGGTCGAGTACTGGGAGGGCAAGGCGGGAATGGGCGGATCCAGCAGCTCGGCCGCCAAGGCGAAGTCCGCGCAGATCGCCGCATCCAAGAAGAGCGCGAGGGGGTTCAAGGCCAGCAAGCCTCCGCGCAAGATCGATGAGGTCATCGCCACCGTCGGCCCCAAGCTCCTGGACGCTCTGGCCGCAATGCCGGAAGGCTCCGGGCGGATGGAGCTGTACCGTTCCATGAGCTTCGACGAGGCGAAGAGCGCCCTGGACTACTGGGGTAACGAAAGCGCGCGCAACGAGATGACGACGTACATAGCCGGCGGTCAGGGCACGGCGAAGGAGTTCCGGCAGAGGGGCTACACCGGGATGACGATCGGGGCCCATCTCGGCGACCAGGGTCAGGCCGACGGATACTACGACACCCAGGGTGAACCCTACGCGGTCCAGCTGAAGTTCACCCTGAAACCGGGCGCCCACGAACTCCTCTTCGACCAGCGCCATATGGCGCTCGGCCCCGGTTACAAGAACGACCTGATCCGCAAGGCGAACGAGAGCGGCGGGGCCTACCAGAACGCGAACGCGAACGAGGGCACCCTGGGCGGGTACATCGGGGTGAAGGCCGAAGACAAGGAACCGTACAGCCTGGGTATCGCGCAGGGGAACAACGGCAAGAACGGCCGGGAGCTCGGCGCGAGCCAGCTGCTCTTCCAGCTGTTCGTCGAGAACGTCGAACTCGTGAAGAACAGGTCCGGACGGGAACTGCCCGGCGCGGCGGTCCCGCAGGAACTGGCCGTCTGAGAAGCCGTCCTGCGGTCCACGTACCCCCCGGTCGCCGCCGGGCCGCGCGAAACCCGTTGGACGGGACGGGCCGGCGGTGCCACTGTCTGACCGTGACCATGATCAAAAATGACTCCGCAGCTGTTCCGTTGGCCGACGGCCTCGTCCTGCGCGAGGCCCGGCCCGCGGATCTCGACCGGATCGGTGCGCTCCTGTCCGAGCGCGGCGATCCGGACGACGCCGTCGACCACCGGCTGGTCGTCACCGATCCCGACGCGGGCTGGTCCGCCTGTGCCGTGGTCGTCGACGGCGACCGGGTGGTGTCCACCGCGACGCTCCTGGACGAGGAGGTGCGCATCGGAGGGATCCGTCTTCCCGCCGGTCAGGTGGAGCTGGTCGCCACCGATAGCGCGTACGAGGGGCGCGGGCTCGTCAGGTCGCTCATGCGTTGGGCCCACGAGCGTTCCGCCGCCCGCGGTCACCTCGTCCAGGTGATGATCGGCATCCCCTACTTCTACCGGCGGTTCGGCTACGAGTACGCCATCGACGTACCGCAGGCGCTCCGCGTGAACACCGTGCCAGCGGGCGACGGCCGGGCCACGCTGCGCGCCGCACGGCCCTCCGACATCGCCTCCATGGCCGCTCTGCAGGCCTCGGTCCAGCGCGGCTTCGACGTGACCGTGCCCCACTCCGCGGCGTGCTGGCGATGGCTCCTCGACCACGAGTCGAGCAGCCTGCGGGTCCTGGAGGAGGACGGCGCGGTCATCGCCACCGGGCGCACCACGTCCGCCGGCGAAGGGATCCTCCTGGCCGAGGCCGCGGCACGCGACGAGTCCGCTGCACGGAGCCTCCTGAGCGGTGTCGCCGCCCTGGCACCCGGCGGCCCGGTGCGGATCGTCCATCGGGCAGGCACCGTGACGGACGGCGCCTGGCGGGAGTGCATCGAACCCGAACCGCGCCGGAGCGCGGAGCAGTACTACATCCGCGTCCCCGATGTCGCGGCGCTGCTCGACCGGCTGCGCCCGCTGTTCCGGCAGCGCCTGGCCACCGCCGGGATCGACCACACCGGCCGGGACATCGTCGTCTCCACCTTCGGCGCCCACTACCGGATTCCCGTTCTCGAGGACGGACTCGCAGAGGTCGTCACTGGCAGCGCAATGCAGTCGCCTGGAGCGGTGGGCGGCGCGGGGGTCGCCCCCGACCATCTGGCCGCCCTGCTCTTCGGACCGCACGGCATCGAAGGCCTGAGCCGGATCCGCCCCGACGTCTACGCCGCGGACGAGGAGCTGTTCCAGGCGCTGTTCCCGCCGCTCACCGCCGACGTGCTCAGCTACTACCTGCCGTACTAGTGGTGAACGGCCGGCGCTCGCCCAGGGAAGCCCTGAGGGCGTGGCGCCGGGTCGCCGAGGCGGGCGTGCCGTCCCGGGCCACCCCGGCCCGGGGCGTCCGCGGAGCCTGCCGGCTAGATGGAGCCGACGACCTTGCGGGGGACGACCCGGACCACGACGCGCGTGGCGTCGTCGACGGAGGCGGGGTTGAAGTCCCGGTAGTCCTTGCCGGTGTACTTGCGCGAGAGCTCGTTGATCAGCTCCTGACCGCCTTGCGTGGTCAGCTCGGCGGTGCCGCGCACCTCGGCGTAGGTGTAGGGCGCGTCGGGCGGGTTGATCATCACGGTGATACGCGGGTCACGGCGCAGGTTCTGCTCCTTCCTGCGCCCCTCGGTCGTGGAGATGAGCAGGTCGTCGCCGTCGCGCATGAGCCAGGTCACGGACAGTTGCGGGCTGCCGTCGGGCTGGATGGTCGCCACCGTCGCGAACATGGGGGAATCATCGATGATGCGCTTCAGATCATCGGAGAGTGCAGCAGACACGGGCGCAAGCCTTTCCGGAAGGGCGTCCCGTGCGCGCGGCACGGAACCCGACAACATCTGACCCTGGGTCACCATAGTCCCGTGACGGCGGCACTCAGTGTGACGGCACGGCTTGCCCTGCCGTGTCCTGTCCGGTCAGGTCACGTGCGGGGGAGCGCTTCGACGTCGCACCGCAGCCGGAGAAGGCGGTCGCGACTTCGCGGCGGGCGGGTCAGATCTGCGGGTGCGGGTGCTCCCCCGGCCCGGATGGACGAACATCGCACTAGCGGGCCTCGCGGCGGTCCGGCAGCGCCGTACCGCAACCACTGCAGTAGCGGGCGTCCGCCTCGATGGCGTGCCGGTGGCACCGCTCGCAGACCAGGTGCAGCGCGCACGGTTCGGGCGCGACCCCGGGGGTGGATCGTCCGATGCTCATGCCGCGCCGTCTGCGGTGGACGGTGAGCACGAGCAACCCCTCGGAGCCGGCCAGCAGCGCCCGGGACGCCCCCCTCGGCAGCAGTCCCAGGAATCCGGGAGCCAGCCGGGACGTGGTGCCGTCCAGGGTGAGGGTGCCGTCGCCCGCGACGACGACCAGCATCACGTCGACTTCGTCCTCGACATACGCCGACCCGCCGGTTCCGGGCAGGTGGCGCACCAGGTTCGCGTCCAGCTGCCGGTCGGCCACCTCCAGCCGCCACAGCGCGCCGCTCTCTCCCAGCGCCGCCGCCGCGACCAGCTCCGCGACCGTGACGAACTTCGCCTCCCGCACAGACCGTCTTTCCTTCACACCCGAGCCGAACCGCACCGCACCACGCCATGATCTCTCACCCGTCCACCCGCGGCGAACCCGCCGGGCGGCGTCGGACGTCGATCACATGGGGGAAGGCACCGCGGTGGAGGACCACGTGGACGGATGTTCCCCGGCGGACGGTGGCGCCGAGGCGGCGGATCACCGTTGCCCCGGCGGCTCACGGACGGCTCAGCACCATCCACTGCTCGGGAACGTCCAACGGGGTGAAGCCGCTCCTGGCGTAGACCTCGTGCGCGTCCGCCGTGGCCAGCAGGACGCGGCGCAGGCCGTACGGGGCGAGGTGTTCGCGCACCGCCCCGACCAGTGCGGTGCCCAGCCCCTTGCCGCGCGCCTGGGGCGAGATGTACACGTCGCACAGCCACGCGAAGTCGGCCTTGTCGGTCACCACGCGGGCATAGCCGACCTGCCGGCCGGAAGCCCGCTCGTAGACGCCGAAGTTCAGGGAGCCCGCGATGGCCCGGTCCTGCTTCTCCCGGGACCGGTCGCGTGCCCAGTACGCGTCCTGCGACAGCCATCGGTGGACCAGGGCGGCATCGATCCGCGAGGTGTCGGCGGATATCTCGTACTCGGCGGGAAGGTCAGTGGTCATGGCCGCATCCAAGCAGTTCCGGCCACCCCTCCACCGCTGGTTTTCGACCCTCCGCATGATCACCGCGCGGAACCGGCGTGCGAGGATCCACGTTATGGATCATGGAACCGCATGGATGTACGGAACGGCGGGTGAGCCTTGCGCCGGGCCCGGGGACGCACTGCTCCTGGTGCGCCGTGCCGCCCGCACGGAGCCGGGCGGGCGCGTGGAGGCCCTGCTCGCCAGGTGCGTGCCGTGCGGTGGCGAGGAACGCGAGTTCGAGGTCGCCGCGGGCGAATGCTTCTGCGTGGGCTGCTGCATACCGCTCGGCATCGCGGACGGGGGCGTGCATCCGAGCGCCTACCCGTGGCGGCTCGAACCCACGGCGGCACCGCTGCCGACCGCCTCGCCGGGCCCGGGCCACGCACCGGCGGACCTGCCGCAGTGCCCCGCCGGCCACGACGTGTTCCAGGTCGCGGTTGCGCTCGCCTTCACCGCGGAGGGAACACTGCGGAGCATCTCGGTCGGTCTGCGGTGCCCCGAGGACGGCGCCCTGTGCCTGTACGTCGACAACGCGCGCGTGGTGCCGCGCGCGGCCTGACCGGGCAGGGGGGCCGGCGGTCAGGACTGCGCGGGGGCGGACGGGTCCGGGGCCTCCCAGACGAAACCGTCCGGGTCGGTGAACGCTTCGGGGGTACCGCCGAGGACGACGCGGTGGGAGCCCGTGCCGTCGGCCGGGACCCCGAGGTCCTTGGCCAGGGCGCGGCGCTTGTACAGCGCGAGCTTGACCGGGCCGGACCGGCCGGCGGCGAACTCGGCGTACTTGCCGCCGAAGCTCTTGGCCACGGTCAGGCCGTGTCCGACGTAGAACTGCCTGGTGGCCTTGACGTCTTCGACGCCGATCAGCAGGACGACCTCGTCGATCCGGCGGGTGTCGGGGCCGGTGTCCTTCTTAGCCGAGGTCGCGATCTTCCAGATCGTCCCGTCAGGGGCCTGGACGACGCCGCCGTAGCCCCAGAGGGACTTCGTGGCGGGCTTCAGCACCGTGGCGCCCGCGTCCACTGCGGCGTTGACGAAGCCGTCGACGGTGGCGGGGCCGGACACGGTGAGCCCCAGGGTGAAGCCGCGGAATCCGGTGGACGGCGCGGCGGACGCCCGCAGGCCTACGTACTGCTCGACGCCGAAGGCCGCGTAGAAGCGGCGGGCCGCCGCGAGGTCGGCCACTTCGAGGGTGACGGACGCCAGGGACGCGGGGGACGTGGGGGCCGGGGTGTGCGTGGTGGTTGCCATGTCCCTCACGCTAGGCGCCGCGGGGCAGCCGTGGCTTCTCCATTCCTGACCGGTCTCACCGGTCGGCGTGGCGGGCACGTCACCGGTCGGAGATCCGGCCGCCTCAGCTTGTTCTTCATGGTCTGGCCTTGTCGCGTTCGAGGTGCTCTCTGGCCGCCCGTTTCGCCCACGTCACAGTGGGAGGCGGGCGGCTGGCACTTCAGGTCGAGGGGCCTGCCGTGGCCGGGCCGGTTGGGTTTCGGCGCACGGGCCGGCGCATCCACTTCGCGGCCTGGTGGTGGTCGCGGGCGGCATGGATCCGCTCCGGCTGCTGCTGTTCCTTCGCGTCCAGCGGCCCGGTGCGCTCCACTCACGACCGGCTCACTAGCCTGTGATGGTGACCGGAACCGAACGTGACGAGCTGATCGTGGCCGACAGCGCGGCGCTGCGCGCGTGGCTGATGGCCAACCACACGGCCTCTCCCGGCGTGTGGCTCGCCCTGACCAGGAAGGGCGGCTCCGTCACCACGCTGACCTGGCAGCAGGCCGTCGACGAGGCACTGTGCTTCGGCTGGATCGACGGGCAGGCCCGCAAGCGCGATGAGGAGAGCTCTTGGAGGCGGTTCACCCCGCGCCGGCCCCGCAGCGTCTGGTCCCAACGCAACGTCGCCAACGTGGCCCGATTGGAGGCGGCCGGCCTGATGCTGCCCGCCGGCCGCGCCGCGGTGGACGCAGCGAAGGCCGACGGGCGGTGGACGGCCGCCTACGCGCCGCCGTCGGAAGCGGAGGTGCCGCCGGACCTGCGAGCCGCGATCGCCGCCGACCCAGCGGCGCAGGCGATGTTCGAGGTGCTCACCAAGGCCAACCGCTTCTCCCTCATCACCCGGGTCAATGCCGTCAAGCGGGCCGACACGCGCACCCGGAAGATCGCCGAGTTCGTGGCGATGCTGGCGCGGCACGAGACGATCCACCCTCAGCGAGCCCGGCCGACGGACCCGCCGACGTCGTGACCGGGCGTCCGGCGGAATCGCATCATGCTCGTCGAGAATGCTCAGCACGTGGGCTGAGCGCCCCATGCCGGCGTCAGCCGTATCGTTCGACGAGCGCGTTGCCGATCGAGACCAGTTGGTCTCGCACGGCCGGAGGGCCGATCACTTCGAGCCATTCGACCAGCCCGGCGAGTTCGCCGGCGATGGTGTACTCGTCGTAGCCGCGGATCACGACGTCGATACGTCCGTCGGTCGTAGTGCCTCCTATTTCGAGCCTGTCGCCGAACCCGATCCGGAGTATGCCGATGCCGTGGGGTGCGCAGACGGCCTGGACTTCGAAGGGCGTTCGTTTGCGTTCGATCTCGTCGGCGATCTCGCGCCAGCTTGCGGCGAGGTCGAAGTCCTCGGGCCGGTGCACAGGGTCGTCGGTCGGGTCAACGGACGACACGCGGTCGATCCGGAAGGTCCGCCGACCCGTCTCGGTGTGGCAGACGAGGTACCAGGCCGGGCCCTTGGCGACGATGCCCAGCGGGTGGACGGTTCGCTTCGTTTCGGCACCTTTGCCGTCGACGTAGCCGAGCTGTACCTGGACGCCGCGGATCACCGCGTCCTGGAGTCCGTCGAGGAACCGAGGCGCTCGGAGCTCAATCCGGTTCGATCCCCATCGTTGCGGGTCCATGACCAAGGATGACGCTGCTGCCTCGGCCTGGGCGCGGAAGGGTTCCGGCAGGGCCTGGACGAGTTTGCGCAGTGCGGCTTTCACGGCCGGCGTCGCAGCCGAGGCCGGTCCGGCGACCAGGAACAGGGCGCGGGCCTCGCTCGCGGTCAATCCCGACAGATCGGTGCGGGCGCCGCCCACCAGGCGCCAGCCGCCGCCCCGGCCTTGCGTGGAGTAGACGGGCACCCCGGCCATGGCCAGGGCGTCGAGGTCGCGGCGGGCGGTGCGCTCGGAGACCTCCAGCTCTCGGGCGACCTCTGCCGCTGTCACCTGCTCGCGCCGTTGCAGCATGAGGAGGATGGCCACCAGCCGGTCGGTTCGCACGCCACAAAACTCCCACATAAACCGGTCATGAAGTGACCGGTTTAGGGCGGCACGATGGCGACATGACCTCAACCGATTTCCCCAAGCCCACCCTCGTTCCGGTCAACGGGGTGGAACTCGAAGTCTTCGAAGCGGGCCAGGAGAACGCGGGAAGGCCCATCGTGCTGTGCCACGGCTGGCCGGACCACGCCTTCACCTGGCGCCACCAGATGCCCGCCCTCGCCGCAGCGGGCTACCACGTCATCGCACCCAACCAGCGGGGCTACGGCAACTCCTCCCGCCCGGCCGAAGTGACGGACTACGACATCGAACACCTGTCGGGTGACCTCGTCGCGCTCCTCGACCACTATGGATACGACGACGCCACCTTCGTCGGCCATGACTGGGGCGCGTTCGTCGTCTGGGGACTGACCCTGCTGCACCCCACCCGTGTCAACAAGGTGATCAACCTGAGCCTGCCCTACCAGGAGCGCGGTGAAAAGCCGTGGATCGAGTCCATGGAAGCCATGCTCGGCGGCGACTTCTACTTCGTCCACTTCAACCGGCGGCCGGGCGTCGCCGACGCCGTATTCGAAGACAACACCATCCAGTTCCTCCGCAACCTGTACCGGAAGAACCAGCCGCCGCCGGAGCCTCAGCCGGGTATGGCGCTGATCAATCTCGCCCACGCGCGGACGGCTCTCGGCGAGCCCATCATGAGCGACGGCGAACTGGCCGTCCTCGTCTCCGCCTTCGAGACATCCGGGTTCACCGGCGGCATCAACTGGTACCGGAACCTCGACCGAAACTGGCGCCTCCTGGCGGCCGTGGACCCGATCATCCACCAGCCCGCCCTCATGATCTACGGCGACCGCGACCCTGTCGCGAGATCCGAAAACCTGACAGAGTTCGTACCCCACGCAGAAGTGGTCAGCCTCGACTGCGGCCACTGGATCCAGCAGGAAAGGCCGGAAGAAACGAACCAGGCCATTCTCACGTGGCTGGACAAGCGGGATACCGCGGCGTAGGCGACGAAGGCGCCGATCCACCCGTTCTCGGTCCGGCCCGGCTGTTCCGGAGTACTGGCGCTGAACCCCGGCCGAGGTGGTGCCCTTCTTGGCGTCACGCAGGTACCGGGTGACGGCCGTCCGGGTCAGGCCGCACCAGTAGCCGACCGGCTGGGTGGCCAGCATGTCATCGGTGGCGGCCGCGTTCGCCGGCACTTGGTCGGCGGTGGATCCAGCCAGTAATTCCTTGATCACGACGCTACGTTCCTCCGGCGTGCCGAACCATCGGAATGCGACGTTCGCTGCAACTCTCCCCGGTCGGCCGCTCCCGCTCGGCCGTACAGGTCGGAGCGCCGGCTCAGGCAGTCGGCTCAGGGAGTCGGCTGCGGGGCGGCCTTGAGGGACTGCCGGGCCAGCCGGAAGGCCGGGAGCATCTGCTCGTGCTCGGTGGAGTCCAGACCGCCCAGGTGGACGACGACCCCCTCGCCCGCCGGGGTGACGACAGCGAACGCGCTCTCCTGCTTCGGCTCGTCGAGGGCGGCCGTCTCATAGGCGACCTGCACCGTGGGCAGTTCGCCGCCTCCCGCGCCCGTCTTCAGATCGGTGTAGACGGGGGACCCTCCGCTCGTCCGCTCCCCGGTCATGAACGCCTCGAGGACTCCGCGGGCGTCCCCGGCCGTGACGGGCTGATCGGCGACCCAGACCCGCAGGAATCCGATGTTCCCGCTGGCTTTGGCACTGATCTCGCAGGCGAGCGTCGTCCCGCCCTGCTCGAACAGTGACGCGAACTGCTCGTCCCCGACGTGGGTGACGGCCTTCGGCTCCCAACCCGGGGCCAGGTCGAAGGAGACCGGCAGTCGGCACGGCGAACCGTCACCACCGACCTGACCGGCGGCCTTCACACCCGGGCTCGGGGCGGACACTGTCGGTTCGGTGTCCTGCCCGCTCGCTCCGGCCCGGGCTGCCTGCGCATCCGACGGCCCGCAGGCGGCGGCTCCCGCCACCAGGACGCCCAACCCGAGCCCTGCCGCAACGAATCGCACCCGCTTGCGCCGCACCGTCCCTACTCCCCCTGCTCGGCATGCCGACGAAAAGAACGGTCAACTTAGCAGGTCCGGCAGGCGCGCCGTCGTCCCCCGTGCCGGTGCCGCGCGGGTGGCCGGTGCCCGCGCGGCACCGGCACGGGCCGAGAGGGGGCGGTCCGCCCGTGCGTGCCGCCCCCAGGGGTCACTTGGTCTGGTAGACGCCGAAGACGTCGATCACCAGGTCGGCGTCCTCGTGCCCCTGGTTCCAGAAGTCGATGACGCCGTGTTCGCCGTCGCTCGCCTGCACCAGGTTCGGTACGGTCGCGCCTGCCGTCCAGTTGAGGGTGGAGGAGCCGGGGCGAGTCGCGGCCGACGGGGTAGTCTCCCCCGGTTCCGGCAGCGCGTAGGGGCTCGGCGCCACCGAGAGGAACCCGGTGCCCGCGGTCTCGGTGACCGTGGCGTTCAGCACGTAGGCCTCGACACCCGTCGCGGTCGCGGACTCGGGGGTGAACCCCTGGGAGATGTACTCCCGGGCCCGGAACCGGCCCCCGGGCCAGCCGTAGGCCTGCTGCCGGGTGTCGAGTGTCCGGAACGGGGTGAAGGGCAGGAAGGCGGCCTTGCTGTCCTTGCTGTAGTAGCCGACGACGTCGACCACCACGTGGGTGGGTGACCAGGCACCGTTGAAGACCTTGATCGTCCCGTCCGGTGCCACCGGCACGATGACGGCGTTGGCCACCGTCTGGCCCGGCACGAAGTTCACGTTCGACGCCGTCGGGGCCTGGCCGGTACCGGAGAAGGCGGTCAGGTGGCCGGGCCCCTGGGGCTCGGTCACCGTGACGTTCAGTGCCACGGCCGTGATGTTCTCGGGCACGCCCTGCAGGCCGCCGATCCGGGTCGTGAAGGCACTGCGGGCGGCGAGCATGCCCTTGGCCGTGCCGATGCCCTCGCGGGTGTCCACGAAGCGGGCCGGCGTCATCGAGGTGTAGCCGCTGTCCGAGGCCCGGGTGAAATAGCCGGTGACGTCGGCGATCAGGTCCACCGAGCTCCAGCCGCCGTTGAAGAGCTCCACGTATCCGTCGTCGCCGACCGGCACGATCACCAGGTTCGGGACGGAACTGCCCGCCGTGTAGTTGAGGTTCGAGGTGTCCGGGCGGTCGTAACCGGCTCCCGGCCACGCGGTCACGTAGCCGCTGTCGACGGTCTCGGTGACCGTGACGTTGAGGGCGACCGCGGTGACGCCTGCCGGAATGGAGGCGTTGCCGGCGATCTTCACCCGGGCCGTGCCCTGCCCGGGAACCTTGCCCGCGGCCGCGCCTGTGCCGTCGCGGGTGTCCAGGAGCCGGGTCGGGGTGTGCGGGGTGAAGTCGGAGCCGGGGGTGAGGAAGGCCCCGCCGTTGGTGGCCTGGACGGCGTTGGCGCCGTCGGTCACCGTCACTTTCACCTGATACTCGCCGGACTTGTCGTAGGTGTGCGAGTGGTGCAGTTCGGCGTTGCCCTGGGCGGTGGCCGTGTCGGTCTTGCCGTCGCCCCAGTCGATGACGACGTCCAGTGCGACGTCGGCGCTCGTGATCAGGGTGGTGAGTTCGATGCCGTGCGCGGTGTAGCTGGTGCCGCTGACGTCCACCGCGAGGGCGGGGTTGGCGCTCGCGTCGAGCGCGGCCTGCTCGGTCGAAGCGGCGGCGGTCTGCGGCGCGGCGGTCCTGGCGTTCGCCAAGGTGCTCCCCCCGGTTTTCGCACCGGTGGAGGCGGGCAAAGTAGTGCGGATCGTGCGGCCCGCGGGGCTGTGGAAACCCTGGGACGTGGATGCCTTGTCGATCGCGTCGGCCACGCCGGCCGCGAGGGGTACGGGATCAGCCGCCTGAGCGGTGCCCGGGATGATGCCGAGACCTGCCGCCACGAAGGCAGCGGTCATTACGAGTCGGTGGTTGCGCACCGGCCCCCCAGTGGTGGTGATGAGCGAAGAGCGGCCAACGTATGAAAGGTTCCGGCCAAGGGTCACGGGGTTCCGGCACGATTCACTCCTTAGGGGTCGACGCTTTACCGGCTGTGCGGTTTGCGATCGACAAGAGGCGGTCCGGCCCACAGTGTGGCGAACGGCCTGGCCGCCGACCGGCCGCTCCAGGGCCTGTCAGGGCATCGACGGGGACGGTGTCAGGCCGCGGCCCAGCGCTCCGTGATCAAAGTGGCCTGTTCCCGCAGGGCCTCGATCAGTTCCCGGGCGGCCGCGGCCGAGGTGGAACGCAGCAGGGCGACGCTGATCTCACGGGCCGGCTCGGGGTGGGCCAGGGGCCGCACCACCAGGTCGGGCCGGGGGTGTCCCAGGGCGAGCCGCGGGACCAGGGCGACGCCCGTCCCGGCCGCGACGAGGCCCTGGACCACCGCGTAGTCGTCGGTACGCATCGCGTGCAGGGGCTCGAATCCCTCCTGGGCGCACGCCCAGGCGAGCACCCGGTCGCAGGGGTCGTGGGGGTCGGCCGCGCCGACCCACATGGTGTCTCGCAGCTCGCCGAGGGGTACCCGCTCCAGCGCTGCGCACGGGTGGTCCTCCGGCAGGACCAGGAAGAGCGGGTCGGCCAGCAACGGGTGCACCTCGAAGTCCTCGTCGAGGTCGAGGCGGTCGCCGGGCTGCGAGAACACGAGGGCCGCATCCAGCTCGCGCGCCCTCAGCCCGCGCAGCAGGAGGGGGAGTTCGCCCTCGGTGAGCGAGATGTGCACCCCCTGGCGGTGGAGGCGCCTGACTGCCGGGGCGAGCAGCAGGGCTCCTGCGGTGGGGAAGGTACCGATGTGCAGTGTGCGCATGCCGCGCTCGGCCAGGCCGCGTACTTCCAGCTCGGCCCGGCGCAGCCGTTCGAGCACGGCCTCGGCGTGCGGCAGCAGGGCTTCGCCGAGCTCGGTCAGGGTGGCTCCGCGGGGGCCGCGCCGGACGAGGCGGGCGTCGAAATGGGCTTCGAGGGCGGAGAGGTGGTGGGTGATCGTGGGCTGGCTGTAGTGCAGTGCGCGGCCTGCGGCGGCGAGCGAGCCCTCCTGCGCGATGGAGCGCAGCACCTGGAGGTGCCTGACGTCGAGCATATAGACATCCTATGGAGGGGTAACGAAAAGTCCATCCTTCTTCGATGGGCCGGGAACTGTCACGCTCGCAGCGTGAACACGAGAACCACCGGTCGGCGTGCCTCCTGCTCCCCCGTACCCGTCCCCGTAGTACCCCCGCCCTCCCACCCCGGCGCCGCCGCCGGCCAGCTGGGTGCCCCGTACGCCGAGGCCCTGCTGCGCCATGCCGGGCAGGACTGGCTGCGGCTGAACGTTCCCGGGCACGCCGCGGCCCCCGACTCGGGCCTCGCCGGATTCCTCGGCCGGGCCATCACGGAACTGGACTTCCCGCCGCTGCTCGACGGCATCGACCTGGGCCCGGACACGCCGCTGGACCGGGCCCTGGGGCTGGCTGCCGAAGCCTGGGGCGCGCGACGTACCTGGTTCCTGACGAACGGTGCTTCGCAGGGCAACCAGATCGCCTCGATGGTCGTCCCCGCCCTCGGGCGCACGCTCGTGGTGCAGCGCAGCGTGCACTCCAGCGTGATCGACGGGCTGGTGCTGTCCGGCATGGACGCCGTCTTCGTCCAGCCGTCCGTCGACCCCGAGCAGGGCATCGCCCACGGTGTGACTGCCGCGGACGTGGCGGCGGCGCTGGAGCGGACACCGGACGCGGCCGCCGTGTACATCGTCTCGCCGAGCTACTTCGGGGCGGTCGCCGACGTACGGGCCATCGCGGACACCGCCCATGCCGCGGGCGTCCCGCTGATCGTCGACGAGGCGTGGGGATCGCACTTCGGCTTCCATCCCGCACTCCCCGCGCGTGCTCTCTCCCTGGGCGCGGACCTGGCAACCTCCAGTACGCACAAGCTGGCGGGGAGTCTGACGCAGTCGGCCATGCTCCATCTGGCGGAGGGGCCCTTCGCGGACCTGCTCGAACCCCTCGTGGACCGGGCGTTCCGGCTCGTGCAGTCCACGAGCGCGAGTGCCCTGCTGACGGCGTCGCTGGATCTCGCCCGGCGGAGTCTGGTCACCGGCGGCGCCGCGACGGACGGCTCCGTCACGGCCGCGGACGCGGTCCGGGGAGCCGTCCGCGCGCTGGGCCGGTTCACCGTGGTGAGCGACGGTTTCCACGCCTTCCGCGACATCGTCGGCGCAGATCCGCTGCGGATCGCGATCGACACCCGCGCCGGGGGCATCACGGGCCACGAGGCCCGGCGCCGGCTCTTCCGGGACCACCGGATCATGGTCGAGGTGGCGACCGGCGCAGCGGTCGTGGCCGTGATCGGTGCGGGATCCGCCCCCGACACCGACCGGTTCGTCGAGGCGCTGCACTCCCTGCCCGCCCCGCTCACCGGCCCGGCCGGCCACGGCGGCACGCCGCGGCTGCCGGAGCCCGGCGCCACCAGACTCACCGCCCGAGAGGCGTTCCTGAGCCCCGCCCGCGTCGTGACGGCGCAGGAGGCCGTCGGCCGGATCTCCGCGGACACGCTGGCCGCGTACCCGCCGGGCATCCCCAACGTCCTGCCGGGCGAGGTCATCACCGCCGCGGCCGTCCGGTTCCTGCAGCGGACCGCGGCCGCTCCGAACGGCCACGTACGTGGTGCGCTCGACCCGAGTGTGACGCGCCTGCGCGTAGTCGCCTGAGCGCCCGGTTGTCGTCGGCGCGACGGTCGCCCCGCCCCGTCCGGCGGGTTCCGCCGAAAAAGTCCGGGCCCTGATGTCGAGAAGGGGTTTCCTGCTCCGTCCCCGGTGTGAAGGCGGCCAGAATGGGTCGCACCAGCACCGAGGAGATGCACCATGGCGAAGTACCTGCTGCTCAAGCACTACCGGGGCGCTCCCGCCGCGGTCAACGGCGTCCCCATGGCCCAGTGGACGCCCCAGGAGATCTCTGACCACATGCAGTACATGCACGACTTCGCGGCGCGGCTCGAGAAGACGGGCGAGTTCGTCGACGGGCAGGCGCTGGCGCCCGAGGGGACGTGGGTGCGGTACGACGGCGAGGGCCGGCCGCCGGTCACCGACGGGCCGTTCGCCGAGACCAAGGATCTGATCGCCGGCTGGATGGTGATCGACGTCGACGGCTACGAGCGCGCCGTGGAGCTGGCCGGAGAGCTGTCGGCGGCTCCCGGGGCGGGCGGGAAGCCGATCCACGAGTGGCTCGAGGTGCGCCCGTTCCTGTCCGCGCCGCCCACCATCACGGAGTGACAGCGGGATGGACGAGGTCCTTCTGCGGAGCCTCACGCCCGGGGTGCTCGCCGTCCTCGTCCGCCGCGGAGCCGACTTCGCGGCGGCCGAGGACGCCGTGCAGGACGCGCTGGTCGAGGCGGTCCGCGTCTGGCCGGACGACCCGCCACGGGACGCCAGGGGCTGGCTGATCACCGTGGCATGGCGCCGGTTCCTCGACGTGAACCGGGCCGACGCCTCCCGGCGCCGACGGGAGGACCTCGTCGACCGGGAGCCGGAGCCCGGGCCGGCGCCCGCCGTGGACGACACGCTCCGACTGTACTTCCTGTGCGCGCACCCGTCGCTGACGCCGTCGTCCGCGGTCGCGCTCACCCTGCGTGCCGTCGGCGGGCTCACCACCCGCCAGATCGCCCGGGCCTACCTGGTGCCCGAGGCGACGATGGCGCAGCGGATCAGCCGTGCGAAGCGCACCGTGTCCGGCGTGCGGCTGGACCGGCCCGGAGATGTCGCCACCGTGCTGCGCGTGCTGTACCTGGTGTTCAACGAGGGGTACTCGGGTGACGTCGACCTCGCCGCCGAGGCCATCCGGCTCACCCGGCAGCTCGCGGCCGGGGTCGACCATCCCGAGGTGGCCGGACTGCTCGCGCTCATGCTGCTCCACCACGCGCGGCGGGCGGCCCGGACGGCGCCCGACGGCAGCCTGGTGCCGCTCGCCGAGCAGGACCGGGACCGGTGGGACACGCAGATGATCTCCGAGGGTGTCGCGGTGTTGCAGGGGGCGCTGGCGCGCGACCGGCTGGGCGAGTTCCAGGCCCAGGCCGCCATCGCGGCGCTCCATGCGGACGCGCCCGCCACCGAGGAGACGGACTGGCCGCAGATCGTCGGCTGGTACGACGAGCTCGTCCGCCTGACCGACAGCCCGGTCGTGCGCCTCAACCGTGCGGTGGCCGTGGGCGAGGCAGACGGGCCGCGGGCCGGCCTGGCGGCCCTCGCGGCGCTGGACACTTCGCTGCCCCGCCACACTGCGGTGGCGGCGTACCTCCACGAACGCGACGGCGACCCGGCGACGGCGGCCCGTTTGTACGCGGAGGCGGCGCTGAAGGCTCCGAACCTCGCTGAGCGCGACCACCTGACCCGCCAGGCCGCCCGGGTCAACGCACAGCTGGACGAAGGCCGATCCGGTTGAGGCGGGGCTGCCTCGCGCCGGGCGGCGATCAGGCGCGGTGCTCCGTGGTGGTGTCGTCCAGGAGGAGGCGCTTTTGCGGCTTGCCCATGGCGTTGCGCGGGACCGACTCGACGAAGCGGACTTCGCGGGGGCGTTTGTGGATGGACAGGTGGGCGGCGACGAAGTCGGTGAGCTCGGCTCCCGTCACCCCCTCCGCGACGACGAACGCGACGATCCGCTGTCCGAGGTCCGTGTCGGGGACCCCGACCACGGCCGCCTCACGGACCCGGGGATGGTCCAGGAGCGCGTTCTCGATCTCGCCCGCGCCGATCCGGTACCCGCCCGACTTGATCATGTCGGTCGAGGCACGGCCCACGATCCGGTGGACGCCGTCCTTCTCGTCGACGGCCGCGATGTCACCCGTACGGAACCAGCCGTCCTCGGTGTACGCGGCGGCGGTCGCCTCGGGCCGGCCCAGGTAGCCGGAGAACAGCGTGGGGCCGGTCAGCTGGAGTTCGCCGATCTCCGCGCCCTCCTCGGCCGCGATGCGGGTGGCGACGCCCGGCAGCGGCGTCCCGACCGTGCCCGGGTGGAGGCAGCCGCCGGCCCGGCCGCTCACGGTGATCAGCGTCTCGGTCATCCCGTACCGCTCGACGATGCGGTGTCCGCTCACCCGCTCGATGTCCCGGAAGACCGGCGCGGGCAGCGCCGCACTGCCCGACACCAGGAGCCGCGCCCCCGACAGGGCGGCGGCGGCCCGGGGCTCACGGGCCACCCGGGACCACACGGTCGGCACACCGAAGTACAGGCTCCCGCCCGCGGCCGCGTACGCCTCCGGGGTCGGCCGGCCGGTGTGCACGAGGCGGCTGCCGGTGCGCAGGGCTCCGAGGACACCGAGGACGAGGCCGTGGACGTGGAACAGCGGGAGCCCGTGGACCAGGGTGTCCTCGGCGCTCCACTGCCAGGCCTCGGCGAGCGCGTCCAGGTCGGCGGTGATCGCCGCGCTGCTGAGGACCACGCCCTTGGGGGCTCCGGTGGTGCCCGAGGTGTAGAGGATCAGCGCGGGATCCTCCGGGGCGTGCACCCGGGCCGGTACGGGGGTCCTGTCCGAGCGGCGGGCGAAGTCGACCTCGACGGGGCGGGCCCCGGAGTCGCGCAGGATGTGGCCGCGCTCGGCCGGACCGGCGTCGGGCGGCAGCGGGACGCACGGTACTCCGGCGAGCAGCGCACCGACCACGGCGGCCACCGTTTCCAGGGAGGCCGTGGCGGTCACCGCGAAGGCGGGGACCCCCGATGCGGTGAGATCCGCCGCCACCTGCCGGGCGGCTCCCAGGAGTTCCTCGTAGGAGGCGGTTCGGCCGGCGACGGTGACGGCGTCCGCACGGTCCCCGTGGACACCGGTGAGGGCGGTCAGCATGGCAGGTGACTCCGTTCGGCGGTGACGTGGGGGGCGGGCGGTGGAGCGAGGGGCCGGTCTGTCAGCCTACGCGGCCCCCGGACCGGTCCCCCGCACCCTATGATCGGCGTGACCTGACCGTTCGAAGACCAGTTCCTGACCCGATACTCGATCCGGGGGAGCCTCACGTGGAGACGGCACGGCTGGCGACGATGATCGCCGCGACGATCACCGTCGGATGGATGAGCGGCCTCTTCTACGGGTTCTCCGTGGCCGTGATGCCGGGTCTGCGGGTCGCCGGAAACCGCACGTTCATCGAGACCATGCAGCGCGTCAACGTGGCGATCCTCAACGGCTGGTTCTTGCTGGGCTACGTCGGTGCGCTCGTGTTCGTCGCGGCCGCATTGGTCCTCCACGCCGTGGGCGGTGGCGGGCGGGACGCGCTGGTGCCGCTGGCCGGCGCGCTCGGCGCGTATCTCGCGGCAATGGCCGTGACGGCGAGGGTCAACATTCCGCTGAACAACGCCCTGGAACAGGCCGGCCCGGTCGACGGCATCGGCGACCCCGCGGCGGTCCGGCGGGCCTTCGAATCACCGTGGGTACGCGCCAACGCGTGGCGGTCCGTGCTGTGCACGATCGCCCTCGGCTGCCTCGCCTGGGCCCTGGTCCTCCACTGACGGAGGAGCTCGGGGCCGGCCGGGCCGACGGGCGTTCACCGGGTGGCGCGGCCGTGGAGGAGCAGGGCACGGGCGAGTGCGGCCAGCGCGGTGGTGCACAGAAGTGTGCGGATGATGTTGGTGGTCACCCAGGTCGTCCTGAACCGCTCGACGATCCCGAAGTCCTTCATCCCGGCGACGTCGCCCGCGCCGGCGAGCTCGTTGTTGAGGGGGATGTTCACGGCGAAGGTGATCAGCAGGACGACGAGGTAGGCCGCGGCGGCCGCACCCACCCAGAGCGCCACGGCCCGCCGCCCGCCGCGGAACTCCAGGACCGCCGACAGCACGGCGGCCACCAGCGCCAGCAGGAAAACGGTTCCGAAGAGCGGGTTGCCGTCGATCGCCTTGTTGAAGGCGCGCATCGCCACGACGTACGTCTGCTCGTCCCCGGCCGCGAGCCCGGGCATCACGGAGACGTCGAAGGCGAAGAACAGGCCTGCCATCAGGCCCACCAGGACGGCGGAGACGGTCAGCACGGCGGCGGCCGGCCGGGTGGCCGGCCGGGTGCCCTTCGCGGGCGGTCCCGTGGGAGTCGGCGGAGCCGGGGGTGCGGGCTGCGTGGGCTGTGCGGGCGGCACGAACGGCGACGGACCGGCAGGCATGCGGTGTACGTCCTCTCCCCAACGGTGGTGTGTTCCGGATACGAAGGGCCGATCCTGACAGCAAACGGCCTTCTTTACGAGGGGGTTGGGGCGAGGTGTGAGTGAATCTTGCGGGCAGGCGCGGTACATGACTGATGTGAGCATGACGGTAAGCGCGCGTATCGCGGACGCCCCGGTGTGGCCGCATGTGGCCGCGATGGCGGTGGCGATCCTGATCCTCGTCCACAGCATCGTCAGGGACCGCCGGTTGTCCTTCGGGCCGGCAGGGATCCGCCCCCGTGGACGCGCCGAGGCCTGTCCCGTCGATCACGACGGGACAGGCCTCGGCGCGTCCACGGCGTGGTCTACCAGTAGTGGCGTCGGCCGCCGACCGCGTGTCCCAGCGACCCCAGGACCCACAGTGCCGCGCCCACCACAAGCAGGATGACCCCGAGGGTCCACAGGAAGGAGACCCCGGTCAGGAATCCGATGAGCAGGAGGATGAGCCCGACGGCAATCATGAGTACCTCATTCTCGCGTTGGAGTTGCGGCGGAACGATTGGATCCGCCGTGGCGCTTCAGACGCCGTCTGCCCGCGAAAGTCGTCCCTACCCGTGCCCGTTCCCGATGCCGCGCGACCGGTTGGGAGGCGTCCGGCGGGGCAGACGCAGGAGCGCGTACAGGGCGCACGAACACCGTCGAGAACGAAGGACACGAGATGAGCCGCATAGACCGGTAAGACGTCCGAAGCCCCCTCCGAAGGCCCCGGGCCGACACCCAGGAAACCGGACGCGACTCCCCAGGAGCCTGCACACGCACAACGCGGGCCCCGGCCGGACGAGCCCCGTCCCGGCCCGGCCGAGCCGCCTCCTGGCGAACGGGCGACGGTCGGCGAGCCCCCCGGCTAGGTCGTGTTGCGAGGACGGCGGGCGCCGCGCGGCAGGCGGGAAGTTCGTACCACACCCCCGGGGCGAGAGCCGGACGGTCCACCGCGCGTTGCGGGGCGCTCCGGGCGGCCGCATGGTGGGCAGTGCATTCCCCCTCACTCAAGGAGCACTTCGTCATGAGCAAGGCAAAGGGCAAGGCCAAGCAGATCAAGGGCAAGCTCAAGGAGACCGCGGGCGACGCGATGGACGACCGGCGTATGCAGGCCGAAGGCAGCGCCGAGCGGATGACCGGCAAGGCGGAGGAGATGGCCTCAGAGGCCGCGGACCGGGCCAAGAAGGGCATGCACAGGTCCTGACCTCACCGGTCGGCGCGCATGCGCACGAGTGACCGCGGAGGGGGTCGGGCCCGTCACCCCGACGGGCCCGGCCCCCTCCTCGACCCCTCGGCGACACGGCCTGCCCACCAGGCTTCCGGCAGCCATGGATCACACGCCGCCCGAACCGGTGACGGGGCGTCATCCCGGCCGGATCCGCGGGCGCCTCAACAGCCCCCGGTGCGGCCGCGGTCCGGTGGTGCGACACCCTCGTGGCCCGTGGGCGTACGCTGTCGCGGACCGCGCGTTCCCCGGGGGGCGACTCGTGCGGTTCGTTCGTCGCGGCGCGGCGTCCTGGGGCACGGGGCCGTCCACCTTCCGCGGGTGGCCCGTTCCGGTCCCTCGCCCCCACCACGACCACCCGCGGCGGCCCGTTTCCTCCTGTGGACCGGGACGGCCCCGGGCCATCTTCCTCCGGGAGTCATGCATGACACGCTCGCTCGACGGCCTCGTCTTCGTTCCCGTGGCAGACCAGGCGCCCGGCCAGGTCGGGCGCCTGACCCGGTTCGAATACCACGAACGCGACGGTCTCGTCTGGGCCGACTACCAGGGCGGAGACGTGGTCAAGGGGCACCTGATCGGCACCCGGGCGGGCGACACCGTCGACTTCCGCTACGTCCAACTCCGCCCGGACGGCACGACCGCGTCCGGGCGCTGCACCTCGCTCGTGACCGAACTCCCCGACGGCCGCCTGCGCATGCAGGAGAGCTGGTCCTGGGAATCCCAGGAGGGCAGCGGCACGAGCACCGTCGAGCAGCCGCTGGACTGACCCCCGTCGGTCCCCCGGGGCGCGTCGCCCACCGCCGGACGCCTTCGGTCCGCCGTGCGGGCAGGTCGCGCCGAAGGCGGCAACGGCCGGCTGTCCGTCCCGCGCCGCGAGCGTGCGGCATCGGCACGTCGCCCGGGTCGGGGGCGGACACCCGGATCCGGCAGGATGGCCCGGTGACCCTCGTGCCCGGAACCGGTGACCGTACGGCCCCCTCCGCCCCCGCCCGACTCATACGGATCCGGCTGGCGGCGGCCGGATCCGCGGCGGTGACGGTCGGCGCGGGGCTCGGGCTGCGGGCCTTCGCGGCCGGAAGCGTGGCCAAGTACGGCGGGGACGCGCTGTACACCGTCCTGTTGCTGGCCCTCGTCGTGCTGGTCGCGCCCCGGTGGACGCCCCTGCGGGCCGCCGGCACGGCACTGGCGGTGAGCTGGGCCGTCGAGTTCCTCCAGCTCAGTTCCGTGCCGGCGGAGCTGTCCCGTGAGAGTGCCGCCGCCCGTATGGTCCTCGGTTCCACCTTCAACGCTCCGGATCTGTTCTGGTATGCGGTCGGCGCGGCGGGCGGCTGGCTGCTGCTGCACACGGCGAGCGGCCGGCGCCGCCGCGTCACGGCCGGGGCCCGGCCGGCCGGTGAGACTCCTCACAGCTGACGGGCCGCCCCGAGGTCCGGCAGGTCCCGTTCTGGCACGTCGTACCGGGTGTGGAAGCGGTGGATCGGCCCAGAAGGGCTCCCGGACGGATGACCTAGCCTGGATCCGCAACGCGATTTCGGGGGGCCGAACGCAAAGGAAGAGCGCCTCCATGGGCATCACGAGCAGTTCCGCCCGCCGCGTCCGGCGGGCGGGATCCGCAGCCGCCGCGACCGTCCTCGGCATCCTGGCCGTATCCGCCGCCCCGGCCCTCGCCGCCGCGGACGGCTCGGCGGACCAGCCCGCGGCCGGCCCCGCGAGGGTGGCCGCGCGCGGCTCTGCCGGGAAGCCCGCCTCCGCCCCCGAGAAGCCGGCCGCCAAGGATTCCGCCGGTTCCGCGTCGACGGCCGGCAAGCCGGGGCCCGCCCGAAGCGCCTCGGGGATACCTCTGGCGATCTCCCGGCTGGCCCAGGGCCCGGGACGGGATGTCGCGATCACCATCGACGACGGCCCCGACCCCCGCTGGACCCCCCAGGTCCTGGAGGTCCTGCGGAAGAACCACGTCAAGGCCACCTTCTGCATGATCGGGACCAAGGCTCAGAAGTATCCGGAGCTCGTGCGCTCGGTCGCCGCCGAGGGGCACCGCCTGTGCAACCACTCCGTCGACCACGACGTGACCATGGACCACAAGCCGGTCGCCTACCAGAAGCAGCAGATCCTCGAAGGCAAGGCCATGATCGAGAAGGCCGCTCCCGGGGTCCCGGTCGGCTACTACCGGGCACCGGGGGGCGCGTTCACCCCCGACAGCCGGGCGCTCGCCGCGGCGAGCGGGATGCGGCCGCTGGGCTGGAGCGTGGACCCCAAGGACTGGAGCCGTCCGGGCCTGCCCGCGATCATTTCCGCGGTCGAGAGCGATCTCCCGCAGCAGCCGACCGTCTTGTTCCACGACGGGGGCGGCGACCGCAGCGAAACAGTCGCCGCGCTGGGGCAGTACCTGCCCTGGCTCACCGCGCAGGGCTACCACTTCACCTTCCCCGCGCGCACCACCCCGTAGCCGGTCGACCGGCGGGCGGTGGCAGGCGGGGATACGGCCGCGGCATCGGCGCGCCGGCGCGCCGCCGATCCGCGGGATCCTAGCCGGGGCGTCCGGGGCCCGGACTGGCCCGGGCGATCAGGAGGGCCACATCGTCGTGGACTCCCGGATGGCGCATGGTGTCCAGCAGCAGGTCGCAGGTCTCGTCCAGCGGGCGGCCGGGGTCGTCGAGGGCTTCGAGGAGAACGTCCAGGCGCTTGTCGATCGGGTCGTCGCGGGTCTCGACGAGGCCGTCGGTGTAGAGGACCAGCTGGTCGCCCGCCCCGACCGGGACACTCACGGTGCAGAAGGCGACCCCCACACCGCCGAGCGGGGCACCGGTGGGCAGGTCGAGGAGCTCACGCGTACCGTCCTGGCGCAGCAGGACCGGTGGCAGGTGCCCGGCCAGGGCGAGGTGGCACTGCGCCGCGCAGGGATCGTAGACGGCGTAGACGCAGGTCGCGATGGTTTCCAGGCCCTCGGTGACGTGGTCGAGGTGGTGCAGGACCTGTGCGGGGTCGAGGTCGAGATCGGCCAGTGTCCGGGTGGCGGTGCGCAGCTGGCCCATGCTGGCCGCGGCCCCGACTCCGCTGCCCATCACGTCGCCGACGACGAGGGCGGTCTTGTCGCCGCTCAGCGGGATCACGTCGAACCAGTCGCCGCCGATCTCCATCGTGGCCTGGGCGGGACGGTAGCGGGTGGCGACTTCCAGGCCCGGCCGCCGCGGCGGGGTGCGCGGCAGCAGGCTGCGCTGGAGAGTGAGCGCGGTGTGGCGTTGTTCTTCGACGGCCCGGTGCCGCTCGGTGACGTCCACGCTGGCGGTCGCCACCCCCAGCACGGTCCCGTTGGGTGCTTCGAGCCGGTAGAACGAGATCGACCAGGCGTGGTCGTGGTCCGGGTCCGCCGGGGTCCGGCCGACGGTGTACTGGTCCACGATGGGAACACCAGTGGCCAGGACCTCGCGCATCGCGGCCTCGAAGGACGGGTCCACGGCCGGCAGCACCTCGTGGACGTGCCGGCCGATGTGCTCCGCGGCGGGCACCCCGTTGAGGGCTTCCTCCGCCGGGTTGACCGAGACGTAGCGAAGGTCGGTGTCGAGGACGCCGAGCCCGACCGGCGACTGGTCGACGAGGCGGGCGGACAGCGCCAGGTCCCGTTCCACCTGCCGGACCGTCGCCTGGTCGGCGGCCAGGCCCAGGGCGTAGTACTCCTGCTGGGAGTCCAGCAGCCGCATGTTGCGGAATTCGACCATGCGCGTGCTGCCGTCCTTGTGCCGGACGGGGAAGACGCCGACCCAGCTGACCCCGTCCTGCATGACCTCGGCGAACATGTCCAGGACGACCGGAAGGTGCTCCTCGTGGAGCAGCAGGCGGCCCGCGTACTCCCCGAGCGCCTCGTCGGCGGTGTAGCCGAACAGTTCCTCCGCCTGCGGGCTCCAGAGATCGATCCGGCCGTCGGCATCCAGCAGCACGGCGGCCACGCGTAGCACGTCGAGCAGGCCGCCCGGTCCGGACTCGGCGGGCCGCCCCCCGTCGGGATCGCCGTGCGAGGGCTCGATCGCTCCCATCTGCGAGCCCTCCTTCCGGCCGCCGCGGACTGCCGCCCTACCCTCCCAGCCCTCTCATCGTCCCTCTCCGCGCGACACGCGTACACGCCTGGACCCCGCCGGACGGCCCAGCGCCAACCGTGCGTCACCACCGGCCACCGCATCGGCTCTGATGCGGCAGGGTTCAGCTCCGGGCGGGCTCCGTGTCATAGCGGACCGGGAGTTCCGTCAGGCCACGGGCGCGCAGGGAGGGCCGCCAGCGCGGAGCGGAAGCCGCGGCTTCGAGCACGGGGTAGCGCTCCAGGAGGGCGGTCAGGGCGATCTCGGTCTCGGCTCGGGCCAGGGGGGCGCCGAGGCAGTAGTGGATGCCGTGACCCAGCGCGAGGTGACCCGAGGTGTCGCGGTCCAGGTCGAGGAGGTCGGGGCGCGGGAAGCGGTCCGGGTCGCGGTTGGCCGCGGAGAGCGAGAGCAGGACGGTCTCCCCCGCCGGGACGGTGACCCCCGCGATCGTGACGTCTTCCGTCGGGAAGCGTCGGATGGCGAGGGGTGCCGGTCCCTCGTAGCGGGCGATCTCCTCGACGGCAGCCGGCAGGCCTGACGGGTCGTCGCGGAGGCGCGCGAGTTGTTCGGGGTGCTCCAGGAGCGTGTGGATCGCGTTGCCGATGAGCTGGACGGTGTTCTCGTACCCGGCGAAGAGAATGAGGAAGGCGAGCGACATCAACTCGTCCTCGCTGAGCCGGTCGCCGTTGCCGTCGCCGTTGCCGTTGCCGTCCCGGACGGCTATCAGGTCGGAGAGGAGGTCGTCGCCGGGGCTGCTGCGCTTGTGCGCCATGAGCTCGGTGAAGAAGCCGAGCATCGCCACCACGGCTTCGCCGGCGGCCCGGGGCCGCTCGGGGTCCGGGGCGATGAGTGCGTCCGTCCAGGTGCGGAAGTCGAGGCGGCGGTCCTCCGGGACGCCCAGCAGGTCGCAGATGACGACGATGGGCAGCGGTGCGGCGTAGGCGGCCACCAGGTCCGCGGTCCCGGCCTCGCCGAGGGCGTCGAGGAGGCGGTCCGCAGTCGCGCGGATGGGGGTGCGGAGTTGCTCGGTGCGGCGCGGGGTGAAGGCGCGGCTCACCAGTCTGCGGATGCGGGTGTGGTCGGGCGGGTCCATGTTGAGCAGGTTGGCGTCCAGGGCCGGCGGCAGCGACAGCCCCCGGTAACCGCCTTCTCCCGCACGGGACTTGTCCAGGGACATCCGGGGATCGGCGAGCGCTGCGCGTACGTCGTCGTACCGCGTGACCAGCCATGCCGGGGTGCCGTCGGTGCCGGTGATGCGGCAGACCGGCGCGGTGTCACGCAGCCGGGCATAGACGGAGTGGGGGTGCTCTAGCAGTTCGCCCTGAAGATCCATGGGGCCACCTTAGGACGGTGGAGCAATCGGCCGTCCCGGCGGCCGGCCCGGGTCACGCGCGCCTGGTAGCGGTGGTTCTGGTCGTGGACGAACTCCCCGGCGCCTTCCGGGGCGCCGGGGACGGGTCCGCCCCCGAGTGCGGGACGCGGAGGGCGGACCGGGCGTGGGCATGTCGCCCAGTGGGCCAGGGAGCCCGGCCCACTCACCGGAACGACCGGCTCAGTGGAGCGACCGGCTCAGTGGAACAGCATGGACGCATCCCCGCTCGGCGTGGACACCGAGCCCGGGCACAGGAAGCTGCCTGAGGCCTTGGTCGCGGTGAAGGCCCGGTTGACGTACTTCCGGCTGGTGCCGTCACGGTCCCACACGATGTTCGTGGCCTTGTACCGGCAGGAGATGAAGCTCTGCTTGCCGGTGATGTCGATCAGATCGGTCCGGGCCGTGCCGGCTGCGTCGTCGAACGTGAAGGCGGGGTTGTTGTTGAGGGTGGCGGCGATACCGCCACCGCAGGCGAGGTTGCCGCCCGGCGCGTTGATCGTGGTGCGGTCGACGGTGAGGGCGTTCGGGGCGGCGGCGCTGGTGCTCGCGTTCGTCCAGCCACAGCTGTTGCCGGCGACGACCATCACGCCGTCGGCCTTCTGGTCGGCCGCCGGGGCGGCGGAGCCGTGGGCAAGGGCGGTACCGGTACCGGACGAACCCGCCGCGAGGACGAGTGCCGCGATTCCGACGACACGGGCGAGTCGTGTGGTGCGGGAGATGGGCGTGGTGTGCCTCATGGGTCGCTCCTCCATGCCACGTGCTGGTGGGGGTGGGCGAGGCTCTGGGCCTCTCAGGGGGGTGCGGAGTGCGTGCCGGGAGCGTCCCACAGCCACCTCGAAGTGTCAGGAGCCTGTCAGGTGCATGGCAATAATTGGCTTGAATTACCGGTCGGTACGGCGCGGGCGCCGGGGCGGGACGACCCATGAGGTCCGCCTCCCCGATGACGGGCACAATGAGGAGAGACCTCGATCGAAGGGGGACCTCCGATGCCATCGGACCGGCCAGGGGGTGAGCACGCCGACGCCCCCGGTCCGATCCGGTCCGAGCCGGGGTCGCTGCTGGAGCACGTGTCGGTGGCCGTGTTCGGCCTGGACGACCAGGAGCGCGTCCGCTACTGGGGCCCCGGCGCACGCCACCTGTTCGGATACCCGGCCGAAGAGGTGCTGTCCCGGCCGGCCTCGCTCCTCTTCCCCGACCCGGTCCCGGGACGCCCCGGCGGGGCCGCGCGGTTGGTGGAGCGCGGCCGCAGCCTCGGCTACTGGCGGGTCCGGATGCCCGCCCGGCACCGCGACAGCGGCGTCTTCGACTGCGGCTTCCGGGTGTTCCCGGTGACCGGGACCGGGGACGACTCGGTGGTCATGGGTCTGGCCAGCAGGGGCGACGAACTCGACCGGGTCAAGACGAACCTCGTCTTCCTCGACGCGCTCTTCGAGACCTGTCCGATCGGCCTGGTCATGCTCGACGACGAGCTCCGGTACGTCCACCTCAACCAGGTGCTGGCCGACATGGACGGACTTCCCGTGGGCGAGCACCTCGGGCGGCGCATGACCGACATCATGATCACTTCCGACGGGGGCGAATACGAACGCAGCCTCCGGGCCGTGGCCGAGAAAGGGGACCCTCTGGTGGGTGCGCTCGTGGGACTGCGCACGCCGGGCCGGCCCGACCGGGACCAGGTCCGTTCCGTGAGCTTCTTCCCGCTGAGCGGGGCAGGGGACACCCGGACCGGCCTGGGCGGGCTGCTCGTCGACGTGACCGACCGGGAGAGGGCGCTGCTCGAAGCGACGGCCGCCCGCCAGCGGCTCGACCTCCTGGACCGGGCGTCGGCCCAGGTCGGAACCACCCTGGATCTGGAGGTCACGGCCCGCGAACTGGTCGACGCCGTGATGCCCGACTTCTGCGACGGCGCCGTCGTGGAAATGGTCGAGTGGATGTACGAGGACGAGCGATTCGACCCGGCTCTGCCCCTGACCACCCGCCGGATCGCCGGTGGCACGGTCCTGCCGCCGCCCGCCCCCGAGCTGGTCGGCGGCCTGGAGCGGGTGACGTACCCGCCGGGTTCGGGCATCCACCAGATGCTGAGCAGCGGCCGCCCGCTGTCGGTCGTGGTCGAGGAGGCGTTCGCGACCCGCACCGCCGCCCACCGGGACCGGGCCCGGCTGCTGCTCGACAGCGGCCTGGGCGGCATCGTCCTCGCCCCCCTCGTCGCCCGGGGCACGGTCCAGGGCATCGCCATGTTCGGCCGGTCCGTCGACCGCCCGGCCTTCACCGAACAGGACGTGACCCTCGCCGGCGAACTGGCCTCGCGCGCCGCCCTGTGCCTGGACAACGCCCGCCTGTACGCCCGGGTCCAGGACATCGCGCTGACCCTCCAGCGCGCCCTGCTGCCCAGCGCCGTGGCATCCGGCACGCACGTGAGCGTCGCCCACCGCTACCTCCCGGGCAGCAGGATCACCGAGGTCGGCGGCGACTGGTACGACGTGATCAACCTGCCCGGCGACCAGGTCGCACTCGTCGTCGGGGACGTCATGGGGCACGGGATTCCGGCCGCCGCGTCGATGGGCCGACTACGCATCACGGCCAAGGCGGTGGCCGCCCACAGCCGCACACCCGAGGCACTGCTCGCCGAACTCGACGCGTGCGCGCAGGACTCCGGCATCCAGCTGGCCACGTGCCTCTACCTGGTCTACGACCCGCACACCGGCCGCGCCCGCATCGCGAACGCGGGCCATCCACCACCACTGCTGCGCCACCCCGACGGCACCGTCCAGACCATCGGCGAGGGCCTGGGAATCCCGCTGGGGGTGGGGGGCGTCGCCTTCCGCTCGTCGGCGATCGACCTGCCGGAGGGCGCGGTACTCGCGCTCTACACCGACGGCCTCATCGAAGCGCGGGGCCAGGACATCGGGGCCGGTCTGGACGCCCTGCGGGAGCAGCTGCGCACGGTCAACGGGCCGCTGGAGGAGGCCGCCGACCGGATCATCGCGAGCCTGCTGCCCGCCGAGCCGACCGACGACACGGTCCTGGTACTCGCCCGCATCCGCCGCGCCACTCCCTACTAGATCAACCTCCCGCCCGGCCGGACGCCGCCCGGTCCGGCCCGCCCGGGTCCCCCCGCGCGACATCCGTCAGCTTCGGGACCTGAACCGACGTCGCACCGATGCCGTCCGCGACCGGGCCCGGGCCCGCAACGCGAACCGGCCGCCGATGTGCTCGGAGGACTCTGGGGTTGCCTTCCCGGCAGCTCAGAACGGGCCGCTGAGGGTGCCGAGCCGGTCGGTCAGGCGCAGGTTCTCGGAGTAGTCGACGGGGCAGGCGATCACGGAAACGCCGTCGTCGTCCAGGGCGCGGCGCAGCGTGGGCAGCAGTTGGTCTGCGGACTCGACCCGGTAGCCGCGTGCGCCGAAGCTCTCGGCGTAGGCGACCAGGTCCGGATTGGTGAACCGGGTGTGGCTGTGGCGGCCGAGCTCCAGTTCCATCTTCCAGGTGATCAGGCCGTACTCCTCGTCCACGAGGACCAGGACGACCAGGGGGACGCGTTCGCGGACGGCGGTCTCCAGTTCCTGGGAGTTCATCAGGAAGGAGCCGTCGCCCATCATGGCCAGGACGCGTCGGTCCGGCCGGGCCAGTTGGGCGGCGATGGCGCCCGGCAGCGCGAATCCCATGGTGGACAGTCCGTTGGAGACCAGGCAGGTGTTCGGTTCGTAGGTCGGGTAGAGCCGGGACATCCACATCTTCCCGGCGCCGGTGTCGGCGAGCACGATGTCGTGGCGGTCCAGCGCCATGCGGACGTCCGCCACCACGCGCTGCGGCACCAGGGGGAAGGCCTCGTTGTCGCGTCCGTACCGAAGTTCTTCGTCGAGCAGCGAACGAATCTTCGTGCTGCTCGACGCGTCGTAGGCGAGGCCGTCGGGCAGTGCTGCCGCGAGGGCGTCCAGCGCCTGCGAGAGATCCCCCTCGACGCCGACGGCGACCGGGTAGTGGGCGTCCACCTCGGCCGGGAAGCGGTGCAGGTGCACGATGCGCTTGTCGCCGTTCGGGTTGATCTTGACAGGGTCGAACTCCTGGACCTCGTAGCCGACGCAGAGCAGCACATCGGCCGCGTCGAAACCGAAGTTGCCGTAGTCATGGCGCATGAAGCCGACCGCGCCGAGGGCGTTGGGGTGGTCGTCGGGGAAGACGCCCTTGCCGTGAAAGGTGGTCGCGACCGGGATGTTCAGCCGCTCGGCGAACCGCAGCAGGGCGGCCGAGGCCCCGGCTCTCGCGGCGCCGTGGCCGGCCAGGACAATGGGATTCCGGGCCGTGCCGAGAACCTCGACCGCTCGTGCGATCTGGGAGGGTGACGGCGCATCGGCGCGCACCGTATCGATCTGCAAGGAGCCCAGGGTCTCGACGGGACGGTCCGCTTCGATGTCCTCCGGCACCGCCAGGAACACGGCACCGGGACGCTCGCTCTGAGCGGTCTTGAACGCCTTGCGCATCATTTCCGGCACCGCGTCCGGACACTCGATGCGGGCCGACCACAGGGTGACGGGAGCGAACATCGACACAAGGTCGATGACCTGGTGGGACTCCTTGTGGATGCGGCGCAGGGAACCCTGGGCGGCCAGCGCCACCAGCGGCGCGCTGTTGGTCGTGGCGTCCGCGGTGCCGAGCAGCAGATTGATCGCGCCGGGCCCCAGGGTCGCCGAACACACGCCGGCCCGGCCGGTCAGCCGTCCGTAGATCTCCGCCATGAACGAGGCGGCCTGTTCGTGGCGCACCAGGATGTAGCGGATTCCGGAGTCGTTCAGCGCGTCGACGAAGCGGATGTTCTCCTCCCCCGGGATCCCGAAGACGTACTCGACGCCCTCCGCCCGCAGACAGCGCACCAAGTGATGCGCGACGTCCTCCACCGCTGTCGTCTTCCGCGACTCGGTCGCCGCGCCCTCGGTATCCATGCGACGAACCTAGGCACGCCCCACTCCCCCGGCCACTCTTCGGCCGCCGACCGGGGCATCACCGCACTCCTCGCCGCCGCCGGCACCGGGGTGGGCACGGGGCCACCACCGACCCGTACGAGATCGCGACCGGCGAGGGCGGCGACGGCACCCCGCGTCCCGTCGCATCCGGTCGAACCGGCCTGCTGCCGCGCGGCGGCAGCGACTCCAGCCGGGGACACGCCGCCCGTTCGTCAGACCCCGCGTCCCGCAAGACATGATCGGGAACGAACACGATCCACTTCCGTGTCGAACCCTAGGTCGAGGTCGCTGTCCGGCGCAGCACTCCGATCTTGTCGATGCGGTGCTCGGGATTGCCCTGGGCGTCGCTCCAGAAGTTGCCCTCGGCGTGGTCCTCCGGTGTGGCGCAGGTCGAGATCGTGATCATGGCCTGGGTGGGGGTCGCGCCGGGTGCCCCGGGGACCGGCGCGCGCTGTTCGTCGAGCGAGCGCTGCGACCGGAAGGACGTCCTGCGGGTGGCGATGATCTCGTAGGTGTACTCGGCCCCGTCCGCGGTCACGACGACCGGGTCGCCCACGCCGACGGCGGGCAGGTCCCGCAGCGGGCCGCCGGCCGACAGCCGGTGCGCGGTGACCAGGAAGTTCCCCACCTGGCCGGGTCCCACCCCACCCCGCTCCCCGTACGGGCTGGCTGCGATCCCGCGGTCCTGGATGAGGGTTCCGGGCCGGTCGTCGGTGGTGCCCTCGTACGGGACCACGCGGAGCCCGGTGACCCCCGCGGAGGGTATGGACAGGTTCGACTCCCGGGTGCGGACATCGACCGGATCCCGCGCGGGCGTGGCCGCGGGCTCGACGGCCCCGGCGGACGCCGGACCGGTGGCCGGGGCCGTGGTGGGCACCTGCGTCGTCCGCGGCCCCGCCGCGGGTCCGGCGGCGGCCGAGGGCCCGCAGGCCGCCAGCAGGGCGGTCACGGAACCGGCCAGTACGACGGGGACGGCTCGGGACGGGAACGGCAGGGGCATGGGTGCATCCGTGGGGGTCGTCGCCCGGGTCGAGCGGCAGGTGGGTGACCCGGTTGACGGTCAGGGTGACATACGGAGCAAGAAGTCCATAAGGGTCCAGGTCTGTGACGTGCCTCCCCGTCTCCGAACGGCCGGTTCCGAGAGGGGGAGGCAGGCCCTCGGCGCGGCGGAGAATGCGAGAGGCCGGCGGTCATCCCGTCTGCGCCAGGTGGCGAGTGCCGCCGGCCAGGGGGCGCGGACGGGCCGTTACTCGACCTTGGCCCAGTCGAGCGTGCGTTCCACTGCCCTCTTCCAGCCCTCGTACCCTTCGGCGCGCCGCTCCTCGGACCACTGGGGCTCCCAGCGCTTGGACTCCTGCCAGTGGGTGCGCAGTTCGTCCGTGTCCCGCCAGAAGCCGGTGGCGAGGCCGGCCGCGTAGGCGGCGCCCAGCGCGGTGGTCTCGGCGACGACGGGGCGGCTGACCGGTACGCCGAGGACGTCGGACTGCGTCTGCATGCACAGGTCGTTGGCGGTGACGCCGCCGTCGACCTTGAGCACGTCGAGGTGCACACCCGAGTCCTGCTCCATGGCCTCCACGACGTCGCGGCTCTGGTAGCAGATGGCCTCCAGGGTGGCCCGCGCCAAGTGGCCGCTGTCGTGGTAGCGGGCGAGGCCGACGATGGCGCCGCGGGCGTCGGAGCGCCAGTACGGGGCGAACAGTCCGGAGAAGGCCGGAACGAAGTAGATGCCCCCACTGTCCTCGACCGTACGGGCCAGGCGTTCGGTCTCGGCAGCGTCAGTGATGATCTTCAGCTGGTCGCGCAGCCACTGCACGGCGGAGCCGGTGACCGCGATGGAGCCTTCGAGGGCGTAGACCGCGGGGCTGTCGCCGAACTGGTAGGCCACGGTGGTGAGGAGGCCGTGCCGCGAGCGGACGAGCTCGGTGCCGGTGTTGAGGACCAGGAAGTTACCGGTTCCGTAGGTGTTCTTCGCCTCGCCGGGCGCGAAGCAGACCTGGCCCACGGTGGCCGCCTGCTGGTCACCGAGCACGCCCGTGATGGGGATGGCCTCCCGCAACGGCCGCGACGTGCGGGTCCGTCCGTACGCCTCGGGATGGGACGACGGGTTGATCGTGGGCAGCATGGACCGGGGAATGCCGAAGAACCCCAGCAGTTCGTCGTCCCAGTCGAGGGTCTCCAGGTCCATCAGCATGGTGCGGCTGGCGTTGGTGACATCGGTGGCGTGGACGCCGCCGTCGGGGCCTCCGGTGAGGTTCCACAGCACCCAGCAGTCGGTGTTGCCGAAGAGGGCGTGCCCCTTCTCGGCGGCCTCCCGCACGCCGTCGACGTTCTCCAGGATCCACTGGATCTTGCCGCCGGAGAAGTAGGTGGCCGGGGGCAGCCCCGCCTTGCGGCGGATGACCTTGCCCTGGCCGCCGCGCTCCAGCGCCGCAGCGATGGAGTCGGTACGGGTGTCCTGCCAGACGATCGCGTTGTAGTACGGGCGCCCGGTGCGGGGGTCCCAGACGACGGTGGTCTCGCGCTGGTTGGTGATGCCCACGGCCGCGAGGTCGGAGGCGTCGAGGTTGCCGTGCCGGAGGGCGTTCTGGATCACCGAGTTGGTGCGCTCCCAGATCTCCACCGGGTCGTGTTCGACCCATCCCGAGCGCGGCAGGATCTGGTTGTGCTCCAGTTGGTGCCTGGCCACCTCGTTGCCGGCATGGTCGAAGATCATGAATCGGGTGCTGGTGGTGCCCTGGTCCACTGCGCCGACGAAGTCAGCCATGGGATGCCGCCTCCTCTGGGGAATGCCGTGAATGGGGCCGGCGCCCGGGACGGAGCGCCGATGCGCGTCCGTCCCGGGTGCGGGCAGCTCTGTGCGGTTCAGCTCTCGTCCGGGACCGGTACCCGTCCGGGGGGCTCGGGTTCGGCGTCCGGCAGGAACCGGCCGACGAGGAGCTTGTAGAGAGCCGCTCCGAGCACGCCCCCGATGAAGGGGCCGATGATCGGGACCCAGAAATAGAGATGGCCGTACTGATCTCGCCATGCCCCGCCGTAGCCGGTGAGGAAGCTCGCCAGGCGGGGGCCGAAGTCACGGGCCGGGTTGATCGCGTAGCCGGCGTTGGTGCCCCACGCCATGCCGATCGCCACCACGATCAGGCCGACGATGAACGGGGCGAGGTTGGCGCCGGGGGGCGTACCGAGCATGTCCGTGATGGCCAGCACCAGGAAGAGGAGGATGGCGGTGCCGATGATCTGGTCGCGCAGCGCGCCCCACTCGGTCACCGGCAGGTTCGTGTTGCCGTTCGCCGGGAGCGTGGAGAAGACCCCCTGCGTCTTGATGGTGTGACCGGGGTCGGCCTTGGCCAACGCCTCGCTGTAGTTCCAGCGGACGATCAGGGCCCCCACGAAGGCTCCGGCCACCTGGGCCACTGCGTAGGGGGCCACCTTCTTCCACGGGAAGCCCTTGAACGCGGCCAGTGCGACCGTCACAGCGGGGTTGATGTGAGCACCGCTCAGCCTGGCCGCGACGTAGACGCCCAGGGTCACGCCGAGGCCCCAGGCCCAGGCGATGCTGTCGTGGTTCCCGAGACCGCCCGCGGGGTCCGTGAGGGCCCCGCCCGCGACCACTTGGGCCACCACACCGCAACCGAAGAGGATAAGGATCATGGTGCCGGCGAATTCGGCGAAGAGTTCGCCGACCAGACCCGATCTATGGAGGCGCTCCGTCATGGATGCCCGCTTCCCGCCGGGCCGAAGGCCGGCTTCGAACTGCCCCGAGTCCTCTGTCTGACCGCAGTACGGGACGGTCCCGCGCGAAGGACGGCAGGTCCTGCGCGGCGCTCTCGCCCCGCTGCGGGTACGTCGGTCCTCCCTCGTTCCGCCGCCCTTCGGGCGGAGCCGCCTCGGATGGGACAGGGCCCGGCCGGGGCGACTGCGGCTCCGGCCGGGCCCTGCGTGCGTGGGGTGTTGCCCCGGATCCCGGACGCCCGGCCGCTCCGATCAGAAGCCGTCTGCGTGCGGGCCCTTGGCACGGGGCGCGCCCTGACGGCCCGGCCGACGCGACGGTTGGCGGGGCTCGGGATGGACCGGGTCCAGTCCGGGCGGCAGCGGGCGCTGCTCGTCCTCGCGGCCCTTGCCCGGCTCCCGGTGCTTGTCCTTCATTCCGCCCATGACGGCAGACTCCTTCTGACGGGGACGGAGGATTCCGAGGATTCCTCTCCACCACGCTGACACAGCCGGTTACTTTCCGCACCATGTGGTCTACGGGTCGCAGTGCGCACGCACGCTGCGCCTCCGGTCGGCGGGGCCGGGAACCGGCCCGGGGCACCCATCTGAAGCCGCCGCGCCCGGTGTTCGACGCTGTAGAGGACGACGCGGCCGGCCGCGGGACGACCGGAGGCGAGGCCGCCACGCGGCCCGTCGGGCTCCGTTCGGCTCCGTTCGACGTCCCTGCGATCCGATGGGCACCGGGCGGGCGGAGTCCGTCGCGGCCGTCACCGGTCGCGGGCCGCCTCCTCGGCAGCCGCGATGGAGGCGAGCGGCGAGCCGGGGTCCCGCTCCACCTCCAGGTCGCCCAGGGTGACGATGCCGACGAGCTCGCCCCCGGCGTCGCGCACGGGCAGGCGCCGCAGCGCGTGCCGGCGCATGAGGTCGACGGCCTCGTCGACGTGGTCGTCGGGCCCGACGACGGTCAGGGGTTCGGTGCTGCAGACCGCGTGCACGGTCGTCTCCGCGGGGTCACGGTCCTCCGCCATCCCGCGGACGACGAGATCGCGGTCCGTGACGATGCCGCAGAGCCGGCCCTGGTCGACGACCAGCACGTCCCCGATGCCCGCGTCCCGCATCACCCGCGCCGCTTCCGCCAGTGAGGTCAGGCGCTCCACGGCCACCGGGTTGCGCGTCATCACCTCGTGCACTCGTCGGGTCATCGGTCCTCCCGAAGGTCGTAGCCGCCGTGGGACACGGCACCTGCTGCGCGGCGCCTACCCCGCCACCGGCGAGGTAGGCCCGTGGGCCCGGCCCGGCCGGTTCCAGTATCCGACGGTGGCGCCGTCCGGGCGGGCGCCGCTCCCCGCAACGGGTGGGGCTCCGCCCTGCCGGGCGGCGCGGGCACGAGGGCCCCGACCGGCCGGGGGGGATGGCCGATCGGGGCGGCCCCAGCCGGCCGGGGGGTGCCTCTATGTCTTTCGTCAAGGCACCTGTGTCGGGTTTCGGGTGGTTCGGGCTCGCTGAGGCTAAGCGGCGAGCTCGACGTCCGTCGGTGTCCGGGATTCGTAGAAGGTGCCGTCGCGGAGCATGGCGAACAGGACGCTGATGCGTTGGCGGGCGAGGCGGAGGAGGGCCTGGGTGTGGGTTTTGCCGCGTGCTCGTTGCTTGTCGTAGTAGGCGCGGGAGGCCGGGTCGGCGTTCATGCAGGCGAAGGCGGAGAGAAACATCGCCCGTTTGAGCTGCCGGTTTCCGCCTCGGGGTGCGTGTTCGCCATGGATCGAGGTCCCGGACTGCTTCGTGGTGGGGGCGAGGCCGGCGTAGGAGGCGAGGTGGGCGGCGGTGGGGAAGCTGGTGCCGTCGCCGACGGTGACCAGCAGGACGGCGGCGGTCCTGACGCCGACGCCGGGCATCGACGTCAGGACCGGGGAAAGAGGGTGAGCCTCCAGCAGGGCGTTGATCTGGGCTTCCATCGCCCGGCGCTGGGTGTGGACAGCGGCCAGCGAGGCGGCCAGGGAGGGGATGACGATGTCGAGGGTGCCGGTCCCGGGAACGACGACGGTCTGCTCGTCGAGCGCGTTGAAGACGTCGTCGATCAGCCTGGTGGCCATGCGCGGGGCCTTCGGGCGGATCAGCTCGACGAGTCTGCGGCGTCCGGCCTTGCGCAGGGCGGCTGGGGATCCGTAGCGCTCCAGCAGCCAGGTCACGGCCTGGTGGTCCAGGCGCGGGCCCAGGACGCGTTCCAGGCTGGGGTGGAACTGGGTGAGCAGGCCCCGTATCCGGTTGGAGGTGCGGGTGGCCTCGGCGGCCAGGTCCTGGTCGAAGCCGACGAGCACGGTCAGCTCGGCGGTGATCTGGTCGGTCAGCTCCAGCGAGCGCAGGGTGTGCGGCATCGTCCGGGCGGCGTCCGCGATGACGGCGGCGTCCTTGGCGTCGGTCTTGGCCTCGCCCGGGTAGAGGTCGGCGATCCGGCGCATCGCCAGTCCGGGCAGGTAGGCGACCTGGCAGCCCGCGTCGCGGGCGACGGTCAGTGGCAGGGCGCCGATGGAGGCGGGCTGGTCCACGATCACCAGCACGGTGCCGAACTTCGCGGTCAGCTTGTCGAAGACGGCCCGCAGCTTGGGCTCGCTGTTGGGCAGCTGCTTGTCGAAGACCTTCTTCCCGCCCGGGGTGAGCCCATGACCGTGATGGCTGCTCTTGCCGACGTCCAGGCCCAGGAACACGCCCACGTCTTCGATCTCGAACATCGTGCCCCTTCCCAGGGGGTGTTGACGGTGCCGGCCTCGGCTCGGGTGTCGTGCTCGCGCATCCACGTTATGCAGACCTGCCGCCCGCGAACTGTCCAGCATTGCGCCGGACCGGACGGTGGCCGGACCTCTGATCAGCGTCTCCGACGAACACCCCCGGACCCGGTGACACCACCCCCCAGGTCATGCCTTCGACAGGGGGCAACAGTCATGCCGGGCCCGGAGGCCAGCGGCCCCATTGCGGAACCGCAGAAAACATAACGGGGAAGGCGGGCCAGGGCGTTCACGAGCGGGAGCGGGAAGGACCCCGTGTGACCTCCCGGCGGCGGCGACGCGGGCACCGCACCGGGCCCGGGGGCTTCGTCCTCCTGCGCCCCGCATCAAGACAAACGGTCAGCGGCCTCTCGTTGTTCCCGCACACCGCTGGTACTCGGGGTCAAGATCGGGAAGGATCTCGCGCATGGTCTCGATAGTGCAGAACGTGGCGGTCGACTGTGCGGACGCCTACGCGTTGGCCCGGTTCTGGAGCGGTGCGACGGGCTGCCCGATGCATCCGGACGCCAAACCGGGCGACCGGGAAACGATGGTGCTGCTGGCGGAGGGGCCGGTGCTCTACTTCAACCAGGTGCCCGAACACAAGACGGTCAAGAACCGGATCCACCTGTGCCTGCGCCCGGAAACCACGCGTGACGAGGAGGTGGAGCGGCTGCTCGGTCTCGGCGCCACCTTCGTCTCCGACCACCGCAACCCCGACGGGTCCGGTTGGGCCGTTCTCGCCGATCCCGAGGGCAACGAGTTCTGCGTCCTGCGCAGCGACTCCGACCGGGCGCGCGCCGATGCCCAGGGCGCAGACCCGTCCGTACCCGGCGCGGGGGCCCCGGCGGCCCGCCCCGGCGCCGGAGCCGGATGCGGAGTCGGAACCTGACCCGTTCAGGCCGACGGGCGACGATGTCCTGCGGGATCGTCCTTTCCGGCCCTGACGGGTCGATACGCTTGCCCGGGCGAGGACCGGTCGTTGGGCGGAGGAGAAACACGTGGGTACGGGCAATCCGTTGACGCAGGTACCGCGGATGCGGCTGGACGAGCTGCTGGACGAACTCCAGGCGCGCATCGACGCCGTTCGCGGCACCCGCGACCGGGTGCACAGCCTGCTCGAGGCCGTGGTCTCGGTCGGCCGGGAGCTCGATCTCGCCCAGGTGCTCCGGCGGATCGTGGAGGCGGCCGCCCTGCTCGTGGACGCCGAGTACGGGGCGCTGGGCGTGATCGGCCCCGACGGTCGCACGCTCGCCCGGTTCCTGACCGTCGGGCTCACCGATGAGGAGATCGCACGGATCGGGCCGCTGCCCGCCGGCCACGGCCTGCTCGGGGAGGTCATCCACCATCCGGAGCCCCTGCGGCTCACCAACCTGGGCGCGCACCACTCGTCGTACGGCTTCCCGGCCCATCACCCGCCGATGCGTACGTTCCTGGGCGTGCCGATCCGGGTCCGCGACGAGGTGTTCGGCAACCTCTACCTCACCGACAAGCGGGGCGGGTTGGACTTCGACACCGAGGACGAGGCCGTGATCTCCACCCTGTCGGTGGCGGCGGGTGTCGCGATCGACAACGCACGACTGTACGAGGGCTCGCAGCGCCAGCAGCGATGGCTCAGGGCCAACGCGGAGATCACCGAGAGCCTGCTGTCCGGCTGTTCGCGCCCGACGGTGCTGGAACTCATCGCCCGCCGGGCCCAGGAGATCACCGCGGCGCGGCTGGCGGACATCGCCATGCCGGTGGCCGGGGTGGACGGCCTGGTCGTGGAGTTCGCTGCCGGCGCGGACGGACCGGAACGGCAGGGGCTCGTCGTCCCCTTCGCCGAGACGCTCTCGGGAGCCGCGTACCGGGCGGGCCGACCCGTCACGGCCATGACGGGGGCGGACGACGCGCACTACCCGGCCGAGGCCCAGGTCCGGCAGCGGGCGGGGCTGGGGCCGGCCGTCGCCGTCCCGTTGAGCACGGCGGGCGGGGAGAGCCGGGGCGTGCTGCTGCTCGCGCGCGCGGCGGGGGAACCGGCGTTCGGCGAGGGCGAGCTGGAGCCGCTGGTGGCCTTCGCCGGTCAGGCGGCGCTCGCCCTGGAGCTGGCGGAGCGACGCCGGGACGCCGAGCAGATAGCGCTGCTGGAGGAGCGTGACCGGATCGCCCGCGACCTGCACGACCTGGCCATCCAGCGTCTCTTCGCCACCGGGATGACCTTGCAGAGCGCGGCCCGGCTCGTCGAGCACGAAGGAGCCGCCGAGCGGGTCGGCCGGGCGGTCGACGACCTGGACGAAACCATCAAGATCATCCGATCGACGATCTTCGGACTGCGTACCAAGGACCGTGAGAGCGGCCCGGGCCTGCGGGCGCGGGCGGCCCGTGCCGTCGGCGAAGCCGCCACCCCGCTCGGCCATCCGCCGCGCCTGAGCATGGAGGGCCTGCTCGACACCGACGTACCGGCGCAGATCGCCGACCACGTCATGGCGGTCCTGGGGGAACTCCTCAGCAATGCCGCCCGCCACGCGCGGGCCACCCGGGTCGGCGTGAGCCTCAGGGCGGGGAGCGGCGAAGTCGTGCTGGCCGTCACGGACAACGGCACCGGCATTCCGGCGCAGGGCCGCCGGAGCGGTCTGCGCAACCTCGACGAACGGGCCCGGGCCGTCGGCGGGTCCTTCACCGTGGAGAACCCGCAGGAGGGCGGCAGCCGGCTGGTGTGGCGGGCACCGCTGCCCGGCGGGAGCTGAGCGCGGGGACGGGTCGGCTTCAGGCCCCCGGCGCGGGGTGCGGTGCCGCCTCCTCCAGCCGGAACCCGGTGACGAGGTCCGGGTGGATCCGCAGGGCACCGGTCATGGGCGTTCCCACCCAGGGGCGGAGCAGGTCCGCGTACCGGTCGGCGTCGGCGGCATCGGCCACCGGGCGCGCGTAGCCGGTGACGACGACGCTCCAGCCGAGGTGGGTGTCGGGGTCGATGACGTCCGCTTCGTAGGCCACGACCACCCCAGGGGCCTCGGTCGGTGCCGCCAGCGAGCCGATCGCCCCGCCTCCGTGAATGCGGACGACGATGTCCTCGCCGTCGACGAGGTGGTTCACCGGCCGGACGGCGGGCAGCGCGTGCCGGGTGAAGACGATGCGTCCCAGCGACACCGTGGCGAGGAGTCCCAGGGCCTCGGCCCTGTCCAGCTCCCGCATCCGTCGCGGGTCCGCGGACCGGGGCGGCTGCGTGATCACGAGACGACGAGGTTCAGGTCGCGGTCGGCGGCGAGCACCCGCATGGACTTGATCACCTGGGGTGGCACGTCGCACAGGAGGAGCCGGGTTCCCGCCTCGCGGGAGTGACGTTCCAGTTGGGTGAAGAAGGCGATGCCCGCACTGTCGCAGAAGGAGAGGCCGCGCAGGTCCAGGATCAGGTTGCGGTGGCCGGAGCCGGCGAGTTCGCGCAGGCGCGGCGCCACGTGCTCCACGGTGAAGAAGTCGAGCTCCCCGGCCAGGGCTATTCTCAGGCCGCGATCGTCGCGTGCCACGGTCCTCAGGTCGATCAGGGCGGTCCTCATGTCGTCCTCCGCGCTGCGTGCGGCTCCGTCGAGTCGCGCCATTGCCGTGCGCCCTCAGTGCACCTCGTGCGGCCGGCCCCGGAAAAGGCCCGGCAGGCCCTTCGGACAGGGCCGAAGGTCCCTGTCCGAAGGGCCGGCCGGTACCCGCCCCGGAGCGGCCCTCCCGTGCGGGCCGATCGGGTCCTGTCCGACCGGCCGGGCGGGCTGCGGAAGGCCGGTGGGCGTGCGTCCGCGACGGACCCGGCCGGAGGAGTCGCGTCGTGGCAGGGGCGCGGAAGCCGGCCGTGGAGCGTCAGCGGTGCGGGACGACGGCCACGGGGCAGACCGCGTGGTGCAGCACGGCGTGGGCCACCGAACCGATGCGCGCCCCGAGCGCCGACTCGCGGACCCGCCGGCCGACGACCAGCAGCCCTGCGTCCGAAGCGGCGGACAGCAGCGCGTGGCCCGCGCTCCCCTGCTCGACGTGCTCGACCACCTGCACCTCGGGGTACCGGGCCCGCCACTGCTCCAGGGCCTGCTCCAGCGCTTCCTGCTCGTACGGCGCCAGGCCGCCGAGCTGGTCGGCGATCCACATCGACCCGGGGCTGTAGCCGTAGATCGGGGGCAGGCTCCAGGCCCGGACGGCCCGGAGCGGCACCTTGCGGGCCGCGGCCTCCTCGAAGGCGAAGCGCAGCACCTCGGCGGACTCCTCCACGCCGCCCTGCTGGCCGACGACCACCTCTCCCCCGCCGGCCGCCGGGACCGGCCCGTCCCGCCCGTCCCGCCCAGCCCGGACGGAGACGACGGGGCACTCGGCGGCGGCGATCAGCTGCTGCCCGTACGAGCCGAGCAGGAAGCCGGCCACGGCGCCGTACCCGCGGGAGCCGAGCACCAGCATCTCCGCCCCCTTGGCGGCGCGCAGCAGGGCCGGCACCGGAACGTCCGGCACCACCTCCGCGGTGAGCGCGACCCCGGGGTGGCGACGGGTGAGCTCGGCCTCGGTCTCCTCCAGGATCTCCTGGGCCCGGCGGGCCTCGGTCGCGCGGTCCTGGACGACCGGTACGGCGAGCGGCTGCCACAGCCAGGCGTGGACCACGTGCACGTGCAGATTGCGGAGCACGGCTTCCCGCGCGGCCCAGTCGGCAGCGGCCCTGCTCTCCGCCGAGCCGTCCACTCCGACGACGAGGGTTCGCTTCACAGGTCTGTCCTCCGTACTGACGCGCGGGGCGTCGGTATCTCCCGCAGGGATGGGTCGCGCCGGCCGGGGGAAGGACCGGCCGCCGCGCCATTCACCGTGCCCGGGACGGGCAGGCGCGCGGAAGGGCCGACCGGCCCTCACCGAGGGACGGTCCTCCCCTGCGGGCCGCCCGCGCACGGGCGCAGGCTGTCGGCATCGGCTCAGTCGACGAACGCCCCGGACCCCGGCACGCAGGAGCGGACATGACCGCGTTGACCGCGCAATCGATCTCGGAGCTGGACGCCCACTGGCGCGCCGCGAACTACCTGGCCGCCGGCCAGATCTACCTCATGGGCAATCCCCTGCTGGCCCAGCCGCTGCGGCCGGAGCACATCAAGCCGCGGCTGCTCGGCCACTGGGGCACCTCGCCCGGTCTGAACCTGGTGTACACCCACCTCAACCGCGTGATCAGGGAGCGGTCCCTACAGGCGCTCTGCGTCTGGGGCCCCGGGCACGGCGGACCCGCCGTCCTGGCCAACTCATGGCTGGAGGGGACGTACAGCGAGGTCTACCCGGACGTGGCGCGGGACGCCGACGGCATGGCCCGGCTGTTCCGGCAGTTCTCCTTCCCCGGCGGGGTGCCGAGCCATGTGGCTCCGGAGACGCCCGGGTCCGTCCACGAGGGCGGTGAACTCGGCTACGCCCTCTCCCACGCCTACGGGGCCGCGTTCGACCACCCCGGTCTGCTGGTCGCCTGCGTCATCGGCGACGGCGAGGCGGAGACCGGGCCACTGGCCGCGTCCTGGCACTCGAACAAGTTCCTCGATCCGGTCCACGACGGCGCGGTCCTGCCCGTCCTGCACCTCAACGGCTACAAGATCGCCAACCCGACCGTGCTGTCACGGATCCCCGAGGCCGAGCTCGACGCGCTGTTGCGCGGTTACGGGCACGAACCCCTGTACGTGACCGGCAGCGAGCCCGCCCTGGTGCACCAGGCCATGGCCCGCGCGATGGACCACGCCCTGGACCGGATCGCGGCCATCCAGCGGGAGGCCAGGACGGCGGGCGCCGATCCGGGCCGGGAGTACACCCGCTGGCCGATGATCGTGCTGCGCACGCCCAAGGGCTGGACCGGACCGGCGACCGTGGACGGTGAGCCGGTCGAGGGCACCTGGCGTGCCCACCAGGTCCCGCTGGCCGGGGTCCGCGAGAATCCCGAGCACCTGCGACAGCTGGAGGCCTGGCTCCGCTCGTACCGACCCGAGGAGCTCTTCGACTCCCGCGGACGTCCGACGGCGCAGGTCCTGGCGTGGGTCCCGGACGGCGGACTCCGCCTCGGGGCGACGCCCTGCGCGAACGGGGGCCGCCTGCTGCGGCCGCTCCCGCTCCCCTCGCTGGACGCGCACGCCGTCCCCGTCCCCAAGCCGGGGCGCGGCCTGCACGAGCCGACCCGCGTCCTGGGGAGCTTCCTGACACAGATCATGCGGGACACCGCGGGGCGGAGGGACTTCAGGGTCGTCGGCCCGGACGAGACCGCTTCCAACCGGTTGGACGGCCTGTACGAGGCCACCGGCAAGGCCTGGCAGGGCATCACGGAGGCCACCGACCGGAACCTGTCGCGCGACGGCAGGGTCATGGAGATCCTTTCCGAACACGTCTGCCAGGGCTGGCTGGAGGGCTACCTGCTGACCGGCCGCCACGGCCTGTTCTCCACGTACGAGGCCTTCGCGCACATCGTGGCGTCCATGGCCGGCCAGCACATCAAGTGGCTGAAGACCGCGCGCGAGCTGTCCTGGCGCGAGCCCGTCGCCTCCCTGAACTACCTGCTCACCTCGCACGTCTGGCGTCAGGACAACAACGGCTTCTCGCACCAGGACCCCGGCTTCGTCGACCACGTCCTCAACAAGAGCCCGGAGGTCGTGCGGGTCTACCTGCCGCCGGACGCCAACACCCTGCTCGCCGTGGCCGATCACGCCCTGCGCAGCCGCGACCGGGTGAACGTGATCGTCGCGGGCAAGCAGCCCTGCTTCGACTGGCTCCCGATCGACGCGGCCCGTGAGCACGTGGCGCGCGGCGCCGGCGTCTGGGACTGGGCCGGCACCGACCAGGGCTCCGGCGATCCGGACGTCGTCCTCGCCTGCGCGGGCGACGTGCCCACCATGGAAGTGCTGGCGGCCGCGGCCCTGCTCCGCGAGCACCTCCCCTCGCTGGCCGTGCGTGTCGTCAACGTCGTCGACATCGCCCGTCTGATGCCCCACGAGGAACACCCGCACGGCATGACGGACGCCGAGTACGACGCCCTCTTCACGACCGACAGCCCGGTGATCTTCGCCTACCACGGGTACCCGTGGCTCATCCACCGCCTGGCCTACCGCCGGACGGGCCACGCCCGGCTGCACGTGCGCGGGTACAAGGAGTCCGGGACCACGACCACCCCCTTCGACATGGTCGTCCGCAACGACATGGACCGCTACCGGTTGGTCATGGACGTCATCGACCGCGTCCCCGGCCTCGCGGAGCGCGCCGGAGGGCTGCGCCGCGCCATGGCCGACCAGCGCGTCCGCCACCACGACTGGATCCGCGCGCACGGCACGGACCTGCCTGAGGTGGCGGACTGGTCCTGGCCGTGCTGAACGGGCGCCCTACCACCCCGGCACGCCCCGGCATCCCGTGCATCCCCGACCTCCCCGGCGGTCGCCCTGCGTGACGGAGGCGGTCGGGGGGATCTACCGGCGGGTGGGCCCGGCCCCCTCCTGAGACAATTCCGGTGGAAGCGCACCAGCACCTACGGCGTCACCCGGAGCAGGCGGCGATCATGTCCAACGTACCGGGAGCCTCCGCGGAGGCTCCCATCAAGGTGTTCCTCCTCGACGACCACGAGGTGGTGCGGCGGGGGCTGCGCGACCTGCTCGACGCCGAGGCCGACATCACCGTCGTGGGCGAGGCGGCGACGGCCGGCCAGGCCCTGGCCAGGGGGCCGGCGCTCCGCCCGGACGTGGCCGTCCTCGACGTCCGGCTGCCCGACGGCGACGGGATCGCGGTCTGCCGGGAGCTGCGTTCCCGGATGCCCGGCCTGGCCTGCCTGATGCTGACGTCGTTCGACGACGAGGACGCCCTGCTGGACGCGATCATGGCAGGGGCCGCCGGGTACGTGCTGAAGCAGATCAAGGGGACCGACCTGGTCTCCGCGGTGCGCACGGTCGCCACCGGGCAGTCCATGCTCGACCCTGCGACGACCGCACGCCTGATGCGCTCCCTCCGTGCCCCGGAGCCGGTCGGGACACCCGAGGACACCCGCCTGGCGGCGCTCTCCGAGCGGGAACGGGCCGTACTCGAACTGATCGGGGACGGCCTCACCAACCGCCAGATCGCGAAGCGGCTCTACCTGTCGGAGAAGACCGTCAAGAACCACATCTCGCGGCTGCTGGGAAAGCTGGGCGTCGAACGGCGGGTACAGGCAGCCGTCATCGCCGCGCACGTCCACGACCAGGGGACCGGCGGCGAGGCCGCGCCGAGGCACTGAGCTGCCGGTCGGGCGTCGAGCATGACCTGAACCAGGAGGCCGTTGCGATGGATTCCACCTCTTCGATCCGCTTCAACGCGGCGCTGCCGGCCGACTGCCGCAACCGCCTGATGGAGATGGCCGGTGAGGTCAACTTCGACGAGGGCGCGCATCTGTTCCGCGAGGGCGGTCGCGCCGACCGGTTCTGGATCGTCCGGTCGGGCACGGTGACCCTCGACGTCCATGTGCCGGGCCGACGCGCGGCGGTCATCGAGCGGCTCGGCGCCGGTGAGCTGGTCGGCTGCTCGTGGCTGTTCGCACCGTACACCTGGCGTTTGGGCGCGGAGGCCATGACACCGGTACGCGCCCACGAGTTCGACGCCGTGCGCGTCCGCGAGCTGATGGAAGCCGACACCGCGTTCGGCGCGGCCCTCGGTCACTGGGTCGGACAGGTGCTCGCCCACCGGCTGCAGGCAGCCCGGGTGCGCCTGCTCGACCTCTACGCGCCGTACGGAAGCGGCAGCTACCTGTGACCGTGGCGGAGGACCTCCTCCGTGCCGACCGCGCCCGGAGGCGGCGGTGCCGTCCTTCGGGCGCGGTCCGCACCTCAGGGTCCCGATGGCCCTTACGGCCCCCGGTGGGGGCCGTTCGGCCCTCGAACACCGGCGGGGACCGGCGGATGGTGGGGGGACACCCCGACCAGGACGCACGTTCCTCGCGTCACACGCCGGAGCAGGAGGACGTCATGAAGCACATCAAGGTGGCGGATCTGATGACCGACGAGGTCGTCTCGGTGGCCCCGGAGACCGCCTTCAAGGACGTCGCCAAGCTCCTCGCCCAGTACGGCGTCTCCGGGCTGCCCGTCCTCGACGACGAGGACCGCGTCGTGGGCGTCGTGTCGCAGACCGACCTCCTGGCCCACCTGGCACCGGCATCGCACCCCCCGCAGGAACCCGGCGGGGTGGCGGAGCCGCCCACGGCCGGTGACGTCATGTCCGCCCCTGCGGTCACCGTCGGCGCCGAGGTGACGGCCGGTGACGCGGCCCGGCTGATGACCCGCCGGGGCGTCGAGCGGCTGCCCGTGGTGGACGAGGAGGAACGGCTGGTCGGCATCGTCACCCGCAGGGACCTGCTGCGCCTGTTCGTGCGTCCGGACTCCGAAATACGCCGGCGGGTCACCGACGAGGTCCTCGCCGAGGTACTGGACGTGCCGCTCGGCGACGTCGCCGTCCACGTCGTGGACGGCATCGTGACACTGGACGGCAGCGTCGAGCGGCAGAGCCTGCTCCCCGTGCTGGTGCGTCTGGTGGAACAGCTCGACGGAGTCGTCGCCGTCGCGTCCCACGTCACGGCCCGCACCGACGACACCTCCGCCGCCCGCACGGGCCGCGCCGGCCGTACGGTGATGTGGTGACCAGGCGCCGGACCCGACCCGCCGCCCCCCGTCGATCGCCGTCACGGCGCACGGCCGGGCGGCACCCACGCGAGAACGCAGCGACGCACCGGACGCACCGCACCCACTGGACAGTCCCATGACCGCAGCACACCCGACCCTCGACTCCGACACCGTCGCCCGGCTCGTCGGCGACGCCGTCACCGCCCCGTCCATGCACAACGCCCAGCCGTGGAAGTTCGTCTTCCGCCGTGCCGACGGCGTCATCGAGCTGTACGGCGACGCGGAACGCTCCATGCCCCGCACCGATCCGGACCACCGTGCTCTCCACCTCGGTTGCGCGGCGGCCCTGTTCAACCTCCGGGTGTCCGCGGTCCGGCACGGACTCCGGGCACGGGTGCGCCTGTTGCCCGACGCCTCGCAGCCGTGGCTGTTGGCGACCGCGGCCCTCGGCGCACCGTCCGACGAGGACCTCGACCTGGCCGTGCTGCACGACGCGCTCCGCCGTCGGCACACCAGCCGCTTCCCGTTCAGTGACGAACCGGTACCGGACGCCCTCCTGGACGGGCTGAAGGGCGCCGCGCTGCTGGAGGGCTGCCGGCTCGCCGTCGCGGGCGACTGGCACCTGGATACCGTGCTCGGCCTGGTACGGGACGCGGAACACCGGGAGGACATGGACCCGCTCGTCCGCGCGGAGACCTCGGCCTGGGCCTCGCCCGCGCGCACCGCGTCCGGTGCACGCCGCGACGGCGTTCCCGCCGACGCGTTCGGTCCGCGGAGCTCCGCGGGCGCCGCCCCCGTGCGGGACTTCGGCCGGGACCACCCCATGGCGGACCGCGGCTGGGCCGTGTTCGAGAAGCGGCCCCAGCTCGCGCTGCTCGGCACCCCGGCGGACACCCGGGTCGACTGGCTGCGGGCCGGCCAGGCCCTGGAGCGCGTCCTCCTCCAGGCCACCGCCGACGGCCTGGCCACCTCGATGACCTCGCAGCCCCTGGACTGGCCGGAACTGCGATGGACGGCCCGTGACCCGCTCGCCGCCATGGGGCACGTGCAGATGGTCGTGCGCCTGGGATACGGCCCTCAGGGCCCGGGGACGCCCCGCCGTCCGGTCTCCGACGTTCTGGAGATCCGGGCGTAGCCGACCGGACGCAGGCAGCCGCCGCGTACGGGAGAGTCCGCCGGAGTCGGTGCCACCGGTCAGTACGATGAACCGATCCGGCACCGGCGGGGCCGGCGGACTGGAGGGCAGCGGTATGACGGGCGAGCGCAGAGGCGGCTCCGGGCAGCACCCGCGCCGACGCGGTCAGGGCGAGCTGGAGATCGCCGTCCTGTCCGCCCTGGGCGAGGCACCGGGTCCGGTGACCGTGCCCTGGGTGCAGGAGCGCCTGGGCGGCGGGCTCGCCTACACGACCGTGATCACGATCCTCACCCGGCTGCACGCGAAGGGCGCCGTGACCCGTCGGCGGGAGGGCAGGTCCTTCCAGTGGACACCGGTCGCGGACGGGGCCGGTCTGGCCGCGCTGCGCATGCGCAAGGTGCTGGACGGCGAGGAGAACCGGCAGGCGGTGCTCACCAGCTTCGTCACGGCCCTGCCGCCCGGGGACGAGCAGTTGCTCCGCGACCTGCTGGCCCAGGCGGCCGAGGAGGAGGAAGACTGACGCCATGGGGGTCTTCGTCTTCCTGCCGCTCGTCCTTCCGCTCACCGCCTGGCCGATCGCCCGTCTGGCGGAGCAACATCTCCACCCGCGCACCGCGACCGGGCTGTTGACGGCCGTCGCGGCCGTCCTGGCCTGCTGCAGCACGCTGTGCCTCGCCCTCGTCATGGTCGTGGGCACCGCGCAACTGCCGGGCAATCCCCTGCCCGACAGCTGGTCGGACCCGGAGGTCCGGGAGGCCGTACCGTACGACGAGGTCGCCGGGCGGATCGCCATCCCGGCGCTGCTGACCGTACTGACGTCCTGTTCCGCTGCGGTCTGGCGGCAGCACAGGATCCGGCGGCGCACGGAGGAGGCACTGCGCACGGCCCGCCCGGGGCCGGTGGCCGTACTGCCGGACGAGGCTCCGTACGCGTACGCGCTGCCCGGCCGCGGACTCGACCGGGTCGTCGTCAGCACCGGCATGCTCGCGGCGCTCACCTCCCGTGAGCGACGGGCCCTGTTCGCACACGAGCGGGCCCACCTGTCCGGACGTCACCACCGGTTCCTGCTCACCGTCCGGCTCGCGGCACACGCCAATCCCTTCCTGCTGCCGCTGCGGACGGCCGTGGCCTACACCTGCGAGCGGTGGGCCGACGAGGAGGCCGCGGCGCGGATCGGCAGCAGGCGGACCGTGGCTCGGGCCATCGGCAAGGCCGCCCTGGTCTCCCCCGGCGGGCCGCCGGTCGCGGCGGCGCACTTCGCGATGGCCGGGCCGGTACCGCGCCGCGTGGCCGCGCTGCTGGGCCCGGCCCCCGCCGGGGGAGCCTGGCCGCCCGCCTTCACCCGGGCCGGCCTGGCGGTGTGGACCGCGGCCGGCGGGGCGACGGCCTCGGCGCTGTCCTCCGCGAACGCGGCCGTCACCCTCTACTTCATCCTGCACGCGGCCACGTTCTCCGCCTGAGCGGCGGCTCGCGGCGCCGGCCCGCGGTCACGGGCCGGCCGGGCCGGAACTACGCCTTCTCCCCCAGCCCGGTGAGGAAGCCCTTGGCCTTCTCCACCCCGGTGTCGATGTGGTCGGCGTACTTGCCGTCCGTCTTCTCGTCGACGACGTCGGCCGCCTTCTCCAGGCCCTGTGCCAGGACCTCACGGTGCTCCGTCGCCAGTTCGGTCGCCTTGCCGACCAGACCCTTCAGACCGTCGAGCATGATCCGCTCCTTCACTGTTGTGCCGAACGGGCCGGTGGGGCCCGTCTGTTCCACCGCCGTACGCCGCGGGGTCAGGCTTCGTCGTCGCCCTCGTCCTCGTCGTCCTCGAAGAAGTCGCCTACCTCGTCGATGACTTCGGCCGCCACCATGCCGCCCACCACGCCGACCGCCAGTCCGGCCGCACCGGCGGCGACGACCGTTCCCATGCCGGGGCCGGACCGGTGGCCTCCGTGGTGATCGTCCTTGTGGCCCGCGTGGCCGTAGGGGTCGTGCCCGTAGGAGGCGTGGGGCGCGTGCGCGCCGTGCGCCTCGATCAGGGCGCGGATCCAGCCGTCGACTTCGGCGTTCCAGTCCGTGTGGGCCACCTGGTCGTGGCGGACCGTGTGACGGGCGAGGGCGTCGTGGCCGCCGGAGAACCCGCCGCGCTTGTCCACCTCCAGGACGACGTCCATGCCGGCCGCGGAGGCGAGGAAAGTGACCTCGATCTCGTTGACCCGGTGGGCGTAGCTCGGGGCGGGGCTCAGCTCGATCTCCTGGTAGAAGGGCAGCTGCTGGCCGGTGCCCCCGATGTGTCCGTACTCGAGGTCGGCGGACTTGAAGCCGAAGCCGAGCTGCCCCAGGGCCTCCAGCACGGCCTCCTGGACCGGGAGCGGACGGACGGTGAAGGCGTCGAGGTCGCCCTTGTCCCTGGCTCCGGACACGCCGAGTTCGGTGCGCACCCCGAGGACGATGCCGAGGGCCTGGCCGTGCAGCTCGGTGACGGGGGTCTCCCAGGGCAGGGCGACGGTGAACGGAATGTTGCGCTGTTCGCCCTCGTGGAGGCGGAAGCCGCCGCCGACGGTGAAGCGCTCGAAGACGGCGACGCCGTCGTGCTCGCCGTGCTCGGTCTCCGCCTCGACACGGGCGACGAGTTCGAGGGTGATGTGCTCGATGTCGTAGTCCGCGCGGCCCCCGGTGAGCCGGACCTCGCCGGACAGGCTGCCACCGGGTACCGGGCTCACCGGGTCGAGGACCGTGTCGACGGCAGGACCGCCGACGCCCATCGAGCCGAGCAGTCGCTTGAACACCATCGTGGCGTCCACTCCTTCAGTCATGGTTGAATCTACACGCATGTAGAAGCATAGGAGTAACCGGAGGATCGCGAAGCGTCGCCGCGGGAACCGGGCGAGAACGACGCGAAAGCGCCGCCGGCAGGGCGGATGGGCTTTGCTTGCTCTTTACCAAGGAGTCGCGGATACTGTCCGTGACCGAACAGCCGTCCGGACCCAAGCGGTCCGCCCGAGAAGCGAATGGAGCAGCAGCCCGCAATGGGTGAACCTCCCAGTCCCTGCCGTGCCACGTCCTGCCCGAAGACCCGTGGGGTTCACGATCCGGGAGCGGGGGTGGCACGGTGACCGAGATCCTGCTGCTGCTCCTCGCGCTCGCCCTGACGCTGGCCTGCGCGGTGTTCGTCGCCGCCGAGTTCTCCCTGACCACCGTCGAGCGCAGTGAGCTGGAGCGCGCTGCCGCCGCCGGTGAACGGGGAGCCGAGAGCGCGTTGAAGGCTGCCAAAAAGCTGACCTTCCAGCTGTCCGGTGCCCAGTTGGGCATCACAGTGACCTCGCTCGTCATCGGCATGCTCGCCGAGCCGTCCGTCTCCGCCCTGCTGCGCGGGCCGCTGACCGCGGCCGGACTGCCCGACGGGGCCGTCGCCACCACGGCGACGCTGCTCGGCGTGGCGCTGTCCACGGTCGTCCTGATGGTCGTCGGCGAGCTGGTCCCCAAGAACTGGGCGATCTCCCGCCCGCTGGCCGTGGCGAAGGTGGTGGCCGGTCCGCAGCGTGCCTTCACCGCCGTCTTCGCACCGCTGATCCGGCACCTGAACAACACCGCCAACCGCCTGGTGCGCCGCTTCGGGCTGGAGCCCGCCGAGGAGCTCGCCTCGGCCCGTACCCCGGAGGAACTGGTCGCGCTCGCCCGGCACTCCGCCCGCGAGGGCGCGATAGAGGCCGATTCCGCCGAACTGTTCGTGAAGACCCTGCACCTGGGCGAGCTGACCGCCGAGAACGTGATGACGCCCCGCGTGGACGTGCGGGCCCTGGAGGCCCACGCCACCGCGCTCGACGCCGCCCATCTGACCCTGGCCACCGGCATCTCGCGGTTCCCGGTCTACCGGGACTCGCTGGACGAGGTCGTCGGCACCGTCCACGTCCGGGACGTGCTGGCCCTGGAGGAGGACAAACGGCCCCTCACCCCGATCGTGGACCTGATGACCGAACCGCTGCTGGTTCCGCACTCGCTGCCCGTGGACACCCTGCTGGGTCGCCTCCGCAGGGCCCGCACGATGGCCGTGGTGATCGACGAGTACGGCGGCACCGCCGGTGTGGCCACCGTGGAGGACATCGTCGAGGAGGTCGTCGGCGAGGTGCGCGACGAGCACGACCCGATGGAGGTCCCCGACCTGATCGAGGCCCCGGACGAGGACGGCCGCAAGGTGTGGGAGGCCGACGGCAGTGTGCGCCTCGACGAGCTGGCCGAGATCGGCCTCACCGTGCCCGAGGGTCCCTACGAGACACTCGCCGGCCTGATCGCCACGCGCCTCGAACGCATCCCCGTCGAACGGGACACGGTGGACGTCGACGGCTGGCAGCTGACCGTGCTCGACGTCGACCATCACCGGGCGGACCGGGTGACGCTCACCATGCCCGCCGCCACCCACACGCACGAGGAGGATGCCCGATGACCACCGTCCAGCTGCTGATCGGCGCACTCACCCTCATCACGAACGCCTTCTTCGTCGGCGCCGAGTTCGCGCTGATCTCGGTACGCCGCAGCCAGATCGAACCGGCCGCGCTCAAGGGCGACCGGCGGGCCAGGACCACGCTGTGGGGGCTGGAGCACCTCTCCGCGATGATGGCCACCGCCCAGCTCGGCATCACCGTCTCCTCGCTGGTCCTCGGCGCCGTCGCCGAGCCGGCCATCGCGCACCTGCTGGAACCGCCGTTCGCCTCGATCGGCGTGCCCGAGGCGCTCGTCCACCCGATCGCCTTCGTCATCGCGCTCACCCTGGCCACGTACCTCCACATGCTGATCGGCGAGATGGTCCCGAAGAACATCGCGCTGGCCGCCCCGGCACCCACCGCGCTGCTCCTCGGGCCGCCCCTGGTCGCCGTCACCCGGGCGCTGCGCCCGCTGGTCTTCGGCATCAACGCCTTCGCCAACACCCTGCTGCGCCTGCTGAAGGTGGAACCCAAGGACGAGGTCGCCGCCGTCTTCACCGACGACGAACTCGCGCGGCTGGTCGCGGACTCCCGCGACGCCGGTCTGCTCGACCCGGAGGACAGCGAACGTCTCCAGGACGCGCTGGAACTCGGCACCCGCACGGTCGGCGAGATCATGATCGCGCGATCCGACTTCGTCACGGTCGGCGAGGACGTCACGCCGCGCGGGCTGGAGCGCACCGCCGCGGAGCACGGATTCTCCCGGCTGGTCGTCACCGGTTCCGGGGGCGGGATCCTGGGCTTCCTGCACATCAAGGACGCCCTCGGTGCGGCCGATCCCTCGGCCCCCTTCCCCCGAGCGAGCCTGCACACCGTCACGGAGGTGCCGGTCTCGACCCCCCTCGACGACACCATGTCCGCCATGCGGGCCGCCGGTACGCACCTCGCCGCCGTCACCGGCGTCGACGGCGCCGTGGTCGGTTTCGTCACCATGGAGGACGTCCTGGAGGAGCTGGTCGGCGAGGCGTCCGAACCCGCCGCCGGCTGAGCAGGCCCGCCGGTGGGGCCGCAGAGCCCCGCCGGACCGGTGCGAGCCCCGCCGGTGGCGTTCGGGCATCCGGGTGACGGCCGGTACGGATGGTGACGTACGCGCCGGACGGCCGTTGCGTACGTCACCACCGGCCTGTCCCCGGCGGGCGCGGCCCGTGGAGCCCCGGCCGGCCCATGACCGGCAGGGGTCCGTCACCGCGAGATCAGGCCGGCACCTCGTGCGGGATGCCGCGGGTGGTGACGACCCTGGCGCTGCCGTCGGCCAGCCGGTAGGACAGGCCCACCACTGCCACGCTCCCGGCCGCCACCTGGTCGGCGAGGACCCGGGAGCGGTCCAGGAGCAGGTCGACGGTGTGTCGTATGTGCTCGGCGATGATGTCGTCCTCTTCGGTGAGCCCGGCGGCACGGGCGGCCAGCACGCTGGGGGTCACGCGTTCGATGACGTCGCGCACGTATCCGGTGGCGCTGACCCCGTCCGCCACGGCGGCGCGGGTGGCGGCGACCGCACCGCAGGTGTCGTGGCCGAGCACGACGACCAGCGGACAGTCCAGCACGCTGACGGCGTACTCGATGCTGCCCAGGACCTCCGCTCCCGCGACGTGGCCCGCGGTGCGGACGACGAAGAGGTCGCCCAGCCCGCGGTCGAAGATGATCTCGGCCGCCAGCCTGGAATCGGAACAGCCGAAGAGGACGGCGAAGGGACGTTGGGCGGGCGCGGTCTCGGTACGGCGTGCCGCGTCCTGGTTCGGGTGCTCAGGTGCACCCGCGGTGAAACGCCGGTTGCCGGCCAGCAGCAGCTCGAAGGCCTCGGACGGAGTCGGTGACAGCGATGTACTCATGACCGCAGGCTACGACGCCGCCCGGGCCTCCACCCACCGAGGGTCACGCCTCCAGCAGGTCGGGCACTACGGAGCGCAGGGTGTGGACGCCGATGGCTCCGGCCCGCTTGAGGACCGGAACCGGTCCGGTGAGGTCCACGATCGAGGAGGCGACGGCCGCCTCGGTGGGACCGCCGTCGAGGTAGACGGAGACGGAGTCGCCCAGCATGTCCTGTGCGGCGTCGCAGTCCTGGGGGGAGGGGCGGCCGGTCAAGTTGGCGCTGGAAACCGCCATCGGCCCGGTCCCCGCGAGCAGTGCGAGGGCAACGGGGTGCGAGGGCATCCGGACGGCGACCGTACCGCCCGTCTCTCCGAGGTCCCAGGTCAGCGAGGGCAGGTGGCGGGTGACCAGGGTCAGTCCGCCCGGCCAGAAGGCCTCCACCAGCGCCCATCCCTGCTTCGGGAGATCGGCCACGAGGTCGTGCAGGGCGTCCGGGGAGGCGACCAGGACCGGCGAGGGCATCGCACGGTCGCGGCCCTTGGCTCCCAGCAGGCTGTCCACCGCGTCGGGGTTGAAGGCGTCCGCACCGATGCCGTAGACGGTGTCGGTCGGGAGCACCACGAGGTCGCCCCGCCGGACCGCCAGTGCGGCGGCGGTCAGCCCCTCGGCCCGGGCCGAATCCGTGGAGCAGTCGTATCGAAGGGCCATGGCCGCGTCTCCATCCCACCGGGCTCTCGGCCCGGACCTGCCGTGTGACGTCGGCAGGCTACCGGAACGGCCCGCGCACCGGGCAGCAGGGCGTCAACACCGCGGACGACCTTTCCCCCGATCGTGGAACGGCGCGCACCGCCGTGGGCGGCGCCGTCCGCCGCGGTTCCGGGCGGCAGGGTGCGCGGTGTGCCCGGCGCCCCGGGCCGGTTCGTGCGCTCCGGGGAGTTTCCGCTCCGCCCCGTCGGGGGTAGTCGGATCCCAGCGGTCGACGAGGCCCGTCCGTTGGCCGGCCGCGACGGTGCCGGCCGGACCGGCCGGGAAGCACCCCGATACCGGGCCCGGGGCCCGTGTGATCCTGTGCATCCACTCCGGGGAGGCGATCGTGCCGGGCAGGGGCATGCGAGGGGCCGCGGGCGCGACGGCCGCGGTCTGCATGCTGCTGCTCCTCGGCCCGGCCACGCCGGGCGGGGGCGTCCCCCGTGCCGGACGGCTGCCGCCCGGCGCGGCCAAGGAGGTCGTGCCCGACCGGGTCGGCACGTGGAACATCTGCAATCCGTGCGGGAGCGGGAACGACTACGGCCGTGCGACGGAGATCGCCACGTACGCGCCGCAGGTGATCGGCCTGCAAGAGGCCTGCGTACGTGACGTCGAGCGGATCCGCGCATACCTGGAGGAGGTCTACGGGCTGGCCTACCACGTCCGCTACGGAACGGTCCTGCGCAACTGGAACCGCTGCGGGGGGCTGCCGTGGCGGCCGGGCGGCTACGGCCAGGCGATCCTCTCGGCAGCGCCGATGACCGACCGGGTGAGCGTCGAGTACCCCGACGGCGGTTCCGAGGACCGCGGCTACCTGGCCGTCACCACGCTGGTGGGCGGCCGGCCCGTCCGCATCTTCAACACCCACCTCGCCGAGCGGCGGCAGGGCGAGGTGCGGGCCGGCCAGGTCGAGGTGCTCGCCGCCGCGGTGGCCCGGCACGACCGCGCGATCGTCCTCGGTGACTTCAACGCCGTACCGGACGCGCCCGAACTGGCCCCCTTGTGGGCTCTGGCCCCGGACGCGGACCCCGGCTGCCATCCCCAGACCGGCGATGCCGGCGGGGACGCAGACGACTGCACGGCGACCACCGACTGGGAGAGCAAGTTCGACTACGTGTTCCTGCGCGGTGTCGTCTCGGGCCCGCACCACGTGCGCCCCAGCCGGTACTCGGACCACCACGTGCTGTACACCGATCTGGACCGCAGCCGGGAGCCGTGACCGTGCCGGGAGCGCAGGACGCTCCCGGGCCGGGGGGACCCGCGGTGTTCGGCGGCATCAGGTGGCTCGCCGCCCCGCCCATGCGGCCGCCTTCCGCAGTACGGGGGCGCGACCGCGGTCCGGTACCGTCCACAGGGTCTGCCCGTGGAGGCCCCAGCGTTCGAGCAGGGCGTTCGCGGCCTGGAAGCCGGTCGTGGCCGCCCGTTCCATCAGCGCGACCGGAAGATCGGTACGCACGACGTCTCCGGCGAGGACCAGTCCGGGATCGCAGGTGCGGACGGTGGGGCGGTCGGCGTAGCCGCCCACCGGAAACAACGGGCAGTCCGCACGCCACTCGTTGCGGACGTCGACGACCTCGGCGGCGCGGGTCTCCGGGTACACGCGGTGGAGCTGCCGCAGCAGTCGCTGCTCCTGAACGGGGCGGGGGACGCTCGGGTCGACGGCGTAGGCGTGGAGTTCCACCACGGATCCTCCGGTGCGCGCCGCCCAGCGGGCGGCCTCGTCCTCCCAGCGGTTCAGCACGCTGATGTTGTCGAGACCGCCGAAGCCGCTGGTGCCCAGGAAGCCCGGCCGGTCGGGGGCGACGGGACGGTCGAGCCAGAGCCGGACGACGAGGAAGGGCGGAGCGGACCGCAGCCGCGCCACGCGCTCCCGCCACGGCCGGTCGGCCAGCCGGTCGGAACGGGCCACCAGCGACCGCAGGCCGCCGGCGTCCAGGGCGAGGACCACGGCGTCGTACCGGGACGTGGCGGCGCTCCCGGTCACCTCGAAGAGGCCGGCCGGAGTGGGCCGGACATGGTCGACGGGGCTTGCGGTGCGTACTTCGGCCCGGTGCCGTTCCAAGTAGGCGGCCAGCGGGGCCCACAGCGCGGCCGGGTAGGGCGAGCGGGGCACGTCGAACAGCAGTCCTTCGGCGGAACCGAGGAAGTAGATGTGGAACATGAGGGCCATCTCGGCCGCGGACAGCTCCTTCGGGTCGGCGAAGAAGCTCCGGGAGAACACCTCGAAGGCCAGGTGCCGGGCCCGTTGGGGGAAGCCGATGGCCTCCAGGAAGTCGTGGGCGCTGGTGCCGTCGAGCCGGTGGTACACGTCCGGCACGCGGACGTCGAGCAGCGGCAGGGCCGGGGCCGGATTCATGGCGCGCAGGTCCCGCAGGCGGAAGGTGGGGCTGAGTGCGACGAAGCCCAGCGCGCTCCACGGCGGGGTGCGCGGTACGCGCCGGAAGCTGTCGCAGAGACCGTCCGCGTGCAGCAGCGGATAGTCGGGGAGTCCGGTGAGGCCCGCCAGGCCGGGGTCGGTTCGGCGGAGCAGGCCCCGCAGGTTGTAGTACTGCCGGAAGAAGGCGTGGAAGCCGCGGCTCATCGTCACGGTGCTGCCGTCGCGCAGGCGGGTCGGCCATCCGCCCGCCCGGCCGCCCAGGTAGGGCTCGCGCTCGTAGAGCGTCACCTGCACGCCCCGTTCGGCGAGTGCGGTGGCGGCGGCGAGGCCGGCGATCCCGCCGCCGATCACGGCTGTCGTGGGGCGGCCCTGTGCGCGGCGGGCTCCTGGTGGGGCGGGCAGGACGCGTGCCCGCCGGTCCCTGCCGCGGCGCGCCGCGGTCGGCGTGGGCGCGGTCATCGCGGGCCTGCCGGGCGCGCGGCGACGAAGGTGTGGGTGATGCCCGTCTGCCAGCCCGGCAGGCGCAGGGCCCGGACCGCTTCGAAACCGGCTTCGCGGATGCGGGTGGCGAACCGGTCGGCCGGGTCGAAGTGGACGACGCTGCGCCACAAGTGGCGGTAGAGGGGGCCGTCGCCCAGCAGGGTGGCCGCGGGTTGGACGATGCCGCGGCACACCGCCGTCCACACGACGCGGTCGGTGCGGCGCCCGCTGAGGCTGTATTCGTGCGCGGCGAGCCTGCCGCCCGGTCGCAACACGCTGCTGACGGTGTGGAGGACGGCGTCGGGGTCGGTGACGTTGCGGAAGAGGTACGCGGCGAAGACGGCGTCGAACGGTCCCTGGACGCCCGCGTCCGCCAGGTGCTCGGCCGGTGCGTGAACGAAGCGCACACCGCCCGCCCACGGTTTGGCGGCGGCTTTCGCCAGCATGCCGGCGGATGCGTCGACGGCGGTGACGTCCGCGGCGGGCAGGACGGCGCGGATCGCGGCCGTCGAGGCCCCGGTGCCGCAGCCGAGGTCCAGGATCCTCAACCCGGCCCCCGGCGCGGTGAGACCGAGGCGGCGTACCGAGCGCCGCAGGTGCGCGTGGTAGCCGGGGTTCGCCGCGACCAGTGCGTCGTAGGTGCGGGAGGCGTGGTCGAAGGCGGCGGCGAGGTCCTCGTCGCGCAGCAGGGTCATACGTTCTCCAGAGACGGGTGGTGGCGCGGTCGAGGGTCAGGGGAAGGGGCGGCGGGGCAGGCGGGGCAGTTCGGCGGCGGTGCGCAACATGGGGCCGACGGGGGCGTGGCGGCCCACGGACAGGTCTTCGAGCAGGCTGGTGCGGCCGTCGAGGAAGCGGAGCAGCCGGGACGGGGGGACGCGGGTGAAGAGCCGGCAGAACAGGTCGGGGCCGTCGACCCGGCCGGTGTCCAGGGCGCGCAGCAGGACCGCGTCCATGGCACGGGCCCGCGAGGAGTGGGCGGCCGGGGGCACCGGGTCGCGACCCTGCCGCAGCGCGGCGGCGACGGCCCGGGTCTGGCGCTGGAGTCCGGCGAAGGTGTAGCCCGTGGACGGGCGGGTCGCGCCGCCGGCGGCGCCGATCCGGAACACCGAAGCGCCGACCCGCTGGGGTACGGCGGCGTCCGTCATGGGGATGAGGCCGGTCTCGGTGGCCAGGATCTCCAGGTCGCCGAGGGCCAGGACGTCCGTGGTGTAGTGCCGCAGCGCGGCCTCGTAGCCGCTGCCCGTGAGCACGCACGGGGAGAACTCGGTGTACTCGACGAGCGCCTCCCGCGGCCCGGTGGGCAGGACGTAGCCGAAGGAGAGCCCCTCGGCGGGCTGCGGTGTGCGGAAGTCCATCAGTTCGGCGGTCGTGTGGTCGAAGGCGGGCCGGGAGGTCCGGACGAACCAGCCGCGGAAGTGCTGCAGCATGGTGGTCCGGGCGGCCGGAAGGCTTCCCGGCGGACGCGAGTCGAACACCCAGCGGGCCTCCAGGGCATCCCCGCTGCCGTCGGCGCGGGTCAACAGGACCCGGGGCCCGGACGGGGCCTCCTCGACGGTGTCGACGGTCGCCTCCAGGCGCCGGACGTTGGAGCTGTGCGCGAGGTCCTGCCCGACCAGCGACTCGAAGTCGTCGGAGCGGATCATCTTGTACCGCAGCGGTGTGATGTCCGCTTCGATCGCGTGGCCGGCCGGCGGCCTCACGCGCAGGTGGCTCCATCGTGATCGCACCGCGGCGTCGAAGCGGCCGTGGCCGGACTCCCAGAAGCACCAGGTGCGGGGGGCGGGCCGGAGCGGACCGGGCGGGGGGTCGATGAGGACCACGGACGGGGCCGGGCCGCCGTGTCCGTTCAACCGGTGGGCCAGGGACAGGCCGGCTGCGCCCGCCCCGATGACCGCCACGTCCGCCTTCAGCACGGCGCTGCCTCCATCCCCGGTTCGGCGTTCCTGGGCAGGGCTTCCCGTCGGAGGGTGCGATCGGATGCGCTCTGGTGCCGAGGTCACCTGATCAGGTGCGTCCGCACGACGGCAATCCCGCGCGTTCGGGTATCCGCTCCGGACCGCATCCGTATCACGGGAAAGGACCGAAGACACACGCTCGGAGCGATCGACACCACGACGAGAGGAACCGGGATGCGCCGCACCCAGGCGAAGGACCAGACCGCGGCCGCACCGCCGCCCGTCCCCCGCCTCGTGGCCCCCTCGGGGTCCGCTGCGCGGCGCCACCCGACCGGCTCGGCGGGCGTCGGCACCGGGCACGGCTCGCCTGCCCGGGACGGGATCGCCTCGGCGGTCGACCCCGCGGCCGTGGATGTGGACGTGCCCGCCGCGATCGGGAGCGCGCTGGAGCAGGTGCTCGGCGACCGGCTGACCCGGTCCGGTGTGCTGGACGCCGAGTTCGCCGGGGAACTGGCCGCGCGCGTCGCACGCTTCACCCGGGAGGGCGGCAAACGCACCCGCTCGCAGCTCCTCTGGTGGTCGATGCGCGCCTGCGGCGGGGACGACGGGCCGACGGCCGCGGCCGCCCTGCGCATCGGCGCGGCGCTCGAACTGCTCCAGACCTGTGCCCTGGTGCACGACGACGTGATGGACGGATCGGTGCTCCGGCGCGGCCGGCCGGCTCTCCACACCGACGTGCGGGACGGCTGCGGCAGTGTCGCGGCACCGGCCCGCGCCGCCCGCTTCGGTGAGGCGGTCGCGGTCCTGGCCGGTGATCTGGCCCTCGCGTGGGCGGACGACGTGATGGCGGAAGCGGCCCTCGACCCGTGGACGGCGAGCGTCGTGCGCGAGGTCTGGAGCGACATGCGCACCGAGATGGTGGCAGGTCAGTTCCTCGACCTCCGAGGCCAGCTGACCGGGTCGCGCTCGCCGGCGCAGGCCCTGCGGGCGGCCCGCCTCAAGAGCGCCCTGTATTCGGTCGAACGGCCTCTGGCGCTGGGTGCGGCGGTGGCGGGCGCGGACGGCCGGACCCGGCGGGCCCTGTGCTCGGCCGGGCGCTGCGTGGGCATGGCGTTCCAGCTGCGCGACGACCTCGAGGACGTCTTCGGCGATCCACGGCACACCGGCAAGAGCTGCGGGGGCGACATCCGCACGGGCAAGCCGACCTATCTGGCCGCGCTCGCGGTCGCGCGCGCCGAGGCCGCGGCCGACCGGCGGGCTCTGGAAGTGCTGCAACACGCCCTCGGGAAGGAGGACCTCTCGCACGACGGCCTCGACGAGGTACGGGAGGTGCTGGTGCGGACGGGCGCCCGAGCGGCGGTCGAGGCGAGGATCGAGCGCTTGTCGGCCCAGGGCATGCGTCACTTCGACGGCGCCGGGCTCACCGCGGACGCCGCGGGCCGGCTGCGCGGGCTGTTGACCGCCCAGGCGGCTTCCCGCTCGGTGGACGATCCGCCGGCCCCCTCGGGTCCGACGTCCGCCGCCGTCACGGCCTCCGGCGCGGCGGAGGGCGGGCGATGACCCGGACCGTGAGCGGCCGCACGGACCACGTGGTGGTCGTCGGCGCCGGCCTGGCCGGCCTGTCGGCTGCTCTGCACCTGCTGGGCGCGGGGCGCCGGGTGACCGTCGTCGAGCGCGAGGAGCTGCCCGGCGGGCGGGCGGGACGGCTGCTGCGCGGCGGCTACCGGATCGACACCGGCCCGACGGTGCTGACCATGCCAGGCCTCGCCGAAGAAGCCTTCGCCGCGGTCGGCGAGAGACTGGACCGGTGGGTGGAGCTGATCCCGCTGCACCCGGCCTATCGGGCGTCGTTCGCCGACGGCAGCACCCTGGACGTGCACACCGAGGGCGAGGCGATGGCGGCAGCGGTCGAGCGGTTCGCCGGAGCCGGTGAGGCGGCGGGGTACCTGCGGCTGCGCGCCTGGCTGGAGCGGCTCTACCGGGTACAGATGCGCCGGTTCATCGACGCGAACTTCGACTCACCGCTGGACCTGCTGACCGGTGACCTCGCCCGGCTGGCGGCGCTCGGCGGTTTCGGGCGGCTGGACCGGCGCATCGCCCGTTTCCTGAAGGACGAGCGGCTGCAGCGGGTGTTCTCCTTCCAGGCCCTGTACGCCGGCGTGCCGCCGGCCCGGGCGCTGGCCGCCTACGCCGTCATCGCCTACATGGACACGGTGGCCGGCGTGTACTTCCCGCGCGGGGGCATGCACGCCCTGCCTCAGGCCATGGCGGACGCGGCGGCCGGCGCGGGCGCGGAGCTGAGGTTCGGCGAGCCGGTGACCGCGCTGGAGCGCTCCGGGGAGCGGATCACCGCCGTCGTCACCGCGAAAGACCGCATCCCCTGCGACGCTCTCGTCCTCACGCCGGACCTGCCCGTCGCCTACCGGCTCCTCGGCCGTCGGCCTCGCAGGCCGGTGCGGCTGCGGCACTCCCCCTCCGCCGTCGTTCTGCACGCGGGAACGGACCGCACATGGCCGCAGCTGGCCCACCACACGATCTCCTTCGGTGCCGCCTGGCAGAGCACCTTCGACGAACTCACCCGACAGGGAAGGCTGATGGGCGATCCGTCCCTCCTGATCACCCGGCCCACGGCCACCGACCCGGCGCTCGCCCCGCCGGGTCGCCATCTGCACTACGTCCTCGCCCCCTGTCCGAACACCGACATCGGCCCCTCAGGGGCTGCTTGGGGCGAACTGGGCCCCCGCTACCGGGACGACCTGCTGCGCGAGCTGGAACGGCGCGGCTTGGACGGTATCTCGTCCGCCATCGAGGACGAATGCCTGGTCACGCCGGCCGACTGGGCTGGTCAAGGGCATGCGGCGGGCACCCCCTTCTCGGCCGCCCACACCTTCTTTCAGACGGGTCCGTTCCGGCCCCGCAACCTGGTGCGGGGCACATCGAACGCCGTCCTGGCCGGCTGCGGTACCACCCCCGGCGTGGGCGTGCCCACCGCCCTGGTGTCGGGGAAGCTGGCGGCGGCCAGGATCACGGGCGGTGTCCGGCGCGCTTCGGCCCGGGTCAGCGGGGCGGCGCGGTGACCGGGCGGCGCGAACTCGACGCCGCGGGCATCACCGACCCGGTGCTGCGCGCGGCGTACCGGCGCTGCCGCGAGCTCAACGCGGCGCACGGAAAGACGTACTTCCTGGCCACCCGCCTGCTCCCCGTCGAGCGCAGGCCCGCCGTGCACGCGCTGTACGGGTTCGCCCGGTGGGCCGACGACATCGTGGACTCGACGGATCGCGGTGCGGACGACGGTCTGCGCGGTGCGCGGCTGGCGGCGCTCCAGCGGTGTCTGGACGAGGGGCTGCGGCAAGGAGGCGGCGGCGAGCCGGTGGTCGCGGCGCTGGCCGACACGGCGCGCCGATACGCCATCGATCACCGCCTCTTCCAGGACTTCATGACCTCGATGCGGTCCGATCTGGTGGTGACCGGCTATCCCACCTATGCGGACCTGTACGGCTACATGCACGGCTCGGCGGCCGTGATCGGACTGCAGATGCTTCCGGTGCTGGGCACGGTGGTACGGCGCGAGGAGGCCGAGCCGTACGCGGCAGCGCTCGGGGTCGCCTTCCAGCTCACGAACTTCCTGCGGGACGTCGGCGAGGACCTCGACCGTGGGCGCGTGTACGTGCCGGCCGACCTGCTGGCCGCGCACGGGGTCGACCGGGAGCTGCTGCACCGGTGCCGGGACACGGGCGGGCAGGACCGCCGTGTCCTGGCCGCTCTGCGGGAGTTCGGGGCACTGACCCGCGGCGTCTACCGGGAGGCGCAACCCGGCCTCGCCCTGCTCGATCCGGTGTCCCGGCCCTGCATCCGCACCGCGTACGTCCTGTACGGGAGCATCCTGGACGCCGTCGCCCGGGACGGCTATGCGGTGCTGCACCGCCGTGCCGTGGTGCCGCGCCGCAAGCGCGCCGCGGTCGCGGCGGGGGCACTGGCCCGGCTGACGGCCATCAGGCTGCGCCACCGCCGTCGGCGCGGAGCGCCGGCGCCGGTGCAGGCACCCCCGGTGCCGCCGGTGCCGCCGGCCGGACCGGCCCGGCCGGTGTCCGAGGAGGTCGTATGAAGCCCGATCCTTCGGCATGGCGGGCCCGTCTGCCGCTGTCGCTGCGCCGCAGACCCGTGCCGTGGGAGCAGCAGCAGCCGACCTGGCGCGCCGCCAGGCCGAGCCTGATCGCGCAGGCGCTGAAGCGGGCGCAGGCCCGGCCGTCGGGGAACTGGTTCGTCGTGGGGGCGTCCTCGTCACTCGGCGGTGACCGCCCCGTGGCCCGCACCGTGGCCGACCGGGAGGTCGTGCTCTGGCGCGGTACGGACGGGCGGCTGCGCGCCGGCCCGGGTGCCTGTCCGCACCTCGGGGCACCCCTCGCGGAAAGCCCGGTCCGGTGCGGAACGCTGGTGTGTCATTGGCACGGACTCGCTCTCGACGGCACGTCGTTCGCGGGCTGGGAGCCGTTGCCGGCCTTCGACGACGGCGTCCTCCTGTGGGTGCGGCTCGACGAGGTCGGCGGGGAGGAACCGCTCGACGCCCCCGTGGTACCGGTCCGGCCTGCTCCGGCTCGGGGGGTGACCGCGGTGTACGAGGGCACGGGGCTGTGCGAACCCGAGGACATCGTGGCCAATCGCCTGGATCCATGGCACGGGGCCTGGTTCCACCCGTATTCGTTCGTGGATCTCACGGTCGTCGGCTCGCCCGGCGGGGACGACGCCGAGGACCGCTTCACCGTCGCCGTCTCCTTCAAGGTGGCCGGGCGGCTGGTGGTACCGGTGCGGGCGGTCTTCACCGCTCCGGAACCACGTACCGTCGTCATGCGCATCACCGAGGGCGAAGGCGCGGGCTCGGTGGTGGAGACGCACGCGACGCCTCTGGGGCCGGATGCGCTCGGCCGTCCCCGCACGGCGGTGACCGAGGCCGTGGTGGCGGCCTCCGACCGGCCGGGTTTCCTGTTCGCCCGCTGGGCCGCCCCGGTCCTTCGCCCGGTGATGCGTTCTGCGGCGGCCCGGCTGTGGCGGGACGACCTGGCCTATGCCGAGCGCCGCTGGCATCTGCGCTCCACGGGCCGGTTCCCGGGGTGATGCCCGAGGCGCGGCCGCTGGGGCGCCGGTTCCGTGGGCCGCCGCGGTCCGGCACCCGCGCCGACACCGGTGACCACCCGGCGCGGACGGACGAGGAGCGGAAGCCCCCGGCCACACCTCCTGCCGTCCCGCTCGTCTGACCGGACCGAAACCGGGGCAGACGGTCAAACGGGGCGGAGGGAGGTCCGAGGATGACCTGGATCCGTGACGTGTTCGGCCGTGCCAGGGGCGCCGCGACCGCGGTCGGTGAGCGGCGTGCGCAGGCGCTGGCCCGACACGACGCCGAGGAGGCGGCCGAGCGGGCGCGGGCGGCGCGCTCACGCCCGGCCCGGGCACCGGAGCGGGTTCCGGACCCGTCCCGTGCGGTGCCCTGGGGCATGCGGGTCGCGGCCGAGGTCGCCTGGCGGTTCCTGGTTCTCGCCGGCGCCGTGTGGGTCGTGATGCGGGTGATCGGCTCCGTCCGGCTGGTCGCGCTGGCCTTCGTCGCCGCGCTGCTGGTCACCGCGCTGCTCCAGCCGACGGTCGCCCGGCTGCGCGGTCGGGGGCTCCCCCAGGGGCTCGCCACCGTCGTCACGGCGCTCTGCGGGTTCTGCGCGCTCGGGCTGATCGGCTGGTTTGTCGTATGGCAGGTGCTCGACAACCTGGACAGCCTGTCCGATCGGCTTCAGGAGGGCATCGCGGAACTGAAGCGGTGGCTCCTCGACAGTCCGTTCCACGTGACCGAGCAGCAGATCAACGATGTCACCGAGCGGCTGAGCGATGCCATCGGCACCAGCACCAGCGAGATCACCTCCACCGGTCTCCAGGGAGTGACCGTCCTCATCGAGGTCATCACCGGCATGCTTCTGGCGATGTTCATCACGCTCTTCCTGCTCTACGACGGGCGGCGGGTGTGGGAGTGGGCGCTGAGGCTGCTGCCGGTCGCCGTGCGGCCCCGCGTCGCCGGCGCGGGCCCACCGGCCTGGCGGACGCTCACGGCCTACATCCGCGGGACACTGATCGTGGCCCTGATCGACGCCGTGTTCATCGGGATCGGGATCTACTTCCTCGGCGTCCCCCTCGCCGTCCCCATCGCCGTGGTGATCTTCCTGGCCTCGTTCGTACCGTTGATCGGCGCCATCGCCTCCGGCGCGCTCGCCGTGATCGTCGCGCTGGTCACCCAGGGCGTCTTCACCGCCTTGATGACCCTGCTGGTGGTGCTCCTCGTGCAGCAGATCGAGGGGCACGTCCTGCAGCCGTTCATCCTCGGGCGGGCCGTCCGGATCCATCCGCTGGCCGTCGCCCTGTCCGTCGCCACCGGCGGACTGGTCGCGGGCATCGGCGGTGCGGTCGTGGCCGTCCCGCTCGTGGCCGTGGCGAACACGGTGATCGTGCATGTGCGGTCCCCTTCCGACGAGGACGGAAGGCCGGAGCCGGAAGCCGAACCGGGCCGGCCATCGGACCCAGAGGCGGGGGTCACACCCGCGGCGGCACCGGCGGAGTCCACGACCCCCGTTCCCGGGGCCGAGTCCGAGGTCCCCGGCGCCCCGGCCGCCGACGGGGAGCCCACCACGCGGCAGCCCCGACAGCGGCCGCCCGGTGCCGCGGAGTGAACCCCGGGGCGGGCGCGCTGGCTCGTCGCGCCCGTCAGGCGGGTGTGAGCCGCCGCGCCCCGGGCAGGAGACCCACGCCGGGAGCGGACGGACGAGGCACCGGCCCGCCGCCCGTCGGGTCCCGCGCACCCGGACCCTCGTCAGCAGGAGGGCGATCGTCATGGCATCCCAGCACCGGCACCAGCACTACCGCAGTGGGCGGGCGGCCGACCGGCACGCGCGCGCGGCAGCCACTCGCTGGCGGCACGACGGCAGCGAACCCCGGTGGGCCCGCAGCGATCTGCGGCTCCGCCGCCTGCTCTCCCTGCTCTTCGCGCCGTTCTTCGCACTGATCGGCGTCCTCATGCTGCTTCTCGGGTCCGGGGCGACGGGCACCGCGAGCCCCCCGCGAGGCCTCTACACGGCTCTCGCCGTGTGCTGCTTCCTGCTCGCCCTCGTGGCTCTGGTCGACCTCTACGTGATCAGGGTCCGGAGGCGTGAACAACAGCGGTGGCACCGCCCTTCCTGACTGCGGAGCGTCGAGGCGGCCAGGGGCCGTTCGACGCGCCGGGACGCCCCGTGGCGGGCAGGGTCGCGTCACGGGCACCAGGAACCGCCGGGCGCCGATATCCGGTGTCCGGCGGTCCCACTGCCCGACACTGGACGCACAGCCACCTGCCAGCACACCGGGAGACAGACATGAAAATGCTGATCAACAGCCCTGAGACCGTGGTAGCCGATGCGTTGCGCGGGCTGGCCGCCGCCCACCCGGACCTGGAGGTGGACCCGGAAGCGCGGGTCGTCGTTCGGAAGGGGGCGCGCGAGGGCGGTCGGGTCGGCCTGGTGTCCGGCGGCGGCTCCGGGCACGAGCCCCTGCACGCCGGTTTCGTCGGGCCCGGCATGCTCTCCGCCGCCTGTCCGGGAGAGGTGTTCACGTCCCCCGTGCCCGACCAGGTGCTGCGGGCGGCCAAGGCCGTGGACTCCGGCCAAGGAGTGCTCCTCATCGTCAAGAACTACACCGGGGACGTCCTGAACTTCGACATGGCCGCCGAACTCGCCGAGGAGGACGGCATCCGGATCCAGCGCGTACTGGTCGACGACGACGTGGCCGTCACCGACAGCCTCTACACCGCCGGCCGGCGCGGCACCGGAGCCACGCTCTTCGTCGAGAAGATCGCCGGAGCGGCCGCCGAGGAGGGCGCTCCGCTCGACCGGGTCGCCGCCGTGGCCGAGCGCGTCGGCAAGGCGTCGCGCAGCTTCGGCGTGGCCCTGAGCGCCTGCACGACGCCCGCGAAGGGCAGTCCCACCTTCGACCTGCCGGACGGCGAGCTCGAACTCGGCATCGGGATCCACGGCGAGCCCGGCCGGGAGCGCCGCCCGATGATGTCCGCCCGTGAGATCGCGGAGTTCGCGGTGGGCGCCGTACTGGACGACCTCGCCGCCGTGGCCCCGGCCGACGGGCCGGTCCTGGCCCTGGTGAACGGGATGGGTGCGACACCCCTGCTGGAGCTGTACGGGTTCCACGCCGAGGTGGCGCGCGTGCTGGCGGACCGGGGCGTGCCGGTGGCGCGGACCCTCGTGGGCAACTACGTGACGTCGCTGGACATGGCGGGGTGCTCGGTGACCCTGTGCCGGGCCGACGAGGAAATCCTCCGGCTGTGGGACGCCCCCGTGCAGACCCCTGCGCTGCGCTGGGGCCGCTGATCGGGACCACGGGCCCGGCTCGGACGGACCCTAGGCGGCGGGACGGGCTCCGCCGGCCCTCCGGTGGGCGACGCGGCCGCCGAGGGCTCCGGTGACTCCCACCGCCGCCAGACCGGCCCACCCCCACAGCCTGCCCTTCGCGGGGTGGCCGCTCAGGCGTGCCGCCAGGGAGACCGCGTAGCAGCTGACGGCCGCCGCGTTCGAGACGGCGTGGGCGAGGCCGGTCCGGGCCTGTTCGGGCGGCAGGTCGGCCCAGTCCGCCCAGCCGGCGATCGCGGCCGGCGCCACGCCCGCGAGGCCGACGGCCGTCAGGGTCGTGGCTGCGCGCCGCTCGCCGGGGACGGAGTCCAGCACCGCGGCGGAGAGCCAGCATCCGATGGGCACCTGCACGAGGACGGGGTGGAGTGGGTGCCCCAGCGGCGCGCCCTTCAGCAGGTCCCTCGTCCCGCCCAACGGGAGCGAGCGGATCCCCCGCTGGAGGATGCGGATCGCCGGATCGGCCAGGGTGCTCCGTTCGATGCGGTTCAGGGTGGTCAGCCACCGTCCGGAGGCTGCGTTCAGCGTAGGGGCGACCTTCGCGGGGCTCAGGGCTTCCGTGTTCATGGGTGGCGCCTACCCGCCTTCCGGCGTCCGTCCCACGTTGGTGTCGGCCGAATGAGATCGCGTCACCGCTGGACTGCACAGGCTCGCTGCACAGGCGCCCCTCCTTGACAGGCTGCGTATCGTTTATCGATGCTATTGATAAACGATACGCTGATACGCGCAGAGCGGGTGAGGGGAATTCATGGACGCCAAGTCCTGGTGGAGCCAGACCGACAGCCGGCTGCTGGAGGCAGCTCTGGGCCTGGCTGCCCTGTTGGTCGGCACCTTCGGCGTGCTGTTTCCGGCCCTCGGAGTGGCGGGGCTGATGGATCCGATGGACACCCGCGAGGTCGAGGCCGCGACAGCGACCCGAGTACCGGCAATCGTGACCGATGCGGTGACGGGACACGGCATGACTCTCACCGGCACCCACCGGGCGGAACTCGTCTTCGCCAACCCGGACCTGGGTCAGCGCCTGCTGCTGGCCGTGCCGGAAATCGTCGACAGCGCGCTCCTGTTCCTCGTCCTGGCCCTCCTCTTCACGATGGCCCGGACCCTGCGCGGCGGCGACGTCTTCGTGCTGGTGAACGCGCGCCGCCTCAGCGTCATAGGACTCGCGGTGCTGGTGCACGCCCTCCTCGCCCCGGTCCTGGAGACCCTCACCACGGAGGTGCTGGTGAGTGACACCCCCATGGCCGAGCAGGTTCCGTTCTCGGTCACCTTCACCGGCGAGTACGTGTTGCTGGCGTTCCTCGTCCTGGGGCTGGGAGAAGTCTTCCGACGAGGAACGAAGCTGCGCGCCGACACGGAGGGTTTGGTCTGATGCCCCCGGAAGAGAAACATCGGGTCCAGGTCCACCTGGACCGACTACTGGCCGAGCGCGGCATGACCCTGTCCGAACTGGCGACCAGGGTCGGGGTGACAGTGGCCAACCTCTCCATCCTCAAGAACGACAGGGCGAAGGCGATCCGCTTCTCCACCCTCACCGCCGTCTGCCGCGAACTGGACTGCCAACCCGGCGACCTGCTCAGCATCCGCAACGACTGACCCCGTCCCGCAAGACCCGGACAGCGGGGTGTCGATCCGTCGCACCGTTCGCGTGGCGACGGATCGACACCACCGCGCAGGAGGGCCACCCCTTCCTGTTGAACGTCATGTCCGCCCTGCTCGCGGCGGTGGCCGCGATCCCGATATGACTGATCCACCCATGCGAGTGGATCGTCCGCCCGCCCATGCCCGGTGGCGCACGGCCCTCTATATACAGGTGATGTCGCTCACCCCACCGTTCGCCTGATGGGTCGTCACGTCATGCTGAAGGTCGCTCTCCCGGTCCTCGCCGCCTCGTTCCTGCTCTCCGCCGCCCTCGCTCCGTCCGCCTCGGCGGCGCCCGCGGCGGAGGACGAGACCACCACCCCTTGTGGACCGGTGGTCGAGTACCGCGCCGTCGACTGGTGGCGCACCACCACCATTCCGCAGATCGCCCGCTCCGTCGCGGCCCAGGCGTCCAACGAGCGCTGGCAGTGGCGCAATGACGTCAACACGCTGTGGCGCGGCGACACCAGGGAGACCGTCGAGGAGATCTTCCGCACCGGGTTCACGCCCCGGGGCGACCGGCTCACCCCGCTGGCGGAGTACATCGTCAAGGGCGGCGGCCAGCTCAGCGCCCACCTCAGCACCAGCTGCGACGTATCGGTGGCGAAGAGGTTCGCCACCTACGGTGCGGAGCAGACCGGCTGGGTGTACGAGATCTACGCGCCCGGCGGCATCGACGTGAACGCGACCGCGCGGGTGAACAACTACCAGTCACCGTACCTGTGGAACAAGGAGATCGACTTCCCCGGCGGCGTCGGGGGCAACTTCATCAAGGGCGCGTGCAAGTACCGGCTGACCGGATCCGACCCGGTCACCAACGAGAAGACCTGGGAGCGGCTCGGCTGCAAGGACAACGCCGGCTTCGCGCCCTACAAGTCCGACCCGACCGCCTACACCCTCGCGCGCTGAGACCGGCCGCGAGACGTCCTCCGGCCGGCCTCCGACCACAACGCCCGCAGCCCGTCCCGTGCGCCCCGCCGACTCCTGCGGGCTCCGCGTCGGACCGGGCGAGGGGGCGCGGGCTCGTACCGCGAACCAGCCGGTATGCGCATCACGCAGGGCTGACCTGCGACATCTTCGCTTGTCGAAGCCGTCACGGTGCACCAGTGTGGCGCGCATGACCTCACCGCACGCTCATGACACGGACCCCGCCCACCTGGGTGGCGAAGCTGCCGCCGACTCCCCCGCCGTGCCCGGCGCCGTGCTCGCACCGCTCCACGCCTACGTCCGCGGACACGCCACCGGCGACCCGGCCCACTTCCGGCAGGCGTTCCTGCCCACCGCCCACGTCGAGGGGATCCGGGACGGCGCGTTCGTCTCGTGGCGCCTGGACGACTACTGCGCCCTCTTCCCCGGCCGGCCTGCTCCCGACGAGGCGGCCCGGTCCCGTCGGATCGACACCGTCGGCGTCCACGGCACCGTCGCTACCGCGACCATGACGCTTCGCCACGGTGCGGCCACGTTCACCGACGTCTTCCTGCTGGTCCGCGTCGACGAAGGCTGGCGCATCGCCAACAAGGCCTATCACCGGCATGAGTGAGAGACCTTCAGCAACATCCGGCGCTCGACGCCCGAGTTCCCCGCGCTGATTTCTTAGCAGGGGAAGCCAACAATTCTCCTGGTCCGTCAACGAACGACTAGAAAGGATCGCATCAGACCGAACCCGACCCCCGATGAGGGTGCGGAACCCGTCGGTGGTCGGAATGACGGCGAAGGCGGTGAGCGTATGTCTGAGTCCGGCCCGAGCGATTGCGGCGGGACCATTGTCGCCCAGTCCGGTTCCCGGACCTCTTCCCCGGCAGGCCGGCCATGCTGATGCCCATCCTGTTCTCTCCCGCGCAGGCCTCGGCCCACGAGTACCGCTCCCTGACCTCGACCATCCGGGCGAAGGCGGAAGACGGGCAGGGATTCTTCGGCGGCGCCGGGCGCAAGGAGGGGGAAATGCCGTTCCTTCCGCTCCGCATCGGACTGCGGGGGCTGTTCGTCGAGCTCTTCATCGAACTCCGCCCCCGCAATACGAGCCTGCGCATCGCCGGATTCCGCAAGCTCGTGGAGAACGGACAGACCCCACCGGATTCGTACGTGCACCACGTGCGCGACTCGGCGGTACCGCAGGGCCTCCACCGGACGGAGACCCTGCCGTTCGGCGGGGCCCGCGCCGACCTGGAATCGGCTGCCGCCGTCCGGCGCGCCGGGATCCTGATCGGACGCCGGGCCCTGAGCCTCGCCGTGATCCGGCTGCACCAGAACTGCGATCCGCAGAGCACCGCCTACGGAATGCTCGTGCTCTCGGAAATGCTCTGCGAGGCCGCCCGGTACCCCGCCCTGGCCGATGCGATGTCCCGACTCTGGATGAGCGGCGGCCGGCTGTAGTCCGTGGCCCCTGACCACGGACTACAGCCGGCCGAGGGTCTGGCCGCTCAGAGGGTCTCACTGAGCGAGTCCGCCAAGCGGCGCCGGGCCGTTCGGGTCGCGGGCAGGGCGGCCGCCGACACCGCGCCCACCACCGATCCGGCGATCACCGTCAGCAGCACCGGCAGCGGAGGCAGCTGGGCGATGCCCGCGCCGATGCCGCTCGACGCTCCCTGGGTGTCCACCAGCCAGGTGCCGGACAGGACACCCACGGCCGTGCCCACCAGTGCGGCCGCGAGCGCGGTCAGGCCGGCGGCCGTCACGATCATCGCGCCGATCTGCCGGGGCGTGAGCCCGATCGCCTTCAGCGCGAGCAGGTCGCGGCCCCGGTCGCGCACACCGGTGCCGATCAGGGTCAGCAGTTCGATCAGCCCGATGAGGGCCAGTACGGCGATCAGGGCACCGATCACCCCGCGCGCCGGTCCCAGACGGTCCGCCGGGTTGGGCGTCTCGCGGATGTCGAGGGCCGCTCCGGCGGCAGCGGCGAGGGCGCTGCTCACCGATCGGGGGTCGGCGCCTTCGCGCAGTTCCAGGGCGTGGTAGGCGGGCCGCAGCTGCGGGTCGCGCTCGCGCAGCGCGTCGAGGGTCGTGGTGATCACCCGGCCGCCGGATTCGGGCTCGATGGTGCGGCCGACGAGGTGCAGGATCTGCGGCCGTCCGCCGACCGTCATCCGTACCCAGTCGCCGACCCGTACGCCGAGGAGGTCCAGCAGCCCCTGCCCGGCCACCGCCTCGTCGGGGCCGGCGACCGCGCGCCCTTCGACCACCGCGGAGGGGTAGGGCCGGAGCGCCGTGCCGAGGCCGCGCAGGGTGATGGTTCCGGTCTGTCCGGGGACGAGCGCCGCCATCTCGGCGGCCGGGTGGACGGCCTCGACGTCCTCGGCCGACGCGAGGATGCCCTCCAGCTCCGCGTCCGACGGCCCGGCGGGCTGCTCGGCGCGTACGGTCAGTGCCGCGGCCAGCCCCATCTGCGCGGGCCGGCTGCGGAACTGGTCCAGGGTCGACCAAGCCACCAGGGCGACCGTGATGAGCACCAGCGGAAGCGCGAGCCGCGCCACCGGCACCAGCGTCCGTCCGCGCCGGGGGAAGGCCGCGCGCCACCCCAGGACCAGGGCGGGCGGGACCCGCACGCCGAGCGCCCGCTTGCCGAGCGCGGTCATCGGGGCGGCGGACGGGAGTGCGGCCCGGGCGACCGGCACCGGTGGCACCCGTCCGGCCCGCCAGGCCGAGAGCCCCGTGGAGGCCGCGATCAGCAGCACCGCGCCGACGGGTATGCCGATCATCAAAGCGGCATGGCCGGGCAGGTCCTGCCACACGGCGGCGGCCTCCCCGATCCGCCCCGGTATGCGGGCGCCGAGCAGGGCGATCGCCGTGGTGCCGAGGGCCACGCCGAGGAGCGCGAAGGCCAGGTGCTGCACGAGGAAGCCACGGGCGACCTGGCCGGGGGTGAAGCCGATCGCCTTGAGCACGGCGATGTCCCGCAGCTGGCCCCGGACACGGGCGCCGATCGCGCCGGACGCGGCCAGGGCGGCCGCGAGCAGGGCGCCGAGGCCGAATACGGCGAACATCGCGCCCAGGAGCCGGTCGTCGCCGCCCGCGTCGGCGCGAGCCTGCTGCCACTTGGTGACCTCGGCCACCCGGTCGGCGCCGAGTACGGTGACCGCTCGCTGGACGATGAAGTCCGTGTCGGCCGGGTCCTCCAGGCGCAGCCCCACGCTCTGCCCGGTGTCCGCACGGGCGATCCCGTCGAGCGTGGCGGGGAGCACCCAGCCGATGCCCGCCACGCCGCCGGGCTGGTAGCGGGGCTCGGCCACGTCGGCGGTTCCGCTCACCCGCAGCAGGTGCACGGCGCCGTCCGGCCCGGTGACGCGTACGGTGTCGCCCGGCTCCGCCCAGAGCGCACGGGCGACCGAGGTCTCCAGGACAACGGATCCGGCGTCCGGGCCCCCGCCGGCGTCCGGCGCGGTGAGCCAGCTGCCGGCGCCGACGAGCGGCCGTCCGGTTCGCGGCGGCTCCGCCGGGGCGGCGCGGAGCGTCACCCCGGCCCGGGCCCCGCGGGACTCGACGGTCGTCGCCGCCGTGCGGTAGGGCCCCGCCAGTGCCTGGACCCCCTCCACACCCGACAGGGCCCCCGTGTCCGCACCGGCGCGGGTGTGCAGCCAGATGTGGGCACCGTGGGACTGGTTGAAGACCCGCTGCCAGGGGTTCGCGGCGTAGCCGAAGAGCGCGCCGGCCAGCAGGAGCGAGGCGATGACCCCGGCGCTGGCCAGGACCACGAAGAGGGCTTCGCCGCGGTGTGCGCGGAAGTCGGCCTGCGCCCAGCGCAGGGTGGCCCGCACGCTCACTCCTTCAGTTCGAGGACGCCGGTGACGCCGCCGGCCGGCCCGGGGCGTCCGCCGCCGAGCGGTGCGTCGTCGGCTATGCGGCCGTCGAAGAAGCTGATGACGCGGTCGGCGGCGCTGGCCATCCGGGCGTCGTGCGTGACCATCATGATCGTCTGTCCGCGCTGGTGGAACCGGGTGAGCAGCCGCAGCACCTCACGCGTGCCCTTGCTGTCGAGGCTGCCGGCCGGTTCGTCGGCAAGGAGCAGCCGGGGGTGGTTGACCAGGGCGCGGGCGAGCGCGACCCGCTGCTGTTCGCCACCGGAGAGTTCTCCGGGCATGGACCGCTCACGGCCTTCGAGGCCGAGCTCGGCGAGCAGTTCGGCGCGGGAGTCGCGGGCGGCCTTCGGGGAGGCGCCGGCGAGCAGGGCGGGCAGTTCGACGTTGTCGGCGACGGTGAGGTTGGAGACGAGGTTGAAGAACTGGAAGACGACGCCGATGCTGCGGCGCCGCAGCACGGCCCAGCGGGCCTCGCGGTATGCGTCGACCCGCTCCCCGTCGAGCCACAGCCGGCCGCCGTCGGGCCGCTGGAGCCCGCCGATCAGGTGCAGCAGTGTGGACTTGCCGGCTCCGGACGGTCCGGTGACGGCGACGAACTCCCCGGGTTGGACGGACAGGTCCACACCGCGTACCGCGGGCACCGGCGCGCCTTCGCCGTGGTGCGTCTTGGTCAGGCCTTCGGCGCGGACGAGGGGCACCTCGGGGCGGACGGCGGGCGGCACGGCCGGAGCGGCCGTGGCGTCGTCGCTCATTCCAGCTCCTCCTGACAGCGTTCCAGCCAGTCGAGGTCGGCCTGCAGGTGCAGCATGGCGCCCTCGATCAGCAGTTGGGAGATCTTGTTGTCGCGGTCCTCGGCCGCGGCCAGCTTCGACAGGTCCCGCATGGTGTTGAGGTACTGGCGCCGCTGCTTGTTGATCAGGGCGATCGGATCGGCCAGGCCCGAGCGCGGTGCGAGCGCCAGCTTCATGAAGAACTCGTCCCGGACGCGGGGTTCCTCGGCGGTGTCCTCGAACCACGCCAGTACGGCTTCGCGCCCGGCGTCCGTCAGTTTGTACGTGCGTTTGTTGGGGCGGCCCGACTGTTCGACGTCCTCGCCCTCGATCAGGCCGCTCTTCTCCAGCCTTCCGAGGGTGACGTAGATCTGGCCGACGTTGGGCTGAGGGTACGCGGCGCCCAGGAGCTTCTCAAGGTCCTGCTTGAGCTCGTAACCGTGCGCAGGGCTACGGGTGAGGAGCGCAAGGAGCGCCAGCCGCACTCGGCCCCTCCTTCCCGCTCCGTAGTCAACCGTTCACTGGTGCTCGGCCGGATGTGGCCGGAGTCCGTCTTGTCCGCCTGGACGTCTAGTATCGCCCATGCCTAACGGGTATATATAGGCCACGATGGTCGGCAGTGCAGCCGGATCGTGTTCTGGGAGGAATCTATGCGGTGGATGCGTGCCGCGGGTAGAGCTCTCCTGGTCGCAGCGGTCCTGCTGGCCGGGTACGCCGGTCTCGGCGTACGCCCCGGCGCGGGCACTGCCGCCTCCGATGCCCGAGGCCCCCTGACGCTCGTGACGGCGGGCGACCTGACCGACTACCTCGGCCCCGTCCTCGACGATTGGAACGCGAGCCGTCCCGGCGAACGCGTCACGCTCGTCGAACTGCCCGACTCGGCCGACGAGACCCGGGCCCAGATGATCAGCGAGCTGCGGTCCGGCCGCGACCGGTTCGACGTGCTGAACATCGACGTCGCCTGGACCTCCGAGTTCGCGGCCGCCGGATGGATCTCACCGCTCGATCGGGACCGGTTCCCGCTGGATGCCTTCCTGCGGCCGGTCGTGGACACCGCGACCTTCGACGGACGACTGTACGCGGTCCCGTACGTCACGAACGCGGGCCTGCTCTACTACCGCAAGGACATCCTGGACCTGGCGGGCGAGAAGCCCCCGCGGACCTGGTCCGAACTGGCCCGCCAGGCGCGCACGCTCGCCCCGCTCCACGGGCTGGACGGCTACGCGGGCCAGTTCCTCCCGTACGAGGGGCTCACCGTCAACGTCACCGAGGCCGTGCACTCGGCGGGCGGCGCGATCCTGCGCGACGAAGGCGCCCAGGTCGCCGTGGACTCGGACGGGGCGCGCGCCGGACTGCGATTCCTCGCGGACGGGGTGCGGGAGGGATGGATCTCCCGCGAGGCGCTCGGCTACAAGGAGGAGGAGTCCCGGAAGGCGTTCCAGGACGGACGGCTGCTGTTCCTGCGGAACTGGCCCTACGTGTACGCGGACGCGAGCGCGGCCGGGTCGGAGGTCGCGGGCAGGTTCGGCGCCGTACCGCTGCCGGGAGCGGACGGGCCCGGCACCAGCGTGCTCGGCGGCTCCAACCTGGCTGTCAGCGCCCACGCCCGCCATCCGGCGTCGGCGGCCGACCTCATCTCGTACCTCACCAGTGAACGGGTGCAGCGCCGGGTCCTCACCGAGGGGGCGCTGCCACCGGTGCGCGCCGCGCTGTACGAGGATCCCGCGCTGGTGCGCGCGTATCCCTATCTGCCGACGTTGCGGCAGAGCGTGCTGTCTGCGGCACCGCGCCCCAAAAGCCCGCGCTATGACCAGGTGAGCCTCGCCGTGCAGGCCGTGGGGCAGGACGTCCTGGCCTTGCGTCAGACGCCTGACGAGGCGGTGGAGCGGCTGGCGCGCGAGCTCGCGGCCATTGCCCGCACGGGCTGATCACGTTTCCGCATCTCTCCGAGGGCTTCTACTTACATGTTAAGTAGAAGCCCTCTTTCGCATACACGGCGACTCACGGACAAACCACCCCAGCTTTGACCCGTTTCTGGACACATCGTTGACATCTTCCAGTCGCCGCTACTTAACATGCATGCATAACAGCGCACCTGATCCAGGGCGCTCTCGCATTCAAAGACAGGTCGACGCGAGATGCTCAGCACCCTTCCGGCCGGTACCGGTCACCCCTCCCGCAGCGCCGCCCCTTCCGCCCCGTGGTGGCGCGACGCGGTGATCTACCAGGTCTACGTCCGCAGCTTCCTCGACAGCACCGGGGACGGCGTCGGCGACCTCGCCGGCGTCCGCGCCGGACTTCCCTACCTCAGGAAGCTCGGCGTCGACGGCATCTGGCTCAGCCCCTTCTACCCGTCGCCGCAGCACGACCACGGCTACGACGTCGCCGACTACTGCGGCGTCGACCCGGTCTACGGCGATCTCGCCGAGTTCGACCGGCTGGTCGCCGACGCCCACCGGCTCGGACTCCGACTGCTGCTCGACATCGTCCCCAACCACTGCTCCAGCGCGCACCCGTGGTTCCGCGAAGCGCTCGCCGCGGCCCCCGGCAGCGAGGCACGATCCCGCTTCCACTTCGCCGCCGGCCGCGGTCCGCAGGGCGAGGAGCCGCCCAACAACTGGCGCGCCATGTTCGGCGGCCCGGCGTGGAGCCGGACCACCGGGGCCGACGGCACTCCCGGCGAGTGGTACCTGCACCTCTTCACGCCTGAGCAGCCCGACCTGAACTGGCGCGACCCCGTCGTGGGCGACGACTTCGAGCGCGTGCTGCGCTTCTGGCTGGACCGAGGCGTCGACGGGTTCCGCATCGACGTCGCCGCCGGGCTGTTCAAGCACCCCGAGCTGCCCGACTCGGACGACCCCGGAGCGGACGAGCGGGCCCGCGACGCCGTCAACCAGCTGGCCTGGAACCAGCCCGAGGTGCACGGCGTGTGGCGCCGGTGGCGCGCGGTCTGCGAGGAGTACACCGCTCGGGACGGCCACGAGCGGCTGCTGGTCGGCGAGGTGTCCGTGCCCACCGCACGCGAGCACGCCGAGTACGTCCGCCCCGACGAGCTGCACCAGGCCTTCTTCTTCGACCTGCTCAGCGCGCCCTGGGACGCCGAGGCCTTCCGCACGACGATCACCGACGCGATGCGCGACATCGCCGGCACCGGCTCCACCGTCACCTGGGTCCTCAACAACCACGACCAGATCCGCACGGTCACCCGCTACGCGGGCGAGCCCGGGGTGGAGGGCAGCGGGCTGGGCGCGGCCCGCGCCCGCGCAGCGGCCCTCCTGATGCTCGCCCTGCCCGGCGCCGCGTACGTCTACCAGGGCGAGGAGCTCGGCCTCCCCGAAGTCCTCGACCTGCCCGACGAGGTCCTCACCGATCCGATCTTCCGCCGCACGGGCAGCCGCAAGCACGTACGGGACGGCTGCCGCGTCCCCCTGCCCTGGTCCGGGCACGCCTCGCCCTTCGGCTTCAGCCAGGAGACGGCCGGCGTCAAGCCGTGGCTGCCGCAGCCCGACTGGTTCGCCGAGCACGCCACCGACCGCGCGCTCGCCGACACCCGTTCCTTCTGGCACCTCTACCGCGAAGGACTCCAGCTGCGACGCACCCTGCCGCAGCTCGGCGAGGGCACCCTGCGGTGGCTGGACGCACCCGCGCAGGTACTGGCCATCGCCCGCGGCGACGGCCTGGTCTGCGCGGTCAACTTCGGCACGGAGCCGGTGCCCGCGCCGGTTCCCGGCACTCCGCTGCTCGCCAGCGGCCCCTGCCCCGACGGGGTGCTCCCCGCGGCGACCGCGGCCTGGTGGGCGGGCGAGTACCCGGTCCCCGGCCCGGCCGCCCCGCGGCCCCACCCCCTCGGCCCGTAGGCCCTCGCTTCCCAGGACTCGGCCCGTACCCCTCGGCGCACAGCCCCGCACCCCGCAGCCCCTGTCACCCCGCAGTTCCCGAGCAGCCGCTCCCCAACCCCGGATCTCCCCGAAAGGACCCCTCATGCGACGAACCGGCAAGACGACCCGCCGCAGTGCCGCCACCGCCACCGCGGCCCTGGCCCTCGCCCTCGGAACCACCGCCTGCGGCGGCGCCGCCGGGCCCGCGGGCAGCGGCGAGCTCAGCGGCCAGACCGTGACCGTGGCCGGCGTCTGGACCGGCGCCGAGCAGGACAGCTTCAAGAAGGTGCTCGACGCCTTCGCCCAGAAGACCGGCGCCAAGACGGTCTTCGTGCCCTCCGGGGACAACGTCTCCACCTTCGTCGGAAGCAAGATCGAAGGCGGCAACGCACCCGACGTGGTCATGGTTCCCCAGGTGGGGGTGCTCCAGCAGTTCGCGAAGGAGGGCTGGCTCCAGCCGCTGTCCGACCAGACCGCCAAGACCGCCGGGTCCACCCTCGCTCCGGTGTGGAAGAACTACGGCACCGTCGACGGCACCTACTACGGCCTCTACTTCAAGGCCGCCCACAAGTCGACCGTCTGGTACTCCCCCGAGGCGTTCGCCCAGGCCGGCGTCGGCGAACCCAAGAGCTACAGCGACATGCTCAAGGTCGGCCGCACCCTCGCGGACTCGGGCCGCCCGGCCTTCGCCATAGCCGGCGAGGACGGCTGGACCCTCACCGACTGGTTCGAGAACATCTACCTCTCCCAGGCCGGACCGGAGAAGTACGACCAGCTCGCCCAGCACAAGCTGAAGTGGACCGACGAGAGCGTCGTGCGGGCCCTGACGACGCTCGGGGAACTGTTCAAGGACAAGCAGCTCGTGGCCGGCGGCGCGCAGGCCGCGCTCGGCACCGACTTCCCCTCGTCGGTGGCGCAGGTCTTCGGCCCGGAGCCCAAGGCCGGCATGGTCTACGAAGGCGACTTCGTGGGCGGCGTGGCCAAGGGGCAGTTCGGCAAGAAGCTCGGACAGGACGCCAAGTTCTTCCCCTTCCCCTCGGTCGACGGCGGCCGGGCGCCGGTGGTCAGCGGCGGTGACGCGGCGGTCGTCCTGAAGGACGGCAAGAACGGCGAGGCGGGCATGAAGCTGGTCGAGTTCCTCGCGAGCTCCGAGGCCGCCGAGGTCTGGGCGGGCGCGGGCGGATTCCTGTCCCCGAACAACGAGGTCGACTTCGCCTCGTACGGCGACGACACCACGCGCAGCACCGCCAACTCCCTGATCGCGGCCGGCAACTCGATCCGCTTCGACATGTCGGACCAGGCCCCGGCCGCGTTCGGCGGTACCAAGGGCGCGGGCGAGTGGAAGCTCCTCCAGGACTTCCTGCGCGACCCCTCGGACCCGCAGGGCACCGCCACGAAGCTCGAGGCCGAAGCCGCCAAGGCCTACGGGAACTGAGGCGACGCCATGGCTGACACCGTGACCGCCCGTCCGGCGACCGGGCGCCGCCCCGCGGCCGACGGGCGGCGTCGGGCCCAGCGCAGGAGACGCCGCCTCGCGGTGGTCTTCGTCCTGCCGGCCCTGCTGCTGCTCGGCGCGCTGGTCGTCTACCCCGTCCTGTTCTCCTTCGGCCGCAGCCTCTTCGACGCCGACGGCAACCGGTTCGTCGGCGCCGCCAACTACGCGGCGATCGTTCAGGACCCGGCGACCCTCAAGGCCATCCGCAACAGCGCCGTCTGGGTCGTCGTCGCGCCCACCCTACTCACCGGACTCGGCCTGATGCTCGCCGTGCTCACCGAGAAGGTGCGCTGGGCGACGGCCTTCAAGCTGGTGCTCTTCCTCCCGATGGCCGTGTCGTTCCTCGCCGCGGGCATCATCTTCCGGCTGGCCTACGACCAGGACCCGGACCGGGGCGTCCTCAACGCCGCCGCCGTGGCCGTCCACGACGGTTTCGACGACGCCGCCGCGTATCCGACCGCCCGGGTCCGGGAGGGCTACGGCCTGACGGGCCCGGCGGGCGGCCCGTACACCACGGAGGCGACCCTGCGGCCCGGGGACTCGATCGGCCTCGGGTTCATCGGGATCGCTCCCGACGCGATACCGGCCGGTGCCGGGGCCGCGTCCGATCCGGCCGCCCCGGCGGGTGCCGCACCCGGCCCCGACACGATCTCAGGCGTCGTCCACCTCGACTTCGCACCCGGTGGTGCGGGGACGCCGGGCAGGGTCGACCCGGGTGAGAAGGGTCTGCCCGGCATGACCGTCGAGGCCGTACGGGACGGCCGGGTGGCCGCGACCGCCACCACGGCCGATGACGGCTCCTTCCGGTTCGCCGGGCTGGCCGACGGCGCCTACACCGTCCGGCTGCCCGCGGCCAACTTCGAAGCCCCGTACCAGGGTGTGAGCTGGCTCGGTCCGGCGCTGGTCACGCCCGCCATCATCGGCGCCTACCTGTGGGTCTGGACCGGCTTCTCGATGGTCCTGATCGGCGCCGGCCTGGCCGCCATCCCGCGCGACGCGCTGGAGGCGGCACGCATGGACGGCGCCACCGAGGGCCAGATCTTCCGCAAGATCACCGTGCCGCTGCTCGCGCCGGTGCTCACCGTGGTGTTCGTGACCCTCGTGATCAACGTGATGAAGGTCTTCGACCTCGTGTGGATCATCGCGCCGGGACCGGTCCAGGAGGAGGCGAACGTGCTGGCCACGCGCATGTGGATGGTCTCCTTCGGGGGCGGCAACGACCAGGGGCTCGGCAGCGCGCTCAGCATGGTGCTCCTGCTGCTCGTCGTCCCGGCGATGGTGTTCAACGTCCGGCGATTCCGAAGGAGTGGAGCATGAGCGGCCACAGCACCGCCGAGCGGAACGGCCCGTCCCGGCGGACGGCGGCGATGCCTACCGCCGCCGCGTCCGCTTCCCCGTCCCCGTCCCCTTCCCCGTCCACCCTCACACCCGCGCCCCGCGCGTCCTCCGCGTCCTCGTCGTCCACGCCCGGACGGCGTCGCGGGGGCCGGGTCTCGCGCCTCCTGGGCAGCTCCGCCGTCCAGGGCCTCCTGGTCCTGGTCGCCCTCCTATGGATCACACCGCTGGCGGGCCTGCTCCTGTCGTCGCTGCGCTCGGAGCAGGACAACGCCACGGACGGCTGGTGGACCGCACTCGCCGATCCCTCACAGCTGTCCCTGGACAACTACAGTGCCCTGCTGAAGGACTCCGGAATCGGGGCTGCCTTCTGGAACACCGTGCTGATCTCCGTGCCGACCACGGCCCTGGTGGTGGTCATCGCGGCACTCGCCGGATACGCCTTCGCCTGGCTGGAGTTCCCCGGCCGGGACGGCATCTTCCTCGTGGTCGTCGGGCTTCTGGTGGTACCCGTGCAGATCGGGCTGCTGCCCGTGGCGAAACTCTTCGGTGCGGTGGGCCTGTTCGGGACCGTCTCGGGTGTCGTCCTCTTCCACGTCGCCTACGGACTGCCGTTCGCCATCTTCCTCCTGCGCAACTACTTCGCCGAGATCCCGCGCGAAATGCTGGAGGCCGCCCGGATGGACGGCGGCAGCGAGTGGCGGATCTTCTCCCGGCTGGTGCTGCCGCTCGGGCGTCCGGCCATCGCGAGCCTGGCCATCTTCCAGTTCCTTTGGGTCTGGAACGACATGCTCGTGGCACTGCTCTTCGCGGACACCGGCTCACAGCCGCTCACGGTCGCGCTGCAGTCCCAGATGCGGCAGTTCGGCAGCAACATCGGCGTGCTCGCACCGGGGGCGTTCCTGTCGCTGGTGGTCCCGCTGGTCGTCTTCTTCGCCTTCCAACGGCACTTCGTCCAGGGTGTCATGGCGGGCTCGGTCAAGTAGCACCGGCCGGACCAGGCCCGTACACCGCCTCCGCATGGGTACCCGTACCCATGCGGAGGCGTCCGCGCGCCCCTCAGGATGCGATCAGCGGCGGACGGCGGGCGGCCCACGGCCGGGCCTCCTCCAACTGCGCCGCCACCCGCAGGACGGACACCTCGTCATCGCGGCGGCCCACCAACTGCACGGCGAGCGGCAGGCCGTCCGCGCCGTGGCCCGCGGGCACAGAGGCCGCCGGGTGTCCGGTGACGTTCCACAGCGCGGTGTAGGCGACCATCGGGCGCGAGCGTGCCAGCGCCGTCAGCAGCCCGGCACCCTCCAGCGCGCCCACCGGGCGAGGGCGGGCGGCGACGACCGGGGTCAGGAGCAGGTCCATGGAGATGAACATCCGGTCGGCACGCGCCGCCAGCCGCTCTCCCGCCCGTATCCCTCGTTCCACCGCGGATTCGGGGACCAGCCGGGCGAGCGCGAGGGTGCTCCGGGTACGCGGCTCAAGCAGTTCGGGGCGTTCGACGGCGGCGGCCTCCGCACGCACCCCGCCGCAGAACTGCGCCGCGAACGGGACCGTCGCGTCCGGATAGCGGGGGTTCACCTCCCTTACGTCATGGCCGATTTCACGCAGTGCGCGTACGGTCTCCAGCAGCGCTCCGACGTGCTCGGGGTGCGGGCGCACCCCCGGTACCGCGGGCCTTGCGCAGTAGCCGATGCGCAGTCGGCCGGGCGGGGTCTCCAGGGCCCGCCGCCAGCCGGTGGTGACGGGGCGGGCGCTCCAGCGGTCGGCGGGGGTGGCGCCGGCGAGGACGTCGTAGAGCAGGGCGGCGTCGCGGACGGTACGGGTCAGCGGTCCCACCGTGCCGAGGGCGTACCAGAGGTGGGCGTTCGGGGCGGTGGAGACGCGGCCACGCTGTGGCTTGAGGCCGAACAGGCCACAGCAGGCCGCCGGGATGCGGAGGGACCCGCCGCCGTCCCCGCCGAGCGCAGCGCCGACCATTCCGGCCGCCACGGCCGCGGCGCTGCCGCCGCTGGAGCCGCCGGGCGTGCGGGTGGTGTCCCAGGGATTGTGGGCGGTTCCGTGGGTGTCGGACTCGGTGAAGGGCCACTGGCCGAATTCGGGCATGGTCGTCTTGCCGATGACGACGGCCCCGGCGGCGCGCAGGCGGCGCACGGCCTCCGCATCGGCGGTGGCGGGGGTGTGGTTGGCCGCACCGCCGAAGGTGGTGACCTGCCCGGCGACGTCGAACTCGTCCTTGATGGCGACGGGCACGCCGTGCAGCGGACCCCGTGCCGGATCCGGTGCGGCCTGCGTTTCGGCGTGCGTGTGCGCGTCCCGAGCGTCTGCCTCGGCCAGGGCTTCCTCGGCGAGTACGACGCGGAAGGCCCCGAGGGAGGGGTCGAACCGGTCGATGCGGCGCAGGGCGGCCTCGACGAGGGCCCGGGAGGTGACCTTGCCGTGGCGCACCAGCTCGGCCTGCCGCTCGATTCCCTGGAACATCAGCTCCGCGTCGTCCCTGTCCATGCCCACTCCTTCGCCCCCTACCTACCGGTAACTCCGGGCAAGGCTTTCGTCCCGCCGCCACCGAGTCAAGCCACCGTTTCGGACGGCGAAGCGGACGTCCCGGGCCGCAGCGCCATCGCCGGATCGGCGTGAGCGTTGACGGGGTGGTGGAGCGGGACGGCGTGCTGGACTTCCTCCGGGGTCGGCTCGGTGACGTGCTGCCGGACGACGGTGCGGAAGGACAGCATCGGCTGCTCTTCGCGCAGGCCCGACACCCCTCCGTCCACACGCCACCGCCCCCCTCGGGGGCGGTGGCGTCCCCCGCGGTCCGCCGATTCAGGTGAGCGCGGCGATCACCTCTCGCGCCGCGCGTTCGCCCTCGGTGGCACCGCCCTCCATGAAGCCCTGGAAGTCGTAGCTGCAGTGCTCGCCGGAGAGGTGGACGTTGCCCTGCGCGGTGCCCTCGTACTTCGCGTACCGGTGCAGGTATCCAGTCGGCCAGTACGAGTACGCGCCCAGCGAGTACGGGTTGCGGTGCCAGGCGGAGAGCTGCGCTCGCCCCGTCCACACGGCCTTGGTCTGCGGGAAGAACGCGTCGATCCCGGTGAGCATGCGGTCGGCGAGCCGTCGCACGTACGGGTCGGACTCGGTGGCGAAGGGTGTGGCGGGGGTCAGGGCGCGCGCCAGGGTCCCGCCGCCGTACTGGAGCAGGATGCCGCCGGTGCCGGGCTGGAGCTTGGTGGTGTCCCAGGTCTGCTGGACCTCCGAGTCGGTGAAGCAGTCGCCCGCCGACACTCCGGGCCAGGGGCCGGTGCCTCGCCACGGGCGGGCGGTGAACTGCATGTTGAGCTTGGTGCAGACGCCCATCCGGGCGTCGCGCAGCAGGTTTCTCATGAGGGGGTCGAAACCGGCCGCCGAGGTGTCGACGCCCTGGAGTACCGGCAGCGGCAGGCACAGGACGGTGTGATCGGCCACGACCGTACGGGTGGCGCCGGAGTCGTCGAAGGTGAGGGTCTGGGTGCCGTCGGCACCGGCGCGCACCGCGACCAGCCGGCGGCCCATGACGATCGAACCGACGGGCAGGGCCGCGGCGATGGCGTTCGGCAGCTGGTCGTTGCCGCCGACGATGTGGTAGCGCTCGTTGGACAGGCCCCAGACGTTGAAGTTCCCGGGGTTGGGCTGGTAGCCCATCAGCAGGACCAGGGCGAGGGCGGACTGCTCGGTGGTGTCGGCCCCGTACTCGACGTTGTAGGCCACGTCGATGAAGCGGCCGAGCGGGGAGTCGTGCCCGCCGGGGACCCGGCTCTCGATCCACGCGTAGAGGGTCATGTTGTCCAGGGCCGTGCCGACGGGGGTGGTGGAGTTCCAGGACACCTCGCCGGAGTCCTGGAGGTCGCGACGCAGCTGCTGGTACACGGCCTTGAAGTCCTTGTCGGCCTGGGTGCGGGAGTAGTAGGAGCCGTTGAACCACAGGACCTCCTCAGCCCCGTTGGGGCCGCCGCCGAGGAAGTCCTCGGTCGGGAGGTCGAAGCGGCGGCAGAGCTCCAGCATCTTCTTGTGGCTGGTGTCTATCAGTTCGCCGCCCACCTCGGAGGTCTGCCCGTACGCCCAGTGGTCGCGCTGCGTCCACATCCGGCCGCCGACGCGGTCGGGGTTGGCTTCGTAGACGGTGCACGGGATACCCGCGTCCTGGAGGGTGAGGGCGGCGGTCAGGCCGGCGATGCCCGCACCGACCACTGCGACGCGTGCCGGTCGGGGCCTTCTGCCGTCGGGGGCGGGGGTGGCGGCGCGAGCCGGGGTGGCAGCCCAGGCTGGGGTGGCAGCGCACGCCACGGCGGTGCCGAGGCCGAGGGCGGCCGCCCGCCGCATCAGGTCCCGGCGGCCGAGGCCGCGTACGTCAGCGACGGGCAGGCGCAGCCGGTGGGCGGCGGCGTGTTCGGCGGTGAGCCGTCGAAGTGCGTGCATGAGGGGCGTACGGGCCATGACGGGGACTCCTTCGCGAGGTGGGCGACTGCGGGCCGGGCGCGCGCGGATCACGCCTGGGCGGATCAGGTGTTCGCGTGGTGCCGGGACGGGCCGGAGGCCGTGCCGCCGGTACCGGGGGCGGTGTCGTCGTCGGTACGCTCCGCGGCGTCCTCCAGAACGATGCGGCCGATGACCTCGTAGCGCTCGGGCGCCTTGGCCTTGAGCCACAGGCCGAGACCCAGTCCGCCGAAGAAGACGGCGCCGACGATCCAGGGGATCAGCTGGAAGAAGACGGAGTCGGCGGCGGTTCCGGCCGCGGTCTCCATGTTGACGACGAGCAGGACCACGACGACGGTCATCGCGATCCCGCCGAGCAGGGGCGCGGTGAAGGTCCTGAACCAGTGCCGGTCCTCGGGGTGGTTGCGGCGGAAGTAGCCGATGACGGCGAAGGAGCACAGGGTCTGGACGATCAGGATCGCCATGGTGCCCAGGATCGCCAGCAGCGTGTACAGGTGCAGGTACGGGTCCTGGCCGGTGAGCCAGAAACCTGCCACCAGGGTCACGGCGAGGGTGGTCTGGACGAGGGAGGCGACGTGCGGGGAGCCGTGGCGCGCGTGGGTCCGGCCGAGCGCCGGGTGCAGGAAGCGCTCGCGGCCGATGGCGTACAGGTAGCGGGCGGCGCACTGGTGGAAGGCCATTCCGCAGGCGAACGAGCCGGTGAGCAGCAGCCACTGGAAGGCGTCCACGGCCCATGCGCCGATGAAGTGCCGGGTGGGGGCGAGGAAGAGGTCGAGGGGGTTGGCGGAGGTGGACAGTTCCACGGATCCGGTCAGGCCGTTGCCTGCGACGGTCATCCAGGAGACGTAGATGTAGAAGAGGCCGACTCCGACGACGGAGATGAGCGTCGCCTTGGGAATGACCCGCTTGGGGTTGCGGGACTCCTCGCCGTACATGGCGGTGGACTCGAAGCCCACCCAGGACCAGAAGGCGAAGAAGAGGCCCAGGCCGGCGGAGGTGCCGGTGAAGGCGTTCCGGGGGTCGACCGGCTCGAGGGGGATCCCGTCGGGGCCGCCGCCGGAGACCAGTACGGCGGTGGCGACGGCGAACAGGACCGCGATCTCGGCGACCAGCATCACGCCGAGTGCCTTGGCGGTCAGGGTGATGTCGAAGTGGGCGAGACCGGCGGTGACCGCGAGCATCCCGGCCGCGTACAGCACCCAGGGGAGGTCGATGCCGAGCTGGTCGTGGACCGTGGTGCGGGCGAAGTAGGAGAAGACGCCGACGATCGAGGCCTCGAAGACGACGTACGCGAGGACGGCGAGCATGCCGGACGCCATGCCGGCGATCCGGCCGAGTCCGTGGGAGATGTACCCGTAGAAGGCGCCCGCGGCGGTGATGCGCTTGGCCATGGCCACGTAGCCGACCGCGAACACGGTGAGGACGGCGGTGGCGAAGAGGTACCCGGCGGGGGCGCCGGTTCCGTTGCCGAAGCCGACCGCGATGGGGAGGTTGCCGGTCATGGCGGTGATGGGGGCGGCGGTGGCGACGGCCATGAAGACGACGCCGACCAGGCCGACGGAGTTGGCCTTGAGGCGCTGGACCTCGCCCGCGGGGCGGGCCGCCCGGGTGGATCGGGGGGTGCCGGTGGAACCGTTGGACATGTCGTCCTCTTCCGCTCGTGCTGGGTGTCCCGACGTGAGGCGGGCCACTCTGGCGGTACGTGACGCGGCCCACAATCGACATGCGGTCCGGTAATCGCCGTGCAGGCACGACAAGTTGTTGGGGCGTCAGATACGGCTGGTACACCTTCGGGCGGCGTTTCGGCGGCGTTCGCGGCGGCTGGCCCGGGGGCGGCCGGGCAGGCGGGGACCGATCGGATCTTGTCAGGGTCTGTTCAAGCCGGGTGGTGATGGGCGAGGATCACGGCCGCCCCACCCGTTTCCTTGCCCACCACGCCTTCCCACCCCCGGAGGATGTCCATGACCCGCCGCACACCCCGCGGCATGCTCGCCGCGGCCACCGCCACCGTGGCGCTCTTCTCGCTCGCCGGCCCAGCCGCCGCGCAGCCCTCGACCCCGCCGGCCGGCTCCACCGCGCCGCAGGGCCGGATCTTCATGGTCAACCCCGTCCAGTCCACGGGCGACCAGACGCTCACCGACGGCAAGGACGCCGATTCCGCCGTCCCCGCCGCCGCGTACGCTCTGGCAGCGCTGCGCAACCTGGACGGCGACGGCGGGCTGCACGGCCGCTGGGCCTCCGTGCGCTCGGACACCGGTCCCTCGGCCAAAACCGGCGAGGCCGCCGGGTACAGCCGCCACGACGACCGTTTCGAGCAGGTCATGGCCTACTTCTGGGTCAACGAGGCGCAGGAGTACCTCCAGTCCCTGGGCTTCGGCACCGAGCTGCGGGGCGCCAACGACCGGGTGCAGCACGTCCGCATCAACCAGTGGGGCGCCGACAACTCCTTCTTCACCGACAAGAAGGACGAGATCCGCTTCGGCAAGGGCGGGGTCGACGACGCCGAGGACGCCGAGGTGATCGTCCACGAGTACGGACACGCGGTGCACGAGGCCCAGGTGCCCGGCTTCGGCACCTCGCCCGAGGCCGGCGCGATCGGCGAGGCCTTCGGCGACTACCTGGCCGTCACGGTCGGGGAGCACGCCGTCGCGCGGTACGGATGGACCCGCCGGACCGAGGTGGGCTGCGTCGCCGACTGGGACGCGACCAGCTACAGCGCCGCCCCGCACTGCCTGCGGAGCATCGACGGTTCGAAGGTCTACGCGGACCGCGTCGGCGAGGTCCACGCGCGGACGGCGAGATCTGGTCCCGGGCCCTGTTCGACATCCGTGGTGCGCTCGGGGCCCGGACGGCCGACCGGATCATCGTGAACGCCCAGTTCGGGTTCGCCCCCGACACCAGCTTCGCGGACGCGGCGCGGACGACGGTGGCGACCGCTGAGCGGATGTACGGCGCCGCGGCCGCGCAGCAGGTCCGCGCGGCCTTCGCGGCCCGAGAGATCCCCGGCGTCTGAGGGGGCCGGTCCGGCGTCGTCCGCTCGACGGCGCCGGGCCCGCGGGCGACGTCCGGCGGGAGGGGGCCACGCGGCGCCCGACCGACCCTTACGACATCCCCGGGCCTGACGAGCGACGCGCCGCGCCGCCTGATCGTTCACCGGAACAGGACGTCCAAGGCGCCCGCGAGCCACCTCGGCGGCAGCCTCCACCTTCACGCCTCGACGACCTGACGCAAGGACCCTGTGCAGGCCGCCTTTTCATCGCAACCGAACGGGCTCGCTAGCGGGTGAGGGTGGCCGCGTGGTCGGGGACGGGGCGCTGGAGATCCTTGGGCGGACGTACGTACCCCGTCGACGGGGGCCGCGGTGGGAGGGCGAGCGACGGCAGCGCCACGTCCTCGTACGGGACCGAGGAGAGCAGGTGGGCGATCATGTTGAGTCTCGCGCTGCGCTTGTCGTCGCTTTCGACCACGTACCAGGGACAGTCCTCGGTGTCCGTGTGGACGAGCATCTCGTCCTTGGCCCGCGAGTACGCCTCCCAGCGGGTGAGGGACTCCAGGTCCATCGGGGAGAGCTTCCAGCGGCGCAGCGGATCCTCCGTGCGGCGGCGGAAGCGCTCCTCCTGGACGGCGTCGCTGACGGAGAACCAGTACTTGCGGAGCAGGACCCCGTCCTCCACCAGCATGCGTTCGAAGACGGGGCACTGGCGCAGGAAGCGCTGGTGCTCCGCGGGGGTACAGAAGCCCATCACGTGTTCCACGCCGGCACGATTGTACCAGCTGCGGTCGAAGAGCACGATCTCGCCGGCGGCCGGCAGGTGTTCCACGTAGCGCTGGAAGTACCACTGGCCGCGCTCGCGTTCCGTGGGCTTGGGCAGGGCCGCGATGCGGGCCACGCGCGGGTTGAGGTGCTCGGAGACCCGCTTGATGGTTCCTCCCTTGCCCGCGGCGTCGCGCCCCTCGAAGATCACGACGAGTCGGGCGCCCTCCGTACGCACCCATTCCTGGAGCTTGGCCAGCTCCGTCTGCAGCCGCAACAGCTCCTGCTCGTAGACCGCCTTCTTGAGACCCATGGCGCTCGCCTCCCCGTCGTGATCGGGTGTGTCCTGTGTCGTACGCCGATCATGTCAGCCACGGCGGCCGGTGACCCGGAACAAGTGCCGTGCGGCCTCCGGGGTAACGCCGGACGACGGGTTGCCCGAGGCACGCCGGCGGGACGCGGGCTGCTGTCGGGGAGGTCCGCGGACCACCGCACGCGGCGCACCGGCGGGGACGAGCGTGCGCACGGTCAGACCTCCTGCGGGAGTGGGGTGTCGGGTGCCGGTCCGACGCTTTCCATGGTTCCGGCTCGTCCCGGTCCGGGCCTCCCGCTGCCGGGGGGACCGTCTCCCCCGGATGGGGGAATCGGCGGTGGCGCTAGGGTGAGGCCATGCCCGCCATGATCGACCCGTCGCAGCGGACCCTGCGACTGGAACCCGTCACTGCCGACAACTTCGACGCGGTGTGCGCCGTGCACGTGCGCCCCGACCAGGCACACCTGGTCTCCCCCGTGGTCAAGTCGCTCGCCGAGGCCTACGTCCACCCCGCCGCCGCCTGGCCGCGGGCCGTCGTCGACGGCGACGACGTCGTAGGCTTCGTGATGGCCTTCCACGACATCGTCTGGAATCCGGCGGTCGACCCGGACGACCGGCGCAGCGGCATCTGGCGTTTGAACATCGACGCCGGCCGTCAGGGCAAGGGCTACGGCCGTTTCGCCGTCCGTGCCGTCATCGAGGAGATCCGGCGCCGCGGCACCCACCGGACGGCGCACGTCAGCTGGCACGGCGGCTCCGGCAGCCCCGAACCCTTCTACCTCGGCCTCGGCTTCGTCCCCACCGGCGAGCTCATCGGTGAGGAGCGCGTCGGCGTCCTCACCCTGGACCCGGCCGCCGCGCCTGCGGCCGACTGAGGACCACCGTGCCCCCTGACCCCGGCGCCGGGCCGGCGTCGGGCCCCGAGGCGTGCGCGCGATAGGCCTGCGGGCTCGTCCCCCGGACCCGTTTGAAGGCCGCGGACAGGGCGAAGGCGCTGCCGTACCCGACCCTGCGGGCCACCTTCTCGACCGTGGCCTCCGGCTCCCGCAGCATGTCTGCCGCCAACGCGAGCCGCCAGCCCGTCAGATAGCCGACCGGCGGCTCCCCCATCACCTCTTTGAACCGGCGTGCCAACGACGCCCGCGACACCCCCACCCGCACGGCCAGTTCCTCCACGGTCCACCCGTGGGCCGGGCTGTCGTGCAGCAGCCGCAGGGCCGGGCCGACCACCGGATCGCTCTGGGCCCGGAACCAGGCGGGCGCACTCGAGTCCGCGGCCGAGGGCCACGCTCGTAGGACCCCGATCAGCAGCAGGTCCAGCAGCCGGTCCAGCACCACCTCCTGGCCCGGCGCCTCGCTGGAGATCTCGGAGGCGAGCAGGTCGATCAGCGTCGTGTCCGCCGCTCCCGCCGGCCTGACCAGGAGTGTGGGCAGAGCGTCCAGCAGCCGGCGGCCGATCTCGCTCGGTGCCTGATAGGTACCGCTGAGCATCACCGCCGAACCAGCGTCCTCGCGGGCCGCTCCCCATGTCCGTACGCCCAGTGCCATGGACTCCGTGACGTCCTCGCCCTCCGGCGTGCTGCACCGCTGGTCCGGCCCCACCGTCACCGTCACCGCAGTGTCCGGGGCGTCGGCCACCGTGTACGGGTCGGGCCCGCGCACCACCGCCACGTCGCCCGGGGCGATCAACACCGGCTCGCCCCCGTCGGGCAGCATCCACGCCGACCCGCGCACCATCGTCGCCACGGAGAGCGGGGCACGGTCCTCGATCCGCATGGCCCACGGCGGGTTCAGGACGGATTTGAGGAGGAAGGCACCCCGGGCCTGCGGGCCTGCGAGCAGGCCGGTCAGCATGTCCATGTGCACATCTTCTCCGCCCCACCGCTCCGGGGTGACGTGCGGTCGGGCCGGTCGGGTCGCATCAGGCGGAGGGGACGTCCCAGACGCCGGTGGCCGCCGCCTCGCGGGCGAAGTCCGCGAAGTCCCTGGGCCTGCGGCCCAGGACCTCTTCCACCCCGTGGACCAGGTGCGCGTTGCGCCCGTCCAGGATCAGGGTGAACAACTCGGCGAAGTCCTCCGGGAGGCCGTGCTCGCGCAACTCCGCCCGGTAGGCCTCGTCGGAGACCGGAACGTAGACGATCTCACGGCCAGTGGCCTTCGACAGTTCGGCGGCGACATCCGCGAAGCTCATGAGCCGCGGACCCGACAGCTCGTACGTCCGGCCGATGTGGCGGGCGTCGGTCAGTGCGGCCACCACCACGTCGGCGATGTCCCCGGTGTCGACGAACGCCTCCGCCCCGTCCGCGGTCGGCAGGGCGATCACGCCGGCCAGCACCGGGTCCAGGAAGAAGCTCTCGTCGAAGTTCTGGTTGAACCAACTCGCCCGCACAATGGTCCAGTCGGCCCCGGACTCCTTCAGCCGCTCCTCGCTGCGCTGCGCGGCCTCCTCGCCCCGCCCGGACAGCAGCACGAGACGGCGTGCTCCTGCGGCGACCGCCACCTCGGCGAAGGCGCCCACCTGCTCGACGGCGCCGGGGAAGGCGAGGTCGGGGTAGTACGTCACGTACACCCGATCGACGCCTTCCAGCGCCGGAATCCAGGTCGCCGGCTCGTTCCAGTCGAAAGCCGGCTCCCCGCCGCGGGAACCGACCCGCACGGGCCGTCCCTGGGCCGTGAGCTTCTCGGCGACCTTGCGGCCGGTCTTGCCGGTTCCCCCGATGACGAGGGTGATGGCCTGGCCGGTGGTCTGCGTGTCGTGCTTCGTCGTCTTCGTCATGACCTCAGTCAAGACGAGCCGCACGAGACGCGACATAGCCGAAACGCTCATCCGCATACGCGAGCGTCTACGCGGGGAGGAGGGTGTCGATCGGTGACCGCACCGGAAGCCTCCGCCATCCCGGCGGGGTGGCCGGCGGGCCGCCCTCCGAAGCCACGTGCGGCGCGGACACGGGTGGACAGTGGTGGGCACCCGACGGCGCCGCCGGGGCTGGAAAGCGGACACGGCTCGGAGCGACGCTGCATCACGGGGCGAGGCAGCGCAGCGACGCGTTCGACCGGCCCCCGCACCCGCACCCGCACCCGCACCCCGAAGGAGTCCCCTCATGGCATCCCGCCCGTTCCGCGCCGTCAGCACGCTGACCGCTGCCGTCGCGCTGTGCGCAGCCACCTCGACCACCGCACATGCCGCGCAGGACACCGGCCGGTGTACGCCGAAGGTCGTCACGGCCTGGGCCGACGCCTGGAACGGCACCGACCCCAGGGCCCTCGGTGCCCTGTTCACCGCCGACGGCACCTACACCGACGAAGCCGTGGGCATCACCTTCCGCGGCCGCAAGGAGATCTCCGGGTGGAAGGCCCGCGCGGACTCCCTCATCGACGGCGTCCACGTCACCGTCCGCACCGCCCGCCTGGACGGGCACCGTGTGACCGTCCAGGCCGTCTACTCCGGCCATCTCAAGGGTGCTCCCAAGCCGTTCGCCGTACCGATGACCACCGTCCTCGACCTCGGCAGGAACCACCGCCGGATCGCTTCCGACCAGGACCACTACAGTCTGGCCGTCGTGCTCAGCCAGTCCGGCCTACCCGCAGACTGGACTCCGTCCGCCAACTGACCCGCGCCAGGCCGGTACCCTGCCGGATACCGGCCTGAACGCGCCGGACGAGCCCTGCGGGGCGATGCACAGGCCTTCCCCCTTCCACTTCGTGTTCCAGGGGATCACGGCGCAGGTCTCGCCGACCACCAACGCCGCCCCGTCGTCGTTCAGATGCTCCACACGTAGGCCCGCGCGTCGTCGCGGACCCGGTCGGCGTCCCACTCCGCCCGCCCGAGCAGGTGCTGCATGCCGTCCGGGGTCCTGCCCCGGCCCACTCGGCAATGGTCCAGCTGTTCTTGCGCGGCAGGTCCGACGGCAGGCCGAGTACCGACGCCCTTGCTCGGCGGCGGATCGACCCGCGTGGGCCGTTCCGCCATCCGGCTCGTCAGGCCCTCGAACGCCTGCTGCGAGCAGGGCAGTTCCGCTGTGACCTGCGGGCACCGCGTGATCGTGAGTCTTCACACACCGGCGATCAACGGTGGCCGCACCCGTCTCCACAGCGCGTCAGGGTCGCGCAGCGTCTGTCTCCCGTCCGGTGTCTGGAGGCTTGTGCAACATGGCGAAGTCTGGTGGGGCCAGTTCGACGAGCGGAGGTGGGTCGTGCTGCTGTCGGGAGACGACGCCTCCGGGATCCGGGTGATGCAGCTCGTCGCTCCGGCGGGCGTCGACCTTGACGGTCTGGGCATCGAAGTGACGGTGGGCGCCGGTGAAGGAGTGCCGTTCGAAGGCGTGCTACGGCTCGCGTTCCCGCGTCCAGGCTTCACGCCTTGCACGTGGCTGACCACCGTGTCACGGGACGACCTGATAGAGCGGGCGGCCGTTCTGCCCTCCGCGAAGGGGACCGTGAGCACGCTCGGGTCGACGGGCCTGCACCAACGGGACGAAGCGTTGCCGCTTCGCTATGCGCCGGACGACAGCCGCCCCGCGGCCTGTTCCCATGGCTGAGGCTCGACCACGTCGCCCCCGTCGACGGCGTCCTCCTCGAACCAGCCCCTCCCCGCGAGCCATGCCTCCAGCCACGCTCCGAGGCTGGCGGAGTCGAGGAACCAACACTCATCCCACGATCCGCCGCTGTACGGATTCGGCTCGAAGAGCAGGACCTGCCCGTCCTCACTGAGACAGTCAACCCCTGCATACATGCCACAGCCCCAGGTCAGGATCGGTACGACGCCTTCGGGCCACTCCGGGTGCTCCACTCCAACCGACGCCTCACGTCGTGTCAGGTATTCACCAACGACGCTGGAGCCCGGACCAAGCAGTGGCAGCAGTCGGTAGTCAGGGCCGAAGCCCCCGTCAGCAACCTCGCGATACAGGCGCGCAAGGAGTGGATGCAGCGTGAAGCCCAGTTGCCTGTCGGCTTCCGCGATCTGGGCATTGTCGACGGGGGCGGGAAGGTCCTTGCTGTCCGATGCGGCCCGGGTGGCAACACGTTCCACAAGGTCATCGATATCGGTCATGGCCGTGATGCTGCCAGAGCCCACTGACATGTCGGCGCCCAGGGCGAGCCGAGCCCGCTGGCACGGCAGTCACCGAACATCACACCCCTACCGCCATAGACGCAAGAATTGTTGAATGCTGCCACATTGGCTGGGATTATTCGCTCAATTTGGTGACTTGTGCACTGATGTTTCATCATCATGACTGCACGTCAGCTTTGGGCGTGCGTCGAGGAGGCGGGGGCGCCGGGGGGTCCCCCGTTCATACCGGTAGATGCGGCACGCGAGTTCCTGTACTCGCCGTGCCCCGCCGTGGCTCCCGTCCCACTTCCGTCACCTAGGCAAAGGCCCATGTCCGCCCAGCAACTCTCGGACCTCATACGTTTCGCCCGTCACAACTCGCCCTTCTACCGGGACCTCTACGCGTCCCAGCCGCCGCACGCCGACCGCCTCACCGACCTTCCGGTAGTCGACCAACAGGCGTTCTGGGCGGCCAACACCCTGCACGACAGCCGTGTGCTGACCGGCCCGCTCAGCGAGGCCACGGTCTACAAGACCGGCGGCACCACCGGATCCCCCAAGTTCTCCGTCTACACCCGGGACGAGTGGCGCACCTTCGTCACCTCCTTCGGGCAGGGACTCGTGGACACCGGACTGCGCCCGGGCCACCGGGTGGCCGACCTCTTCTACGCCGGTGAGCTGTACGCCAGCTTCCTGTTCGTCCTCGACTCGCTCGCCCACGCGCCGGTCGACAACGTCCGCCTGCCGATCGGCGGCGGCGCCCCGCCCGAGTCGACGATCCCCACGCTGCGCGATCTCGCGGCTCAGGTGGTCGCCGGTACGCCCACCACCCTGTGCCGGCTCGCCGAGCAGGTCGTCACGTCGGGCGTCCGGCTCGACTCCGTCGAGCTGCTCCTCTTTGGTGGCGAGGCGCTCTTCGAGGACCAGCGGCGCCTGCTGGCCACGGCGTTCCCCGGAGCCGAGGCCCGCTCCGTCGGCTACGCCAGCGTGGACGCGGGCCTGCTCGGCCGCCCCGTACCCGGCCCCGACGCCCGGGTGCACCGGGCCTTCACGCCGCACTCCGTCGTCGAGATCCTCGACGACTCCACGGACGAGCCCGTCACCGAGCCGGGCCGGCCCGGACGGGTCGTCGTCACGAGCCTGTTCCGCCGCCTGATGCCGATCATCCGCTACCCCGCCGGCGACCGCGCCGAGTGGACCGGCACCGGACCCGGACACTTCCGGATCCTGGGCCGCGCCGAGGAGGGCGTACGGGTCGGCCCCGTTTCCCTCTATACCCAGGACGCGCAGGATGCCGTGGCCGCGGCGGACACCTTCCGGCAGGTCGTCGGGATGCAGCTCGTCGTCCGCCGCTGGGAGGGCCGCGACGGACTCGTCCTGCGCCTGGCCACCGCCCCCGGCGAGGAACCGGACGCGGACCGGAGGGAGTCCCTCGCCCGGGCCGTCGTCGCGGAGCTGGAGGACGCCCGGCCGCTGTACCCGGACAGTGTGCGCGCCGGGTTCGTGCACCCGCTGTCCGTGGAATGGACGCGCCACCGCGACCTCGCCGTCAATCCGCGCTCGGGCAAGCTCGTGCGGGTCCTCGACGAGAGGCCGACGGCGTGAACACACCGGTACCCGTTCCCCCACCCGCCCCCTTGCCCGCGCCCCCGCCGGGCGGCAGGCGCACCCCGCTGGTCCTGCGCAACGGCGCCTTCGCCGCCGTGTGGCTGGGGCAGGTCCTCACCCAGGCCGCCGTGCGCATGTTCCAGGTCGGCGTGGCCTGGTGGATCGTCGCCCACGCGGTACAGGGCGCGCGCGGTCTGGCCTCCGGCCTGTTCATGGCCCTCTGCACGCTGCCCGCCGTGGTGCTGGCGCCCGTGGTGGCCGGCACCGTGGCCACGTTCGCCCACCGTTCGGTGCTGCGGACCGCCGCCGGCCTGGCCGCGGCCACCGCGGGCGGCCTCGCGCTGTGGGCGCAGGGCGGCGGGCCGCCGCTCGCGGGCGTGTACGCCGCCGCTCTCGCGCTCGCCACCTGCCAGGCGTTCTTCGACCCCTGCCTGACCACCTCGGTGCCCCAACTCGTCGACGACGCCGACATCGAGACCGCGACCGGCTTCGAGCTGTCCACCCAGTCCCTCGCCGGCCTCGGAGGGGCGCTGCTCGGCGCGCTGACCGTCGACGGAGCCGGTGTGGCCGGACTCGCCGCGGGCTGCGCGGCCGCCTACGGCGCCGCAGCCGTCCTCGTCGCGAGCGCCCGCTTCCGCGACCCGGCGCCTCCCGGCGGCGGACCGGCCGCACCGCCGGCGCGGCGCCCGCTGCGCCGGATCCTCGGCGAACTCCCCTACGTGCGGCGGATCCTGGTCTGCTTCACCGCGGCGAACCTGTTCACCGCCGCCGTGTTCGTCGTGATCCCCCTCTACACCCGCTCGGTCCTGCACGGCGGCGGTGGCACGGTCGGCCTGCTGGAGGCCTCACTGGGCGGCGGCGCCCTCGTCGGCGCCTTCACCGGCACCCGCGTGCCCGGACGGCCCGCGACCGTCGGGGCCTGGTGCCTGACCCTGATGGCCCTCGCGCTGGCGCTGCCCGGCCTGTTCGCCCACCGACTCGTCATCGCGTGCTGCCTGGCCGTGGCCGGCTGGTGCGCCGGAGCCGTCAGCGTCCGGTTCGTGTCCCTGTTCCAGCGGCTGGTGCCCACCGCCGACAAGCCCGGTTTCTTCGCCGTGATGCAGGCGGTTTTGGGCGCCTCCCTGCCGGTGGCGTCCCTGGTGTTCGGCGCCGCGGGCGACCGGTTCTCCCCGCAGACCCTGTGCCTGGTGCAGGGCGTCGGCCTGCTGCCCGCCGCCTGCGCGCTCGCCCTGCTGGGGTCCCGTACGGCCGAACCCGCGCGCCCGGAGGCGCCGCAGGCCCTCGGAGGCGCCCGGTGAACGCCGTCATCACCCCGGCTGCCGGCGTGGACATCGCCGAACTGCGCCAGCTCTACTACGCCGTCTACGGCCCGCACTACCCCGTGGCGCTCGGCACCGACCCGGCCGAGATGGCCCGCCTCATGGCGGATCCGCACTCGCTGTGGCTCGTCGCCCGCTGCGCCGCCTCCGGGACGCTGACCGCGTCCGCCGCCATCCGCGGCGAGGCCGGTAGCCGTATCGCCCGGCTGGAGGGCATCGCCGTGCACCCCGAGCACCGATCGGCCGGCCTGGCCGCGGCCCTGACCGGGGCGCTGTGCGCCGAGATGCTGGACACGGGCCGGTTGGACTCGGTGTACGCGACCGTCCGCACGGTCGGGTCCGGTCCACAGCGGGTCGTCGCGCGCAACGGATTCCGCCCGCTGGGCATCCTGCCCAACGCCGTGGATCTGAGCAGCCGCGAGAGCCTCGCGCTCTACGCGCGTCACTCCCCCGGCGTCCTGGATCGCCGGATCCCCGTCACCGAGGTGCCCGCCGTGCTGCTGCCCCTGCTGCGCACGGCCGGGGACGCCCTCGGCATCGACTACCCGCAGGTGCGCACGGTGTCCGGCCCGCCCCCCGCGCACGCACCGCGAGGGGCCGTCGAACGGCTGGAGGTGATCGAGGCCCCGGCCTTCGTGCGCCGCCGCTTCCGCGAGCGGTTCCCCGGTGCGGAGGGCTGGTTCTACCCTCTGCACACCCCGAATGTGCTGCTCACGCCCGAAGACGGCCGGTTCGAGGTCTACGCCTACCTCAACCGGACGGGCGGGTACTGCTCCCTGCTGACCGCCCACCCCGAGCCCACGGCCGCCGCCGCCCACCTCGAAGCCGTCACCCGGGCGCTGGCCCGGGTGGGCGCCGGCTACGTGGAGGCACTCGTTCCGCTGGCCCGCCCGGAAGCCCTCTCCGCCTTCCTGGCCCAGGGCTTCATCGCCGGAGCCCTCTACCCCGCGATGCGCGCGGACGGTGACGGCTTCCACGACTACGCCGTCGTGTCCCGCTCCAGCGAGCGGATCGACTTCCGCGGCGTCACCGTCGAACCGCCCCTCCAGCCCTATCTGGACTGCTACGCGTCGGCCTGGGCGTCGGCGCACCTGCCCACACCATCCGAGGTTGCCCCATGAACGGAACGAACCCCCATCTCGCGCCGGTCGCCGTCCCCGACCCGGCCCTCCTGCCACACGTCCAACAGCTGTGCGACCTGACCGACCCCTACGCCCACGGGCCCGCGGTGGACTCCTTGTTCGCCGCCGCCATGGCGGAGACCAACGCCTGGCACACCGAACGCTCCCCGTTCTTCCGCTCCCTGTACGAGGCCACGCCCCCCGCCGAGCCGTACCGTACGCCGCTCGTCCACGCGAACTTCTTCAAGCGGCACGAGGTGCTCTCCGTCCCGCGCGAGGAGGTCGAACTGCACCTGACCTCCTCCGGCACCACCGGCCAGAAGTCACAGATGTTCTTCGACCGCTGGACCATCCGCGCCGCGCAGCGCATGGTCGCCAGGATCTTCGAGCGCAACGGCTGGATCACCCCGGACCAGGAGGTCAACTACCTCCTGTACAGCTACGAGCCGGCCCCCTCGCTGAACCTGGGCACCGCCTTCACCGACAACTACCTGTGCGACTTCGCCCCGGCGCGCAGTGTCGCGTACGCGCTGCGCAACACCGGCGGCGACCACGAGTTCGACCCCTTCGGCTGCATCGCGGCACTGCGCCGCTTCGAGCGCGAGGACGCCCCGGTCCGCATCCTCGGCTTCCCCGCCTTCCTCTTCTTCACACTGGAGCGGATGCGGGCCATGGGGTTGGCGCCGCTGCGCCTGCCCGAGGGCTCGCTCGTCGTCCTCGGCGGCGGCTGGAAGGGCCACGCCGACCGGCGCGTCGAGAAGGACGAGCTGTACGCACGCGTCACCGAACAGCTCGGCATCCCGGGCGAGCGCATCCGGGACACCTTCGGCTCGGTGGAGCACTGCATCCCGTACATCGAGTGCGACCACCACCGGTTGCACGCCCCCGTCTGGTCCCGGGTGACGATCCGCTCCACCCGGGACCTGGAGCCGGTGCCTTACGGGGAGCGGGGCTACCTGCACCTCGTGTCGCCGTACATCACCTCGGTACCGGCGCAGAGCGTGGTCATGGGCGACCTCGCCTCCCTGCAGCCGGGCGAGGCCTGCGGGTGCGGGCTGGGGACCCCCTGGTTCACCGTCCACGGCCGTGCCGGGGTGAGCCGGAACCGCAGCTGTGCCGTCGCCGCGGCCGAACTGATGAAGGGAATGGCGTGAGCATGAGCATGCACCACCACTATTGGCAGGGCTCCTTCGTCGGCGACGAGGAGGCCGGGCACCGGCTGGCCGACCTGCCGGCCGCCGTCGAGGCCGCGCTGGCGACGGAACTGGAGACCGAGACCGTCCTGGCCGCCTGCGACGCCCTCGCCACCGCGCTGTGCGACCCGGCCCATCCCGTGCACGGGCGGCTCGCCGGGCACCTGCCGGAGGGCGAGGACCCGACGGTCCTGGCCGAGCTCGGCTCCCTCCTCGGCCGGCGTGAGCTGACCCGCAAGCTGCGCCGGGAACTGGGCGACACGGCTCCCGGCCGGCTGAACCGGGCCGATCCGCGCGAGACGGTCTACGAGGCGTGGGCACCCGTCGGCCTGGTCGCCCACGTCGCCCCCGGCAACGCGGCGACGGTGGCACCGCTGAGCATCGTCGAGGGCCTGCTCGCCGGGAACGTCAACATCCTCAAGACCAGCAGCGCCGACACCCTGCTCGCACAGCACCTGATGGCCGAGCTGGCGGCCCTGGACCCCACTGGCGCGCTGGCCGCGCGGATCGTCGTGCTGCGGTTCCCGTCGTCGCGGCAGGAGTGGCTGCGCATGATGTGCGCGCCCGCGGACGCCGTGGCCGTGTGGGGCGGAGAGGACGCCGTGGCAGGTGTCGCGGCCCACGTGCCGTCCGGCTGCCGGCTGGTGGAATGGGGGCACCGGATCTCCTTCGCCTATCTGACGAGTGACGCCTGGTCGGACGCGGTGACGCTGGGCGCTCTGGCGGACGACGTCACCCTGCATGAGCAGCAGGCCTGCTCCAGCCCCCAGGTGGTCTACCTCGACACCGAGGACGAGGGTGAGGTGTTCGCTTTCGCGGAGCGGTTCGCGGCCGTGCTCGCCGCCCGGCCGCCGGTGTCCGGCGCGTCGCCGGCGGGCGGGCCGGACCCGGCGGAGGCGGCCGAGCTGACCACCACCGAGCTGGTGGCCCGGCTGGAGGAACACCTGGGCCTGACACGGGTGTTCGCCGCGCCGGACGGCTCATGGCGGGTCATGGCGGACACCCGGTCCCCGCTCACCGCCTCGCCGCTGCACCGCAGCGTATGGGTCAAGCCGCTGCCGCGGAAGCGGATGGTCGCGACCCTGCGCCCGATGCGCCGCTACCTGCAGACGGCAGGCCTCGCGGGCAGCCGGACCGATATCGCCGAGCTCTCGCGGACCGCGCTGGCCGCGGGCGTCACCCGGGTGACCCCGGTCGGCGCCATGCTGGAGAGCTACGCGGGCGAGCCGCACGACGGCGTGTACGCCCTCCAGCGCTACAGCCGCCGCGTCGCGGTCCGGGCCGATCCGGTCCGCTTCGCCACCACCGCCTGCCTGGACGACCTGGCCCGGCCCGTCGTCCTGCCGCGGCCTGAGGGTCCGCTGCGGGGCAAGGAGGACCTCCAGGAGCCGGGCCGGCAGGTGGCACGCGCCGATGCCGAGCTGTACTTCCGCAGCGGCGGCAGCACCGGGGCACCCGCACTGTCGATCTTCAGCTACGACGACTACGACACCCAGATGCACGCGGCGGCGCGCGGCCTGCTGGCGGCCGGCTACGACCCGGTCGCAGACCGCACCGCCAACCTCTTCTACTGCGGCGCCATGTACGGAAGCTTCATCAGCTTCTTCTCCGTGCTGGAACGGCTCGGGGGGGTGCAACTGCCCCTGTCGGCCGGGCCCGACCACCGGGCGACGGCGCAGGCGCTCATCGACCACGGAGCCGACACCCTGTTCGGCATGCCCTCCTACCTGTGGCAGCTGCTGCACGCCGAGGCGGACGCACTGCGGGCGTACGGCGGTCTGCGCAAGGTCTTCTACGGCGGTGAGCACTTCACCCCGGAACAACGGCGGACCCTGCGGGACGCCTTCGGCATCGAGGTGATCCGCTCGATCACCTACGGCAGCACCGATCTCGGGCCGCTGGGCTACCAGTGCACCGAGAGCACCGGCGGCGTCCACCACCTGCACGCCGACCTGCACAGCATGGAGATCCTGGACCTGGCCGAGGACCGCCCGGTGGCGCCCGGGCAAACGGGCCGGCTGGTCTTCACCACGCATGCCCGGCGCGGCCAGCACCTGGGCCGGTACGCGATCGGCGACCTCGGCAGGGAGGTCCCCGGCCGCTGTCCGTGCGGCCGGCACGCGCCCCGCTTCGAGCTGCGGGGCCGGACCGGCGACGTGATGCGCGTGGCGACGTACTTCCTGAACCAGCGCCGCTTCGTGGACCTGGCCGGGGAGAGCGGCGGCCACCGCGGCGAACTGCAGGTCCGGCTCGACGTCACCGACGTGCGCGAGCGGCTGACGGTGCGGGTGGAACGCGCCGCGGCGACGGATCCGGAACGGCTGCGGGAGGTCTTCCTGGCCGGCTACCCGGAGCTCCGGTCCGCGGTCGCGGAGCGGCTGCTCGACCTGGTCGTCGAAGCAGTCGACGGCGCGTCGCTGGACCGCAGCCCGACCAGTGGCAAACTCCTCGCGGTGGTCGACGCCCGCGGATAGGCCCTCCCCGCCCGCCCGCCTGCCCCCACCCGGGCGGCGGGCGGGCATTTCGATGCAGAAACAGTGCGAGTTGCCCCGGAGCGCCGGGGCGGGTGACGGTGGGGGCCTCGGGGATCCGTGCACCGTGATTCTCCAGGAGGGTTCCGTGCGACTGCGTGACGAACTGCCCGTCGACCACCCGCTGAACCGGTTCTACCGTTTCGGGGCGGCCCTGTGCGGGCTTCTCCTTCTCGTGTTCGGCTGCCTCGGCTTCGCGGGCAGCCTGTCGGCCTTCGACACCGCGGGCCGCCAGGTCGCGGGCCTGTCCACCAACGGCCTGCTCAGTACGGTCTCCGTCGTCGTGGGGCTGCTGTTGGTCGCTGCCGCCGTGGTCGGGGGCAACGTGGCCTCCTCGGTCAACATCACGGTCGGGGTGCTGTTCGTGCTGAGCGGCTTCGTCCACCTCTTCCTGATCGACCGGCCCGCGAACGTCCTGGACTTCGGCATGTCGAACGTCGTCTTCAGCTTCCTGATGGGACTGCTGATCATGACGTTCGGCATGTACGGGCGCGTGAGCGGCGGCCTCCCGCACGACAACCCCTACTGGCAGCGCCGCCACCCGGACCGGGCCGCCCGTGAGGCGGCGGCCGCACACGGTCCCCGCCCCGGCCTGCCGGGCCCGTCCGTCCCCGCGCGGCCCGGCCGGGGGTAGGTACCGCGCGAACCGCCGACCGCCGCCGTTGTCCGGCTCGGGCGTCGCGGCCCGGCCGGCCCCCCGGCACACCGACCGAAAGCAGGAGTCATGTCCATACCACGCGTACCCCCCGGGGAGACTCCCCCGGCCGAAGGATCCATCTCCTCGGCCCACCAGGAGCGCCGCGACGGCGGGATCTGGGAGCACCCCGGGGCGTTCCTGGTCCTCATCGTCGTCGGGGCCGTCCTGATCGCCCTCTTCTTCATCGCCCGTGCCGCCGGCTGGTGAGCCCGCGGCACGTCGAGGAGCACGTCATGAACCTCTCACACACACGCCACCGCGTGGCCGCGGCCGCCGGACGTGCAACGCCACCGTCCACGTCGTCGACACCGTACTGATGCCGCAGTAGACCCCGCGCCTCGGCGACACCCGTCAGGCGGTGAGCGGCGTCAGGCGGTGAGCGGGCCCGCCACTGCCGTGCAGTGGCGGGACAGGGCGTCCAGCGCCTCGCGCAGACCGGTCGGGCGGATCATGCCGGGGCCGGGGGCCCGGTTGCCCCAGCCGGGGCCGGCGAGCACGACCAGCGGTCGGGTGCGGGCGCCGCGGACCCCGAAGGTCGTACCGGCCACCTGGCGAGCGAGGGTGCGGTCCCCGGTGCCCCTGGACTGCGACCACAGGACCACCGCCGTGGGGCCCGTCCGGCGCACCGACGCGATGAGCGCCCCGGCCGGAACCGCGGCACCCAGCATGCGCATCGGCAGCGCGCGTTCGGCGAGGCCGGCGGCGAGCGCTTCGAGCGGCAGCGAGTGTTGCTCGCCGGGGCTGCACGCCATCAGCACCGGCGCCGCGTCCCGGGGGCCCGGCGGGGCGTTGCCGACGACCTGGCGCAACGCGGTGGAGACGTGCCAGGACAAGAGGTGCTCGACCTCGATGTAGCGGTCGCCGGCGGACTCCCACTTGCGGCCCACCGCGTGCAGGGTCGGTGCGATGACCTCCTCCCAGGCCGTCACGAGTCCGTGGCCGTCCACCAGCGCGGCCAGCAGCTCGTCCATGGCCGGGCCGTCCAGCCGCACCGCGGCCCGGGCCAGGCCCCGGAACTCCTGCCGGATGCCGCCCAGGGGCAGCCCGCCGCCCGGTCCCGGGCCCGGGCGGCGGCGCGCGTCGGCGGGGGGCGCCGGTTCACCGGCGGCCGGGCGGGACCGATCGGCCCGGGACAGCGCCAGACCGGCGGCCTCGGACGGCGGCACTCCCGACGTGGTCAGCCGACACATGTCCTCCAGGACGGCGATGTCCTCGACGGTCCAGCGCCGGTGCCGGCCGCCGTCGCGGACCGCCGGCCCCATGCCGTAGCGCCGGTCCCAGGACCTGAGCGTGGTGGGCGAGATTCCCAGACGCCTCGCGACGGCTCCGGTCGTCATTCGGGGAGAGCGGGGAGACTCACCGGTCATGGCACCACCTCAGGGCCCTTCACCAGCCCCAGCTCCCGGGCACGCCCTTGAAGGGGCCCCTGATCTCGTCCGTGATCCACCCGCCGTAGAAGCCGCCCTGCTGGGCCCGGACCCGCTCTCCGTCCACGGTGCACGCCTCGACCCGGTCGGCGTGGAAGGCGAGGTGGCCGGCGATCGGCGCGTACCGCGGGAGCGGTGCTTCGTAACTCCACGCGATGTCGGGCACGGTCCCGCGTCCGGGCTCCCGGTCGGGCTCCCGGGCGAGTTCGGGGCCGAGCCCGAAGTAGGTGGCGGCGCCCTTCCACTCGCACACGCTCAGGTGCTCCGTGGCCCGGAGGAGGTCCATGCGCACATCGGCCCGCGGGATGTAGAACACCGGCGGGTGGCTGGTCTCCAGGACGCGGAGACAGCGCCGGGAGTCGGCCAGCGCGACGCCGGCGTGCCGCACCACCACGTGCCGTGTGTCGGGCTCGATCCGGGGCGGACGCGGGTAGTCCCACACCGATTCCGTCCCGGCCCGGTCCGCGCCGTTCGTTCCCATGAGGATCTCCCGTCAGTGCCGCGGTCCGCCGGCCGGCGGGCCTGCCGTGTTCCGCCCGGTCCGGATGAGGAAGACCTCGTCGGTGAAGCACCAGGCCCATTCCTCGTCGGGTGCCAGCGACACGGCCACGGGGTGCCCGCTCTCCTCGTGGTGCCCGTAGGAGTGGCGGCCCGCCGAGCTATCGCAGCACCCTGTGTACCCGCAGGTCACGCACTGCCTCAGTCTCACCCAGGGCTGCCCGCGCGGCAGGCATCCCTGGCATCCGGCGGACGGTGCGTCCGAGACCGGGCGCACGTCGTCCAGCAGGTCGCGATGGGCACAGACCCGACCCTGCGGACGCCCCGCGTCGGGCGCGACCTCCCACTGCTCGGTTCCCTGCATCGAGCCTCCGCTCCGCGACCGGACCGCGTCCGCTGCTCGCGGACACCCCTGCGCCCCCTCTTCGGGCGGAACGGGAGGAACGGATGCGCCGCGCCCCACCACCCGAAAGGTGCGTCCGACGGGCCCGTCGTCGGGGAAAGGGCAGGAAGGACGCGAACCACCTGGGGAAAGGCGGCGACATGACCGGCGCACACTGGATCTTCGGCGATCAGCTGGGGCCCGCCTTCACCGCCGCGGGGGACGGCGGGATCCCTCGCGACGCCCCCGTGCTGATGATCGAATCGCAGGCGGTGTTCCGGCGGCGCCGGTTCCACCGGGCGAAGGCGCACCTGCTGCTCTCGGCGATGCGTCACCGTGCCGCCGAGTTGGGGGACCGGGTCGTCTACGTCAAGGCCGACACCTACCGAGAGGGCCTGCGCCAGGCCGTCGGCCGCTCTCCCGTGACGGTGTACCACCCGACCTCCCGGGCCGCCGCGGGCCTGGTGCACTCCCTGGGCCACGTGACCGTGCTGCCCGCACGGGGCTTCCTGGTGGGCCGGGACGATTTCGAGGCGTGGGCGGCCGGCCACACCGGCGGCGGGCTCCGACTGGAGAACTTCTACCGCCACGTGCGCCGCGAGCACGACCTGCTCATGGACGGGGGCGAGCCGGCCGGCGGGCGGTGGAACCTCGACCACGACAACCGGGAACCGCCGCCGCGGGGAGCGCGGACCCTCGGTGCGCCCGCCCCCTACCGGCCCCGTGAGGACGACATCGACGCCGGTGTCCGGGAGGACCTCGACCGGTGGGAGCGGGACGGCGAGGTCTCGTTCGTCGGCCGGGACGGGCCTCGGCTCTTCCCGGCCGACCGGCGCGAGGCGCTGACGGCGCTGCGGCGTTTCATCGACCACCGGCTGGCCGGCTTCGGCGCCCACGAGGACGTGATGCTGGCCGCCGACCCGGTGCTGAGCCACAGCCTGCTGTCCTCCTCCCTCAACCTGGGCCTGCTGGATCCCGCGGAGTGCGTGGAGCGCGCCGAGGCCGCCTGGCGGTCGGGCTCCGCGCCCCTGAACTCCGTCGAGGGTTTCGTCCGGCAGATCGCCGGGTGGCGGGAGTACGTCTGGCACCTCTACTGGCACTTCGGCGAGGGCTACCGTTCGTCCAACGTCCTGGGGCACACCGCCCCGCTGCCCGAGTGGTGGCTCTCGCTCGACGCGGACGCCGTGACCGCACGCTGCCTGTCGACCGTGCTGCGCCAGGTCAGGGACACCGGGTGGACCCATCACATTCCGCGGCTGATGGTGCTGGGCGGATACGCGCTCCAGCGGGGCTGGGACCCGGCCGCGCTCACCGACTGGTTCCACCGCTCGTTCGTCGACGGCTACGACTGGGTCATGCTGGCGAACGTGGTCGGCATGTCGCAGTACGCGGACGGGGGCCGGATGACGACGAAGCCCTACACGTCGGGCGGCGCCTACATCGACCGGATGAGCGACCTGTGCGGGCCGTGCCGCTACCGACCCGGCTCCCGCAGCGGCGAGGACGCCTGCCCCTACACCGCCGGGTACTGGTCCTTCCTCCACCGGCACCGGGCCCTGCTGAGCCGGGGTGCCCGCACCGCAGGACCGGTACGGGGACTCGACCGGCTGAGCGACCTACCGGAGCTGCTCCGACAGGAACGCGACCGGGGTGACACCGCGCCGTGAGGTTTCCTCGTCACGGACGAACCGGAGTTCCAGGACTGTTCACCCCCTCGTGACCTGGGACTTCCCGAAGCGGCCCAGAGCGACCAGTCAAATGATCATCAAGAGGTCTGGACCATTCGAGACGCGCCAATCCTGTGGCTCATTACGCCCGCCATCCCGGATCCGGGCAAGTGGTCTATACCTTTAACACTAGGCTGGGTCACCGCAAACGGGTACGCGCACAGCCGTGGGGGGCTTTGTGACTGTCCATCACCTTCCGCGACCACCGTCCGACGAGGAGCTCTACTGGTACTTCGGGCCGCAGCGCCGCTGGGTCCTGATCGCCACCTCGCTCGCCTTCGTGTTCACGGCAGCGACCATGTTCACCTTCGCCCTGCGAACGCCCGCCCTCTGGGCGTTCCTCGCCGTCCTCGCCCTCAACCTCGCGGCACTGACGCTCTCCTGCGTCAACAGCCTGCGCCAGCGGCGGCTCACCCGGCCGTCCCACGAGGTGCTCGTCCGCGCCTGGCGGCCGGCCGTCCTGCCCGGCGTCGACCTGTATCTGCCGACCTGCGGGGAACCGCTGCCCGTCCTGGACAACGCCTACCGCGCGGTGGCGGGGGTCGACTGGCCCGCCGACGCACTGACGGTGTGGGTCCTGGACGACGCCGACCGTCCCGAAGTGGCCGCGCTGGCCGCCTCGTACGGCTACGAGTACGTCGTACGGCCCGACCGGGGGCACCTGAAGAAGGCCGGGAACCTCAACCACGCGCTCACCCTGGGCACCGCCGAGTTCGTCGCCATCCTCGACGCGGACTTCGCACCCCGGCCGGACTTCCTGCGCCATCTCGTCCCGTACCTGTCCGACCCCGCCGTCGGTATCGTCCAGAGCCCGCAGTGCTTCGACACCGACGGGTCCATGAGCTGGATCCAGCGCGCCGCGGGCTCCGCCCAGGAGTGGTTCTTCCGCTGGATCCAGCCGTCCCGGGACGCCAGCGACGCCGCCATCTGCTGCGGCAGCAACGCCGTCTACCGGCGCTCCGCCATCGACCTGGCCGGCGGCTTCGCCCGGCTCGACCACAGCGAGGACCTGTACACCGGACTCGCCCTGCACGAAAAGGGTTTCCGCACCCTCTACGTACCGGTGCTGGTCGCCAAGGGCACCTCGCCCGACCGGGTCACCTCCTTCGTCAACCAGCAGTACCGGTGGGCCATGGGCAACCTCCACCTGCTCGGCACCCCCGTACTGCGCCGGATGCGGGCTCCCTGGCGCATGCGACTGTGCTTCTACGAGGGGATCATCGGCTACCTGACGACGGCCGTGAACACCTTCGCCGCGCCTCTGCCGCCCCTGGTGATGCTGTTCTGGTACCCGGACCACATCCGGCCCTGGCACGTGCTGCCGCTGCTCGCCCCGCTGTGGCTGTGGCACGTGCTGCTGCCCCGGGTAAGCCGGACCCGCTGGCGGGTCGAGGTGATCCGGGCGAACGTCCTGACGAGCGTCGCCGCCGCGACCGCGTTCCTGCACACGCTGCGCGGCCGCACCGCCGCCTGGGTACCCACCGGCGCCCGGGGGGCGGCCTCCCGGGGCGGGATGGCCCGCCGGGTGGTGGCCGTGTCGCTGGCGTGGCTCGTGCTCTCGTGCGGAGCGGCGGCCGCCGGGCTCGCACGGGCGGTGGCCCGCAACGGCTGGGAGCCCAACTGGGGGCTGCTCCTCTACCTCCTGGTGCAGCTCCAGATCAACGCCCCGCTGATCCGAGACCTCGCAGCCGAGCTCAACCCCGCCCGCGCGAGCGGGACTTCGCTGCGCGCCCTCGTCGGCGCCCGGGTCCACGCCGGGTTGCGCGCCGGGTTCCGCGCCCGCCCGGGCTCCCCGTCCCAGATGCTGCCCCGCCGCTGGCCCGAGACCGTCGCCGCGTCCGCGGTCCTCCTGCTCACCGGCCTGCTGGCGTCGGGGTGGGTCGACCCGATGCTTCCCTGGCTGAGCTGAAAGGCGCCGTCACCATGTCCTTCCTCCTCTCCCCCGGCCGTAGCCGGCACCGGGGACGCGCCGACGCTCCGGCCGGCCCGCTGCCGACGGGCTCCCGCCCCGGCGCCGAGTCCGGTCCCAGCCCCCACCGGTCCGCCTTCCGGCCCGACATCGAGGGCCTGCGCGCCGTCGCCGTCCTCGCCGTCCTCGCCTTCCACGCCGACATCCCCTGGGCGACCGGCGGCTTCGTGGGCGTGGACGTCTTCTTCGTCATATCCGGCTACCTGATCACCGGTCTGCTGGTCCGCGAGGCCGTCACCACGGGCCGGATCCGGCTCGGGGACTTCTTCTCCCGGCGCGCCCGACGGCTCCTTCCCGCGGCCGCCGTGGTGCTGGCCGCGGTGGCGCTGGCCGGGGCCTGGCTGACCGTACCGCTGCGCCGCACCGATGTGGAGTACGACGTCGTCGCGGCGGCACTGTCCGTCGCCAACTGGCGCTTCACGGCGCAGCGAACGGACTATCTCGCCGCCGGACACGACCAGAGTCCGCTGCTGCACTTCTGGTCCCTCGCCGTCGAGGAGCAGTTCTACCTGTTCTGGGCCCCGCTGCTGGCCGTACTGGCGCTCGGCGCCGCCCGGGCGGTCCGCCGGGGCCGCGCCGTGCGCTCCGCGGTAGTCCTGATCGCCGCCCCGCTGACCCTCGCGTCCTTCGTGCTCTCGCTGTACTGGACGGGGCACTCGGCCTCCCTCGCCTACCTGGGCACGCCCGCACGCGTCTGGCAGTTCGGCGTGGGCGCACTGCTCGCCCTGCTGCCCTGGCACCTGATGCGGGGGCCCCGGCCGCTGCGGCTGGTGTGCGGTTGGGCCGGAGCCGCGGCGATCGGGTGGTGCGTCGTGGCGTACGACGCCGCCACCCCCTACCCGGGCTGGGCGGCGCTCGTGCCGTCCCTGGCCACCGCGGCGGTGATCCTCGCGGCGGTGCCGGGACGCGGCGAGCGCTACGCTCCGGGTGCCGGTGACGTCGGACGGCTCCTCGCCGGGCGGGCGCCCCGGGCCCTCGGGCGGCTCTCCTACACCCTGTACCTGTGGCACTGGCCGGTGCTCGTGCTCGCCGAGGCCCGGACCGGTCCGCTCGGCTGGCCCGCGAAGACCGCACTGACACTGGCGGCGGTCTTGCCCGCCCTGGGCACGATGCGGTGGGTCGAGCAGCCGCTGCGGCGCAGCCGTACCGTCTCCGAACTCCCCCGCCGGGGGCTGTCGGTGGGTGTCTCGGCCATCGTGCTGCCGGTCGTGCTCGCGCTGGTGATGGGCACCACGACCCTGAACCTGCTGGGTCCCGCCGCCCCGGTCGATCCGAAGGGCCTGCCTCCGGGCGCCGCCTCGGGTCCCGCCCTGCTGGCCCGGAGCGCGGGGACGCCGCTCGTGGACGGCCCGGTGGTGCCCAGCCCCGTCCAGGCGCGGGCCGACTTTCCCCCGGACGGGCCCTGCGAGGTCGCACCGGCCGAGACGCGCAGCCCGGACTGCCTGTTCGGCGCGGTGGACAGCCCCGACCGGATCGTCCTGCTCGGCGACTCGCACGCCGGGCAGTGGTTCTCGCCGGTACTGGCGCTGGCCGCCTCTCGGGGCTGGGCGCTACAGGAATTCGTCAAGCAGGGCTGCCCGCTGCCGGACCTGACGGTGGACAGCCCGCAACTGGGCCGGGTCTACCGGGAGTGCGACACCTGGCGGGCGGACACCCTGGAGCGGCTGGGGAAGCAGCGCAGGCCCCGCCTCGTCGTGGTCTCCTCGCTCAACCGGTACACGGCGGACGAAGAGCTCCTGGCCGAGGCCTGGAGCAGGACCCTGGCACCGCTGCGGGCCCTGGGCGTGCCGATCGTCTACATCGAGGACACCCCCGTCCCGGGTACGGACGTCCCGGCGTGCGTATCGGGCCACCCCGACTCCCCCGCCGCGTGCGCCTTCGGGCGTACCGGCGCCCTGCGGCCCGACCCCCTGGCGCGGCTGATCGCGTCCGGTGCGCTGCCGGGCGTGCGGAGCGTCGGTGTCAACGAGGTGCTGTGCCCGGGTGAGGGCCCGACCTGCCCGGCGGTACTCGACCGGATCCTGCTCTACCGGGACGACGCGCACCTGACCAATGCGGCGGCGGTCGTCCTGACGAACCGACTGGAGCGGCTGCTCACCGAGACCGGGGCACTGCCCGCGGCGGGCCCGGCCGGAGCGGCGGGCGCGGAAGAGGGCGCGGACGGCTGGACGCGGCTCCTGCGGGACGACTTCGACGGACCGGCGGGCAGCCCGCCGTCGGCCGCCGACTGGATCCACGACGTGGGCACCTGCTATCCCGGCTGCCCGGCGCCGCAGTGGGGCACCGGCGAGGTGGAGACCATGACGAACTCGACCGACAACGTCCGGCTCGACGGGAAGGGCGTGCTCGAAATCGTCCCCACCCGCGAGGCCGGCGCGTGGAGGTCGGGGCGCATCGAGACACGGCGCTCCGACTTCGCTCCCCCGCCCGGCGGGGTGCTGCGGATCGAGGCGTCGATCGCCCTGCCGGACGTGACCGGGCCCGGGGCGGCCGGCTACTGGCCGGCCTTCTGGACCCTGGGCGCACCGCTGCGTGACGGCTACACCGGGTGGCCGGGCGTGGGGGAGATCGACGTCATGGAGTCCGTGAACGGGCGTGACACCGTCTTCGGCTCCCTGCACTGCGGAGTCGTGGAGGGCGGACCGTGCCAGGAGCCGGTGGGCCTGACCTCGGGTCCCCAGCCGTGCCCGGACTGCCGGACGGCGTTTCACTCGTATGCCGTGGAGGTGGACCTCGCCCCGGGGGCGCAGGAGGTGCGCTGGTATCGGGACGGCCGGGTGTACCACCGGGTGACGGCCGACCGGATGGACTCCGCCACGTGGCAGCGGGCCGTGGACCACGGGCTGTTCCTGATCCTCAACGTGGCGTTCGGCGGAAAGCTGCCGCACGCCGACGGTGCGGACGTGGGGCCGGACACTCAGCCGGGTCATCCGATGCGGGTGGACCACGTGACCGTCTCCGTACGCGAGCGGCGCGGTTGAGCGGGCACCGGCGCTGCGGGCGCGCCCTGGGCGCGGAGCACCCGCCTTCCGAAGGGGGGCGCCGCGGAGGCCGGCACTGCGGCCGACGCGCGCAGGGGCTTGCCCGTGGTGGCGGCGGGGCAGTCTCCCGCCGTCACAGGCGGGCAGGCGGCAGGAGACCCATGCGGACCGATTCCACGCTCCACGACTGGCGGATCGAACCCCGGGAGTACGCCCGGCAGGAAGCCCGACGGGGCAGGAGGCACGCGTACGAGAGCGTCGATCCGGCCTGCACCGCCCTGGTCGTGATCGACATGGTGCCCTTCTTCGCCGGAGCCAATCCTTACGCCCGGGGGATCGTGCCGCACATCAACCGGATCGCCGCGGCGCTGCGTACGGCCGGGGGTCTGGTGGCCTGGGTCGTGCCGGCGAACGAAGCGCCGCTCGGGGGTGTGAGCGGCGAGTTCTACGGACCGGTGGCCGGCGAACGGTTCGCGGCCACCGGTGGGGAGGGCCCGCCGCGCTCGCGCCTGTGGCCCTCCCTCGATGTCCGGGCGCAGGATCCGGTGGTGGAGAAGAACGCCTACAGCGCCTTCTTTCCCGGCCGTTGCCCGCTCCCGGAACTGCTGGCGGAGCGCGGCGTGGACACCGTCCTGATCACGGGCACGCTCACGAACGTCTGCTGCGAGTCCTCGGCCCGGGACGCGGCCACGACGGGCCTGCGCGTGGTGATGGTCGCCGACGCCAACGCGGCCCGGCGCGATCAGGACCACAACGCCGCCCTGCACACGGTCTACCGGTCGTTCGGTGACGTGCGGAGCACGGCCGAGGTGCTGGGACTGATCGGTGCGGGGGCGCCCTGAAGGGTCGGGTAGTCGGTGTACCCGCGGGCGTCGCCGCCGAAGAAGGTGGCGGTGTCAGGGGTGTTGTACGGACCCTCGGTGCGCAGGCGGGCCGGCAGGTCGGGATTGGCCAGGAAGAGGGCGCCGAAGGCGACGACGTCGGCGGTGCCGTCCTCGATCAGTGCGAGGGCCCGGTGATCGGTGGGGCCCTCCGTTGCCGGGTTCAGCACGAGGAGGCCGGAGAACTGCTTGCGCAGCGCGAGGGTGGTCTCCCGGGCCTCGGGGCCGAACTCCAGCACGTGGAGGTAGGCCAGTCCCAGCCCGTCGATCTCGTTGACCAGCGCCTCGTAGACGGGCCGCGGGTCGGGCTCGGACATGTCGTTGTACGGGTTCCCCGGCGAGATGCGCAGGGCCGTGCGCTCGGCGCCGATCGCGGTGGCAACGGCCTGGACGACCTCGACCGCGAAGCGGATACGGTTCTCGGCCGGGCCACCCCACTCGTCGGTGCGGAGGTTCGATCCGGGGGCCAGGAACTGGTGGATCAGGTAGCCGTTCGCCCCGTGCAGTTCCACGCCGTCGAAGCCCGCCTCGATGGCATTGCGGGCCGCCTCGGCGTAGTCGGCGATGGTCGCCCGCACCTCCTCGCCGGTCAGCTCGTGCGGGGTGACGAAGTCCTTCATGCCCTCGCCCGTGAACAGCTGACCGGCGGGGGTGACGGCGGACGGGGCCACGGGCACCAGTCCGTCGGGCAGCAGCGACGGGTGGCCGATGCGGCCGGAGTGCATCAGCTGGGCGAAGATCCGCCCGCCGGCCGCGTGCACGGAGTCGGTCACCGCGCGCCAGGACTCGACCTGCTCGGTGCTGTGGAGGCCGGGAGTGAAGGGGTAGCCCTGTCCGACGACGGAGGGCTGGACGCCCTCGCTGATGATCAGGCCGGCCGAGGCGCGCTGGGTGTAGTACTCGGCGACGAGCGGGGTGGCCACACCGCCCTCGCCTGCGCGGCTGCGGGTCATCGGGGCCAGGGCGATCCGGTTGGAGAGGGTGCTGCCGGCCATGCGGACCGGGTCGAAAGCGCTGGTCATTTTCGCCTCACAAGGATAATTGGTCGGCCAAGTAATGGCTTCGAGGTGCAGCGTACCTCATTACTTGGCCGGCCAAGGTAAAATCGGTGCGGCAGGTAGGATCGACGCACCGGAGGACGGTCCGGGCGGCGCCCCACCATCGGGACCCCGACGCACACGACGCAGGAGGAACGTTCCATGACCCCGGAAGCCGCCCCGGAAACGCCCGCGCCCGCGCAGTGCGCGGCAGTGCCGGGCGCCGTGCTGGACGGCCCGGTCAGTCACGCGATCAGCCGGGTGGCTCGACTCCACCGGATCGCCGCGGGCCGACTACTGCGGGACCTGGGACTGCATCCGGGCCAGGAGTTCCTGATGATGCACTTGTGGGACAACGGGGCCGTGCGCCAGTCGGAGCTGATCAAGGCGGTCGGGCTCGACCCGTCCACGGTGACCAAGATGCTCCAGCGCCTCGAACAGTCCGGCCATGTACGGCGCCGCCCCGACCCGGCCGACCGGCGCGCCTCCCTGGTCGAGGCGACGGAGGCGAGCTGCGGGCTCCTCGCCGAGGTGAGCCGCGCGTGGGGCGAGCTGGAGCGCCAGACCCTGGACGGTCTGGACGGTGCCGAGCGCACCGAGCTGGGCCGCCTGCTGGGCAAGGTGGAGGCTTCCTTGTGCGGGGCGGCCGCCCGGGGCGCCGACGCCGGATGCGCGAGCACGGGCGAGGGGCCGATCGGCTGCTGAGCGCCGGCCCCCCGACCCGCCCGCCGAGGGCCGGGCGCTGCCGCCCTCCTGTTTCCCGCTTCCCACCTCCCACCTCCCACCTCCCACCGGGACGGTTCCGGCATGCCCGCCCGCGGCGCGCGTCGTAGCGTTGTCCCGTGCGCCACACCACAGCGGCCGCGGCCCTGACGGCCGCCCTGTGCGCGGCCGCACTGGCCTGCTCCACGCAGGCCGCCCCGCCGGTCCTGCCCACCGGACCGCCCGTCCCTCCCGCCCGATTCGCCTCGCGCGTCACCGCCGTACCGCAGGCGAAACTGGGCGCTTCCCACCGGGCAGGCTGCCCGGTCCCGCCGGAGCGGCTCCGCCTGATCCGGATGAACCACTGGGGCTTCGACGGCCGCGTCCACGCGGGTGAGATGGTCGCCCACGAGAACGCCGTCACCCCTCTCCTCCACGTCTTCGAGCGGGCCTTCGCAGCGCGCTTCCCGATCCGCCGGATGCGCGTGATGGCCGAGTACCGCAACGACGAGCAGGCCATGGCCGACGACAACACGTCGGGCTTCAACTGCCGCCCCGTCACCGGTGACCCCCGGCGCCTGTCACGGCACGCCTGGGGCGACGCCGTCGACATCAACCCCGCCGAGAATCCGTACGTCGACGTCAACGGGACCGTCCATCCGCCCCGTGCACGCCCCCACCTGCAGCGGTCACCGGCCCGCGCGGGCCAGATCCACCCGGACGACGCCGTCTCCGCGGCTTTCCGCGAGGCGGGTTGGCAGTGGGGCGGCCGCTGGGCCAATCCGGACTACCAGCACTTCTCCGCCAACGGCGGGTAGCCCCCGAGCGCCGGACCGCCGCGCGGGTGACTCCGGCGTGTGCGCGACGACTCCTCCCCCGGCGCCCCCTAAAGTCGCCAATCGATACGATTTCGTCCTTTTTGGGGGATTTGCATTGCGTCGACTCGCCGTTGCTCTCGCTTGCGTGACCGCCCTTTCCTGCGGCTCCCTCGTGAGCCCGCAGGCCGTATCGGCCCACACCGCGGCGGACGGCGGCCGGGGCACGAACATCCTGATCGTGGGCGTCGACAGTCGCGCGGGGCTCTCCCGGGCCGAGAAGAACCGGCTCCACGTGGGCGGCAAAGGGTGCAACTGCACCGACGTCATGATGCTGGTGCACCTGTCCGAGGACCGGCACCGTGCGAGCGTCGTCTCCATCCCGCGCGACTCCTACGTCGAGTACGCCGGCACCGCCGTGCCTCCGCGCAAGGGAAAGATCAACGGCGCGTTCGCCCTCGGCGGCGGCCCGCTCGCGGTCGCCACCGTCGAGAAGGCCACCGGGCTCCGCGTCGACCACTACCTGGAGACCGGCTTCGCAGGCTTCGAGCGGACCGTCGACAACCTCGGCGGCGCCACCGTGTGCACCGACAGGCCGCTCAAGGACGAGAACTCCGGCCTGGACATCGGAGCCGGACGCCACCACGCCGACGGCAACCAGGCCCTGCGCTACGCCCGGGCCCGGCACGTCAACCTCCGGCCGGGCGACCTGGGCCGTGTCCGGCGCCAGCAGCGCCTGGTCAACGACCTGCTGGCCCGGCTCACCCTGGAGGGCGCGCTGGCCGACCCCGCACGCACGGCGCGGACCGTACACACCCTGCTGAAGACCGTGCGCACCGATACCCGTACGGGCCCGGGAGACCTGATCCGCATCGGCTGGGCGCTCGGCCGCCTGCGGGCGGACCGGACCGAGTTCGCCACCGTCCCGATCCGGCTCTTCGACCACCGCGTGCCCGGCGTGGGGTCCACCCTCGTGTGGGACGAGACGCGGGCCGCCGCGTTGTGGGAGGCCCTGGGCGCGGACCGTCCGATCACCGGCGACACCCGGATCCAGCCCGTCGCCGAGAACCCGGCGCCCACGAACCCCGCGGCCGTCTCGGTCCGGGTGGACGACGCCACCGTGGCCGCGGCCCTGCGCCGCAATGGTTTCGCCGTCACCGACACGTCCGCGTCCGCGCCCCCGGTCCGCCCGGCGGGGCCGCCCGTCATCCGGTACGCCCCGGGCCAGGAGGAGCACGCGGCGACCCTTGCGGCGGCGCTGCCCGGCTCCCGGACGGAGGCGGTGCCCGGACACGACGCGCACTTCGACGTCGCCGTCGGAGCGGAGCCGGCGCTGGTCAGGACCGTCACCTACGACCGCAACATCGCCGACGGCGCCCCCGTGACCGGCGACCGCCTACGCTGCGCCGAGGCACCCGGAGCGGCGCCCGCGGGCCGGTCGTGAGACGGGCCTCCGGCGCCGGCAGCGCCCCCGACCCCGGCGGGTCGAGCGGACCACGGCACTGAGCGTGGGCGACGCCCTCCGGCCCGCGGAGGCGCGCCCGGGCACGAGAGGAGCGGCGCATGCACCACGAGGACGGGACCCGCACGCCGCGGTCTGCCACCGGGCACGGCCGTCCGCGCTGCGGGCGCGGCCCTGCCAGGGACCGGTCCGGCCGACACGGGGCCGTGCCGGCGCTCGCCCTGACCGCCGCCCTCGCCTCGGCCGTCGCCGGCGCCGTCCTGCCTCACGGACTACTCCTCGCGGCCGGGCTGATCGCGGCGGCGGTGACGGTCATCCGCTCCGACACGAACCGGCGGAAGCGTGAACGGCTGCCGTGAGGCGGCGCGCCCCGCCCGGTCTCAGCGGTCCCGCGACACCGGTTCCGGCAGGGCCGAGGCAGTGTCCGGCACCGTGTCGGCGGACCGACCGGCCGTACGCCGGCGCGCGGCGAACCGGGCCGCGAGGGGCTGGGTGTACCGGGCGGTGAGCGGCCCCATGACGACAAGGATGAACACGTAGGCGGTGGCGAGCGGCCCCAGCGCCGGTTCGATGCCGGCGGTGACGGCGAGTCCTGCGATGACGATGGAGAACTCGCCCCGGGCCACGAGCGTGCCGCCCGCCCGCCAACGGCCCTTCACTCCGATACCGGCCCGCCTGGCCGCCCAGTAACCGGTGGCGATCTTCGTTCCGGCGGTGACGACGGCCAGCGCGAGCGCGGGCAGCAGCACCGGCGGGATGCTCGCCGGGTCGGTGTGCAGGCCGAAGAACACGAAGAACACGGCCGCGAACAGGTCCCTCAGCGGGCTGAGCAGCGTGTGGGTGCCCTCGGCGACCTCGCCCGACAGCGCGATGCCGACCAGGAACGCCCCGACGGCGGCGGATACCTGCAGCTGCTGGGCGATTCCCGCCACCAGCAGGGTCAGACCGAGGACCACGAGCAGCAGCTTCTCCGGATCGTCGCTGGAGACGAAGCGCGAGATGAGCCGGCCGTAGCGGACGGCGACGAACAGGACCGCGCCCGCGACACCGAGGGCTATGGCGAGGGTGAGGCTGCCCGCCGCCAGGCTCACTCCGGCGAGCAGGGCGGTGATGATCGGCAGGTAGACGGCCATGGCCAGGTCTTCGAGCACCAGGATGCTGAGGATGACCGGGGTCTCGCGGTTGCCGAGCCGGCCGAGGTCTCCCATGACCTTGGCGATGACTCCGGAGGACGAGATCCAGGTGACGCCGGCCAGGACGACGGCGGCAACCGGCCCCCAGCCCAACAGCAGGGCCGCGGCGGCACCGGGCAGCGCGTTGAGGGTGAAGTCGACGATCCCCGCCGGGTACTGGGTCTTGAGGTTGGAGACCAGGTCGCTCGCGGTGTACTCCAGACCCAGCATCAGCAGCAGGAGGATGACCCCGATCTCGGCGCCTATGGCGACGAACTCCTCGCTCGCGCCGAGCGGGAGGAGACCACCGGTGCCGAAGGCCAGCCCGGCGAGCAGGTACAGGGGTATGGGCGAGAACTTCAGGCGGCCCGCGACCCGGCCCAGCAGACCCAGTCCCAGGATGATCGCTCCGAATTCGATGAGGAAGACGGCGGAATGCACTCGATCACTCCCTGCCGAGAATCGCCGCGGCGGCGTCCACGCCCTCGCGGGTGCCGATCAGGATGAGCGTGTCTCCACCGGCCAGGCGGAAGTCCGGGGCCGGGGAGGGACGGGCCTCGGCCCGTCGCAGCACCGCCACGACCGACACTCCGGTCTCGGTGCGCATCCGGGTCTCGCCCAGCACACGGCCGTTCCAGTGCGAGTGCGCGGAGAGTTCGACGCGCTCGGCGACCAGGCCCAGGTCGGTGGTGTGCAGGAGGTTCGGACTGTGGTGCGCCGGCATCAGCGCGTCGATCAGCGAGGCTGTTTCCGGTCCCGTCAGGTGCAGCGACTCGGCACACGCGTCCGGATCGTCCGCACGGTACAGGCTGACCGTGCGCGTGCCGTCCCGGTGCGCGATGACCGACAGGTTGCGGTGTTCGCGGGTGGTGAGGTCGTACTGGACGCCGATGCCGGGCAGCGGCGTCGTACGCATCCGTGGAGCAGGCACAGCCCATCCCTCTCGTGTTGTGAGCGTTGTGACGGTGGTGCGGCACGCGGCGGACCCGGACTGACGGAACCGGCGCGGCGGGGTTCATGCTGCCACGTAGGCCGCGATCGCCATGACCGGAGTACGGACGTCGGAACGGCTCGGCAGGGACGCGACCGAGGGGCGGGACGGGACGAAGCCGCCGGGCCGGAGGGGGGTGTGGGCCCGTCGTCGTACCCGCGAACCCTCCCGGGGGGGCCCGGGCACCTCGTCCCACCCGGTCAACTCGCCTGACCACAGTCGCTGTTCGTGCTTCACGGCCCAAGGGTCGCCCGACGAGAGCAGCACAAGGAGCACCACAACAGACTGAACGTTTTCTCGCTTCTCACACAAACGTACTTGCCGACTGGTTTTCTTTCGGTTCACCCGATTACATTGACGGCACACCACAGCGGACACCCCACCGACAGCGACCGGGAGGACCACCACGTGGCGAGGGCCAGACAGGAACGGGCCGAAATCACCCGTCAGGCCATCCTCGACGGCGCGGCCATCGCGTTCGACGACTGCGGATTCGAGGGCACCAGCCTCAGCGACGTGGTCAGGCACGCCGGAGTCACCAAGGGTGCCCTCTACTTCCACTTCCCGTCCAAGCAGGCCCTCGCCCGCACGCTGATGGACGAGCAGTTCCGGGTCGCGGAGAACGTGCCGGCGATCGAGAACCCGGGACTGCAGACCATCATCGACCTGAGCCACCGGATGGCCCACGGACTGCGCACCGACGTCCGGGTCCGGGCCGGCATCCGTCTGGTCATCGAGGTCGGCTCCTTCACCAGCCCCGACCCGACGCCGTACGACGCCTGGATCGACACCTGCCGCACCTGCCTGACACCCGCCCAGCAGAACGGTGACATCCACCCCTCCCTGGACGTGGGCGCCCTCTCGGCCCTCCTCGTCGCCGCGTTCACGGGCATCCAGGTCACCTCGCACGTCCGCACCCGCCGCGAGGACCTCCACCACCGTGTCACCGATCTGTGGAACTTCCTGCTCCCCACCATCGTCCCCACGGACCGCATGGCCCGCTTCCACCCCACCGGCACACCGCACTCGCACGGCGCAGCCGTCAACTGACGACACACGCACGGACGCACGGACGCACGGACGCACGGACGCACGGACGCACGGACGCACGGACGCACGGACGCACGGACGCACGGACGCACCAGGGCGGCGTCGCACACGCCGTGGCGAACCACGGGGGTGCTCGCCACGGCGTGAGCGAGACCGCCCTGCCCACACCGGCCACACCACCGGCCGCGGCGCATTCACCACGCCGCGGCCGGCGCCCGTCACGCGTGCGGGCCGGTGCCGTGCGCGAACGCGAGGACGGACGCGGCCGCTTCGCCCAGACTCCTGAAGTGGCGGTGCACCCCGGCCACCGCTTCGGGAGCGTTGACCCCCCAGACCGTCATCCCGGCGCGCAGCCCGGAGCGGACTCCGGACGGCGCGTCCTCGATCACCAGGCAGTCCCGCGGCTCTGCTCCCAGTCGCGCGGCGGCCAGCAGGTACGGCACCGGAGACGGCTTGCCCTCGGCCACGGAGGCGGCATCGACGACGACCTCCGGCACGGGCAGGCCGGTCCGGGCGAAGCGCCCGCGCACCCGGTGCTCGTAGTTCGACGTGACGAGCGCCCACGACCCGGACGGCAGCGCCTCCAACAGTCCGGCCGCACCCTCGAACGCGCCGTAGGTGCCCGAGCGGACGTCCTCGTCCTCCAGGGCGTGCAGCATCGCCAGGCACTGTTCGGGGTCCCGCTCCGGAGCGACCTCGGCGAAGGTCTCCACCGGCCTGGTGCGCAGTGCCACCCGGTGCACCTCGTCGGGATCCAGCCCGTGGCGGCGCGCCCATTCACCCCACATGCGGCGCTGGTTGTCCACGGCGTCGATCAGTGTGCCGTCGACGTCGAACAGGACGCACTTCTTCGCTCCGGGGCGGGTGGGTTCGGCGATCACCCCCCGATCATGCCACCCCTCCCACCTTCCTCGAACAAGGGTTCACCGGACCATCCTGTCAGCCCCTCACGGGCGTTTCGACGTGCGCGACCGGACCGTCATCGGCGACCGTGGACCCGCCACAGGCGCCGACCGAACCGACGACGTCTCCGAGGAGACCCCGTGAACTGGACCATCGAAGTCGTCCCCGTCCCCGTCACCGACATGGACCGTGCGAAGGAGTTTTACGCCGGGAAGGTCGGCTTCGCGGTCGACCTCGACGACGAGGTCGCCCCCGGGGTGCGCGTCATCCAGCTGACGCCGCCCGGCTCACGGTGCTCCGTCGCCCTGCTCCAGGGCATGCCCACACCGCCCGGCGTGAAGGTCATGACCCCGGGCACCCTGCATGGCCTGCAGATGTGCGTGACCGACATCGAGGCCGCCCGGGCGACCCTGGCCGAGCGCGGGGTGCCCGTCTCCCCCGTGCGCCATCTCGGCGACGCGGGCTGGGCAGACGGCAAGGGTGGCACCTGGAACTCCTTCCTCTCCTTCGAGGATCCCGACGGCAACGGCTGGCTGGTTCAGGAGGCCCCCTCGGACCTCGGCGAACGCTGACCCCGCGCACGTCGGCCCCTCACGTCGCACAAGGAGGGCGACGGCACCGGAAGGGCCTCGCCCCGGCCCTCACGCGCCCCGGGAGTCCGCGTCCTCCATGAAGGCCAGCATCCTGGCGTTGACCAGCTCGGGGTGGTCGATTTCCGGCCCGTGCCCGGTGGCGGCGAGGATCTCGGCCCGGGCGCCGGGTACGAGGCGCGGTACGCGCTCCACTTGCCGCTTCGGGTGCACGAGCAGGCTTCGCTTGCCCATGATCAGGTAGAACGGCGTCCTGATGGAGCCCAGTTCCGCGTCCGACAGCGGCAGCGGGGCGGGCCTGCGGATCCGGAAGGCCCGCACGCCGGCCTGGATCCACGCACGGAGTTCGGGTACGACGATCACCGGCTGCTCCAGCCACTTGGCGAGACGGGGGCGCCAGGCCTTGGGAGCGAAGGTGGCGAAGAGGCTGGCGAAGATCCAGAAGAAGAAGCGCAGCCCGACCTTCTCCAGGCCGCCCGGGTCGAGGGCGGTGACGGAGGCCAGGCGTCCGGGCCGGAGGTGGGCCTGGTTGATGACCAGCCAGCCCCCGTACGAGGAGCCGACCAGGTGGACCTCGTCCAGGCCGAGCGCGTCAAGGGCCTCGTCCATCCACTGGGCCGCGCGCTCGGGCTGCCACATCGGCTCGCGATGGACGCTGCGGCCGGGGTCGCCGGGCGTGTCGAGGGCATAGACGGGCCGGTCGGCGCTGAGGGCGCGGGTGTTCGGGTACCACTGGGCGGAACACCCGCCCGAACCGTGTATCAGGACCACGGGCGTGCGGGATTCGGCGGCCGGGTCCGCGGGGCCGTAGCGGTAGACGTGGGTGGTACCGAAGCTCGTCTCCACGTCCGTCTCGGAGCGGGCGGGCGCGCCCATCGCGTAGAGGGCGTCACAGGCGGCGAAGTACCGGTCTCGCAGGGTGTCGCTCACATAGTGGCCGATGTCGCGGCGCACGCGGGGTCGGGTCGCGGTCTGGGGCACGGGGCACCTCCGGGAAGATCCGTTCTTCGTAATACGAACGTACCATGAAAATGGTACGGCGGTACCATGAAAAGGGCCGGCGCCGCCGGAGCCCTCACCACCACCGACGGGCGGAGACGGGACGACACATGCCGAAGCGCGTGGACCACGAGGAACGGCGGACACAGATCGCCGAGGCGCTCGTCCGGGTCGCCGGACGGCGCGGACTGCATGCCGTCGGCATGAGGGACGTGGCAGCTGAGGCCGGCGTGTCACTCCGGCTCGTGCAGTACTACTTCCAGACCAAGGAGAAGCTGCTCTTCTACGGGCTGCAGCACCTCACCGACCGCTTCACCGCGCGGGTGGGGGCCCGACTGGACGCCGTCGGCCCGGATCCCGGGGTGCGCGCGACCGTCGAGGCGATCCTCCTGGCCTCCCTGCCCGTGGACGAGGAGAGCCGCACCTTCCATCTCCTCTACAGCTCCTACTCGATCCTGTCCGTGACGGACGACGCCCTCGCCGCCCAGCCGTTCATCGACAAGCCGGACGCCGCCGAGGACGCGCTGACCGGGCTGCTCCGGCAGGCTCAGGAAGGCGGTCTGGCCGATCCGGACGCCGACGCGCGCACGGAGGCGATCAGCCTCCTCGCGATGGCGGCGACGATGGGCACCAGCATCCTCGTGGGCCAGCGGCGGTCGGAATCGGCCGTCGCGGTGCTCCGCCACCACCTGGACCGGATCTTCACCCCCGCGCGGCGGCCGTCGGCCGACGGAGCGCCGGACCCCGGAGAGGCCCGACCCACCGGCGACTGAGAGCCGGGGCGGGCGGGCAGCCGCACGGGGTCGGAGTGCCGCCCGGTGCGGCGCGGGGCCCGGATCCCCGACGGGCCGAGCCGGCGTCGGGCATCGAGCACCCGGATTCCGACATCCGACATCCGACCCGACGACAAGCGGCGGGCGGCGCGCCCCTCCCCGGGTTTCCGGGTCCGAGGTGTGCGCCGCCCGCCGCCGGGCCGGGCCTGCCGTGGATCAGTCGGTGCCGAACTCCATCGCGGCACGGTCGAGCATCTGCTCATCGTCGCCCTCGGCCCGGCCTCGGGAGGCGATGACCTCGGCGCCGCCCTCCGGCATCGCGCCGATCAGGCCCGTCGAGGCGGCCTGGGCGGCCCCGATGAGCGTCTCGTGCGTGTTGCCGACGATGCCGAGGGCGGCGTACTGCTCCAGCTTGGCGCGCGAGTCGGCGATGTCGAGGTTGCGCATGGTGAGCTGTCCGATCCGGTCCACCGGGCCGAAGGCCGAGTCCTCGGTGCGCTCCATGGACAACTTGTCCGGGTGGTAGCTGAAGGCGGGACCCGTGGTGTCCATGATCGAGTAGTCCTCGCCGCGCCGGAGCCGCAGCGTGACCTCACCGGTGACGGCGGCGCCGACCCAGCGCTGGAGGGACTCGCGGATCATCAGCGCCTGCGGGTCCAGCCAGCGACCCTCGTACATGAGGCGACCCAGCCTCCGGCCTTCGTTGTGGTACTGCGCCAGGGTGTCCTCGTTGTGGATCGCGTTGACGAGGCGCTCGTACGCCGCGTGCAGCAGCGCCAGGCCGGGGGCCTCGTAGATGCCGCGGCTCTTGGCCTCGATGATCCGGTTCTCGATCTGGTCGGACATGCCCAGGCCGTGGCGGCCGCCGATGGCGTTGGCCTCCATCACCAGGTCGACGGCGGAGGCGAACTCCTTGCCGTTGATCGTCACCGGGCGGCCCTGGTCGAAGCCGATGGTCACGTCCTCGGCGGCGATCTCCACCGAGGGGTCCCAGAACCGCACGCCCATGATCGGCTCGACGGTCTCGACACCCGTGTCGAGGTGCTCCAGGGTCTTGGCCTCGTGGGTGGCGCCCCAGATGTTGGCGTCCGTGGAGTAAGCCTTCTCGGTGCTGTCGCGGTAGGGGAGGCCGTGGGCGAGCAGCCACTCCGACATCTCCTTGCGGCCGCCGAGCTCGGCGACGAAGTCCGCGTCCAGCCAGGGCTTGTAGATGCGCAGGTGCGGGTTGGCCAGCAGGCCGTAGCGGTAGAACCGCTCGATGTCGTTGCCCTTGAAGGTCGAGCCGTCGCCCCAGATCTGGACGTCGTCCTCGAGCATCGCGCGCACCAGCAGGGTGCCGGTGACGGCACGGCCGAGCGGCGTGGTGTTGAAGTACGCCCGACCGCCGGAGCGGATGTGGAAGGCACCGCAGGTGAGCGCGGCCAGCCCCTCCTCGACCAGCGCGGCGCGGCAGTCGACCAGGCGGGCGATCTCGGCGCCGTACGCCGACGCGCGGGCGGGCACCGACGCGATGTCGGGCTCGTCGTACTGGCCGATGTCGGCGGTGTAGGTGCACGGGACGGCGCCCTTGTCGCGCATCCACGCGACCGCGACGGAGGTGTCGAGTCCGCCGGAGAAGGCGATGCCGACGCGCTCGCCGGCGGGAAGGGAGGTGAGGACCTTAGACATAGGAAGAGTATGCAGGCTCACGCATGTTCATGCAATCTGGTGGGCGTGTCGACCGGTCCTTCCAGGCGCAGGACGACCAGGACCGTGTCGTCGGTGACGCCGACGGGCGGCACCAGATCGGCCAGGAGGGCGTCCGCGAGCACGGCGGGATCGGCGCCCCGGTGGCGGGCCAGTGCGTCGGCGAGCCTGCCCAGGCCCGTGTCGATGTCCTCGCGCCGGCGCTCGACGAGCCCGTCGGTGTAGAGGACCAGGACCGACCCCTCGGTGTAGGCGGTACGGGCCTGGGGACGCGGCGCGTGTTCGGGGCGGGCACCGAGCGGCGGGTCGGTGGCCCCGTCGAGGAAGACGACCGTGCCGTCGGGGCCGCAGAGCGCGGGCGGAAGGTGGCCGGCGCTGCTGTACGTCAGGGTGCGGCTGTTCCAGTCGATGAAGACCGAGACGGCGGTGGTGGACTCGGCTCCGGCGACGGAGCGGGCATAGAGGCCGAGCACCTCCAGGGCCTGGGCGGGGCCCTCGGCGACGAGCGAGGCGGCGGACAGGGCACTGCGCAGCTGCCCCATGACCCCGGCCGCGCCCAGTCCGTGGCCGACCACGTCTCCGACGGCGACGACGGTGCAGCCGGGGGTGTCGACGAGGTCGTACCAGTCCCCGCACACGTTCAGGGCCGCGGCGGCGGGGCGGTAGCGGACGGCCGCCTGGTGGTGGGCGAGGGGGCTCGGCTCGGGAAGCATCGACTCCTGGAGGTGGAGTGCCACCTCCCGTTCCCGCGCGTGGGCCCGGCGCAGCCGCTCGTTGAGCTCCTGGAGCTCCCGCGCCCGGCTGTAGAGCTCGGCCTCCAGCACCTGCGTCGCGCTCTCACCGCTGCGGGCGCCTCGGGCCCGGATCAGCTCGGTGACCTCCTCCACCCGGTGCAGGACGAGCGCCACGGCGCCGTCGGGGGCGAGGACGGGGACGTTGACCGGGCTCCAGTACCGCTCCTGCCAGACCCCCGGCCGTTCGGGGTCCTCCACGTCGTAGCGCTGGATGGCCATGGCGTCGCGCTCCCCGGTGGCCACGACCCGCTCCAGCGAGGCGCGCATGTTGCGCGTGCCCGTCGCGGCCGGGTCGTTGGGGTTGTCGGGGAAGGCGTCGAAGATGTGGCGGCCGATGACCTGCTCGCGGGTGCGGCCCGCCACGGACAGGTACGCGGCATTGACGTCCAGGTACACCAGATCAGGGGTCAGCAGCGCGGCCGCGCCCGGCAGCGCGTGGAACACCGCCCGGTAGTCGATCCCGGATCCGTTCACGATCCACCTGTCCGTGTGCTTCCGTCCCGGTCGTGAGGTTCCTCCCACGATAGGCGCGCTTGCACCGCGCGGCTTCGGCACGGGATTGCGCCTTGGTCCGTTCGGCGGCTCCCCCGGCCCCCGGGCCCCGGCGAGGTCGGGGGAGGCGGCGGGGCGGGGTGCGCGGCCCGGGCCGGGGAGGCCGGCCCCGGGCACCCGGGGGACCGGCCCGGCGCTCGTGTGGCGGGCGTCCGGACCCTCGGCTTCCGGCCCGGGCCGACGGTCGTGTGATCATGTCCGTCGGCACAACCGGCACCTCATGGGGGGACCATGCGCACCCGCACCACCAACGCCACCACCGGCCTCGTCACCGCGCTCGGGCTGATACTCGCCCTGGCCGGCTGCAGCACCGCCTCCGACGGGGGCAGGCCCGCCCAGGCCGGTCCCACGGCGTCCGCCCCGGCCGCGCCGAACGGCGGCGGCGCCGGGTTCGACGGACCGCGGCCGCAGGACCAGAACCTGCTGGCCTGGACCGGCGACCCCAATGACGCCGGCCATGTCACGGCCCAGTCGTCGGCGGGGGTCGGCGGCCGGATCACGCTGGTGCGGATCGTCCTGCGCGAGCAGGTCACCTGGTCGAACATCTGGCTGGGGCTGGCCGGCCTGGACCCGAACGCCCAGCTGGCCGACTGCTACCTCGGCGTGTACGACGCCAAGGGCACGCTGGTCGGATCCACCGCCGACATCTCGCCCCAGCTGATGACCGACGCCATCGCCAAGCCGCTGCCCCTCGCGAAGCCCTTCACGGCCGCCCCCGGCACGTACTTCATCGCCCTGCTGCTGAACGGCAACTGGGCCACCAACGCCCTCACCCTGAAGTCCACGGGCGCCGGCATCTCCGTCAACGCCGGGCTCACGCCGCCTCACCTGCGCTACAGCAGCATCCTGACCGGACAGAGGTCGCTGCCCACCACCGTGGACCTCGGGGCGCAGTCCACGGCCACCATCAACACCGGCTGGGCCAGCCAGTGGTACGCCGTCTCCTGAAGCCGCGCGCCCGCCGGGGGCGGGCACCGATGCCGCTCCGCGGTTCGCCGTACCCGTCGCCGCCGTGCCGGCCCCGGCGGGCCGCCGGTCGTCACGCGTCGGCGCCGGCGGCGCTCACCCGGATCTTGGACTGGCCGTGGCCGAGCTCCTCCCAGTCCTCCATGAAGCGGGCGGCAAGTCCGTGCCGGGCGGCGAGGTCCACGAGGGTCTGCGTCCGGTAGTAGAAGTCCTCGCGCAGGACGTGGTGCTCGGTGCCGGTGGTGCGGTCGAAGGTGAAGTCGAAGTGGCCGCCGGGCGCGAGGACGCGGCCCACGTGGGCCAGGCACTCGCCGATCACCTCGATCGGCGAGTGCGAGAAGACGCTGTGGGCGTGGACGACGTCGAAATAGCCGTCGGGCAGGAAGTCCAGCCTCAGGTTACGGGTGATCGTCAGGTGCGGGACCTTGGCCTGCAGGCCCCGGTCGGTCAGCGTCTGCTTGGCGGCGATGAGGATGTCGGGCGAGATGTCGATGCCGTAGTAGTGCCCCGCGTCGAGGTACTCGATGAAGCGCCAGCCGGCGCGCAGGTTGCCGCAGCCGATGTCGAGCATCCGGGACCCGGGCCGCAGTCCGTGACCGAGCAGGTAGTCGAACTGCATCTTCCCGAGGGCGAGCCAGCGTTCGTGGGTCTGGCTGCCGACGGCGGCCTCGGGACTGCGGCGCGTGTCCGAGGCCATCACCGCCCGGTAGTAGCTCACGTGGTCGGGGTGCTTGAAGGCAAGCCACCGGTCGCGGGCGGCGCGCCTGAGGTACGGGGCGATGCGGTGCGGGCGGCTCGCGGCGTAGCGGACCTTGTGGACGAGGGATTCCCGGTTGGCTGTGAGGTTCTTCTTGGTGGCCATGAGCACTCCGTCTTCGTCGCGAGGCGAGAGCCCGGTGCGGCAGCGGGGATCGGGATCCGCTGCCCCCCGGAAGGACCTTCGAGACCCACCACGTGCCGGTCGCCGACGTGCACGAACCAGGGGAAGTGACGCGCGCACGAGGCCGCACCGGGCGCGCGACGGCCCACTGGCGGCGAGTCGTCGGCGCGTACGGGACGAGCAGCACACGGGATCGGGGTTTGTGGTGTTCTGTCCCAGATTGCCACTCGACTGCCGCCCGGCCTGCGCAACGCGCCCCAGGAATCGCTCCCCGCGAACCGGACCGGCGGCGATCCCGGCGGCCGTTCATACGACCACCGGATGCCCGATACCCCCCTCCCGGTGGGGATCCGCGCCGCCTGCGACACCCCGGCCGCGACGCGTGACGGGGTCTCACGGCCGGTGCGCGCGCCGTCAGCCGGTGGCGGTGGGCCGCTCCTGGAGCAGCAGACGGGTGCGGAAGAGGTCGAGGACGGCGTTCAGGGCCTCCCGGGTGGGCCGGCCCGGTTCGTCGACGAGGTGCTCCGTCAGGACGGAGTGCGGCGGCAGGGGGCTCGCGGGGTTCGCGTCGCTGTCGTCCAGCTCGACGGCGACGAAGGCGTCGCCCAGTTCGCGCCGGAGGTAGGCGAACCGGTCGCCCGGGACCAGCCGGTCGCCCCGGAAGCGCAGTCCGAGGACCTGCAGCCCTTCGCGCTCGCAGCGTCCGCGGACCACGGCGAGGTCCTCCGGACTGATGTCGATGGCGGCGGCGCGGCCCGGAGTGAGGGCCAGGGGCAACGACGGCTGGGAGAGCACCGGGGCGATCAGGCGTTCGTCCGTGGCCATCGCCAGGGCGAAGCCTCCGGTCAGACACATGCCGACGGCGCCCACACCGGGACCGCCGCACCGCTCGTGTTCGGCGGCGGCCAGGGCCCGCAGCCAGCCCACGACCCGCGAGCTGCGTCCCGTGGCCAGCAGGGTGAACTCCCGGCTGACGCAGACCCGCCACATGGTCGACGCCGTGTAGCGCCCGCTGTTCGCCCAGCCGACGCTGCGCGGGTCCGGGTCGCGTCCGGGCTCGCCGAAGAGCACCGGGAGCACGGCGGTGCAGCCCGCCGCGGCCACCCGTTCGGCGAACGCGATGACCTTGGGGGTGATGCCCGGGACCTCCGCCATGACGATCACGGCAGGGCCCGTGCCCGCGCGCAGTACGCGGCGGGTCGCGCCGTCGTGGGTGAACGAACCTTCGGTGAAGCCGGTCAGGTCGTGGTTCGGCACGTGCCCGTTCCTTCCGTCGGCGCTTCTGGGCCGCGCTCAAGTTACCGGCAGGTAGGGCATCGTGGTCAACCCACCTGGATACCGATCACACAGGTGTCGTCGTCCGTGTCCGACCGGCTCCCGGCCAGGAGGCGGTCCAACCGTGCGTCCAGGTCCCCCGCTCCGGCAGCGGCCGCGTTCACCAGGTGGCCCAGCGAGTCCTGGACCGAGGAGTCCCGGCGCTCCACGAGCCCGTCCGTGTACATCAGCAGGGTGTCGTCCGGTTCCAGCCGGACCTCCCGCTCGCTGTACGCGACGTCCGGCAGGGCGCCGAGGAGCAGGCCCTCGATCAGCGGGAAGGCCTCCGCCTGGTCTCCGCGGACGAGTACGGGCGGCAGGTGGCCCGCGCGCGCCCAGCGCAGCAGCCGTGTGCCCGGGTCGTAGAGGCCGCACACGGCGGTGGCGGTCACGTGCTTGGCCAGGTGGTGGGTGACCGTGTTCAGCCAGGACAGCAGCTGGCCCGGACCCGCGCCGGTGACGGCCAGGCCGCGCAGGGCGTTGCGCAGCACGACCATGCCGGTGGCGGCCTCGATGCCGTGCCCGGCGACGTCGCCCACCGACAGCATGATCAGGCCGGAGGGCAGGACCACGGTGTCGTACCAGTCGCCGCCGACGAGCGACTCGGTCTCGGCCGGCCGGTAGCGGACGGCGACCCGCATCCCCGGGGCCTCGATGGCCGGTGGCGTGGGCGGCATGATGGCGTGCTGGAGCTGGAGCGCCAGCCGGTTGCGTTCGGCGGACTCGGCCTCGGTGTGGGCGAGCTGGTCCCTGGTCGCGGCCAGTGCCACCTCGGTCCAGTGCTGGGCCGAGATGTCCTGGTAGGCGCCCCGTACGGCGTGCAGCCGACGGTCCGCGTCGAGGACGGGCTCGGCCACCACCCGGATGTGGCGGGTGATTCCGTCGGGACGCTGGAGGCGGAAGTTGACCGAGGAGGGGCGGCGGTGGCCCAGCAGCGCCCGCAGGAAACGGCCGAGGGCGGCCGAGTCGTCCGGATGGGCGTGGCCGGGAAGTTCCCGCAGCGGTACGGGGTCCGCGGTGGCCGGGAGCCCGTGCAAGGCGTAGAGCTGTGCGTTCCAGGTGGTCTCCCCGGTCGCGAGGTTCTCCTCGAAACCACCGATGCGGCCCAGGCGCTGGGCGTGCTGGAGGAGGTTGGCCAGTCGGGCCGTCTCGTCCTCGATCCGCCAGATGAGGAGGACGGCGGCGCCGTGGCGGCTGACGCTGATGTCCGCGACCGAGGTGAGCGGGATCTGATCGACCAGCGCGGTCAGGCTCATGCGTTCGGCCCGGAACGGCTCGCCCGTCGCGTGGACGCGCTCGATGATGTCGAACAGCCCGTTCTCGGCGGCGGCCATCGGGTAGGCCTCCAGCAGCAGCGCCCCGTTGACGTCGCCGCGCGGCCGTCCCACGGGATCGACGAACCGGCTGCCGACGTGCCGGATCCTGAAGTCGGTGAGGCGGCCCTCGGAGTCGAGGACCGGGGTGAGCACCACGGCAGGGTCCTGAAGACCCTCGGCGAGGTCGGTGAGTTCCGCTACGTCCGGGAGCACCGCGTCGCCTACCGCCGGATCGCCGGGCGGCGCGGCGTCCATGGTGCGGGCGCACAGCTCGGCGAGAGCCTCGACCTGGCGCTCGATCTGCGGCGGCTGCGGGGCCAGGGGCTGGGGCCAGCAGATCTCCAGGACACCGTGGATCCGTCCCCCCGTCCCGGTCGGTACGGCCATCCGTCCGCCGTCGGGCCACTGGAGGTGACCGATCGAGGGGAGGCCGGTGCGTCGGGTGCGGGGCAGGGTGACCAGTCGGCGCTCCCGCAGTGCGAGACCGGCGACGGTGGAGACGCCCGGGGGTACGTGGCGCCAGCGGGCGGCCTCCCCGGGCGGGAACCCGGCGTGTCCGGCGAGGGCCAGCGAACCGTCGGGGACGGCGGTCCAGACGGCCACCGCGACGGCTCCGAGCGGGTCGAGGGCATGGGTCAGGAGGGAATCGGCCACGGCCTGGGTGTCGGAGGCCGCGGCCAGCATGCCGCTCTCCGCGGTACGCAGCCGGACCGAGACCGTCGGGTGCCCCACAGGGTCGTCATCGGTACCGGCACGGTCGACGAACGCCGCCGCGATCTCGCTGACGTGGTCGCGGGACGCCTGGTTGACGATGTCGGCGGCGAGTTCGAGGCGCGACGTGCCGCTCTCCCGGCACAGTAGGTCGAGCTGGCGTGCCGCCGCGGCCGGGGTGCAGTTCAGCTGACCGATGAGGATGCCCTTGGCCAGTTCGACCAGCGCCCGGCCGTCCGCGGCGGCCTGCGCCTCCAGCACCTCCCGGCGCAGCCGTTCGACGGTGGCGACGAGCCGCCCCAGCGGCGTCGGGGACTGCTGCGGGACGGTGCGGGCGGCGACCGGTGCCGACGGCGGGTGGACGGCTTCCTGCCGTGTCGTGTCCCCGGTCACCGCGTCAGCCAGTGGCGGACGCGGGCGATGAGGTCGTCGGCGTCGACGGGCTTGGTGACGTAGTCGCTGGCGCCGGCTGCGAGGCTCTTCTCCCGGTCCCCGGGCATCGCCTTGGCGGTGACCGCGATGATGGGCAGGGCCTCGTAGGCCGGCATCCGCCGGATCTCGGCGGTGGCCGCGTAGCCGTCCAGTTCCGGCATCATCACGTCCATCAGGATCAGGGCGACGTCCGCGTTGGCGATGAGGGTGTCGATCCCCTTGCGGCCGTCCTCGGCGTGGAGCACGCGGATGCCGTGCAGCTCCAGGACCCCGCTGAGGGCGAAGAGGTTGCGAGCGTCGTCGTCGACGACGAGGACGGTGCGTCCGGCCAGGTCGGCGTCGGGCAGGTGGGCGTCCTGCTGCCCCGCGTCCGCCTGCCTGTGGGGCACTACGTCCCCAGGCTGTTCGGCGGACAGGTGGAGGGCGATGCGTTCGCGCAGCTCGTCCAGGCTGGACAGCAGTTCCACCCGGCGCGAGACGGCCCGCTCGCGCAGCGCTGCCTCCTGCCGGCCGGTCCGGCCCCGGGGGTTGTCATGGGCGAGGACCGGGAGCGAGGAGAGGGCCGGGTCGCCGTTGAGCGCGTCGAGGAAACGCAGCGCCTCGCCCCCGGGCATGTCCAGTTCCAGCACGACGCAGTGGAACGCGTCGGACGCCAGCGCGGCGGCCGCCTCCCGCGAGCTGGTGGCGCCCACCACCTGGATGCCGCCGCGCTCCCCGGCCGCGTGCCGACGGGGGACGAGGTCGCGGTCGGCGCTCTCGGCGACGAGGGAGAGCAGGCCGCCCGGCCGCTCCTCGATCACCAGCAGACGACGGGGGCGGCGCTGCGCCGGAAGCGCCGCGGCGGTCCTGCGGCCGCCCGGATCGGACGCCTGGGTGCCGCCCCCGGGCGAGCGCGTCCCGGCCGGCTCGCCGCGCGGGCCGTCCTCGTAGTCGGCGCGGCTGACGGGCAGGTAAAGGGTGAAGGTGCTGCCCTGGCCGGGGGTGCTCTCGGCGGTGACGGCTCCACCGAGGAGCTGGGCGATCTCGCGGCTGATGGAGAGGCCGAGGCCGGTGCCGCCGTACTTGCGGCTGGTGGTTCCGTCGGCCTGCTGGAAGGCGCCGAAGACGGACTCCAGCTGCTGTTCGGGAATGCCGATGCCGGTGTCCCGAACCCGGAAGGCGAGCATGGGGGCGCGGCGGGAGACCCCGGCGGGGATCTCCGGGGCCGTCGCCGGTTCGATGCGCAGCTCGACGCCGCCGCGCTCGGTGAACTTGACGGCGTTGGAGAGCAGGTTGCGCAGGATCTGGCGCAGCCGCGCGTCGTCGGTGAGCAGGTCGCCGGGCGCGTCGGGGGCGGTGGTGACGGTGAAGTCCAGGCTCTTCTGCGTGGTCATCGGGCGGAAGGTGGCGTCGACGTACTCCAGCAGCTGGGGCAGGTGCACCAGCTCGGGATTGACGTCCATCTTGCCTGCCTCGACCTTCGACAGGTCGAGGATGTCGTTGATCAGCTGGAGCAGGTCGGAGCCGGCCGAGTGGATGATGCCCGCGTACTCGACCTGCTTGGGGGTGAGGTTGCGGGTGGGGTTCTGCGCCAGCAACTGGGCCAGGATGAGGAGGCTGTTGAGCGGGGTGCGCAGCTCGTGGCTCATGTTGGCCAGGAACTCCGACTTGTAGGTGGAGGCCAGCGACAGCTGCTGCGCCCGGGCCTCCAGTTCCTGCCGGGCCTGCTCGATCTCCAGGTTCTTGGCCTCGATGTCGCTGTTCTGGCTGGCGAGGAGGGCGGCCTTCTCCTCCAGTTCGGCGTTGGAGCGCTGGAGTTCCTCCTGCTGGACCTGGAGTTCCTCCGAGCGGGCCTGCAGTTCGCCGGTGAGCCGTTGGGACTCGCCGAGGAGTTCGTCGGTGCGGGCGTTGGCGACGATCGTGTTGACGTTGGTACCGATGGTCTCCATCAGCTGGGCGAGGAAGTCCCGGTGCACGGGGGTGAAGGCGCTGAAGGAGGCCAGTTCGATCACGCCGAGGACCTGGTCGTCGACGACGATCGGAAGGATGACCAGGCTGCCCGGAGTCGTGTGGCCGAGCCCGGAGGAGATGACGTAGTCGCCGGGGACCCGGTCGGTGGCGATGATCCGGTGGCTGCGGGCCGCCTGCCCGACGAGGGACTCGCCCAGGGCGAACCTCGCGCCCGCCGCGCTGCCCGCGGGGCGGCCGTAGGAGCCGACGAGGGTGAGCACGGTTCCGCGGGGGGCGTCCTCGGCGAGGTAGAAGGCGCCGTACTGGGCGGCGACCAGCGGCGTCAGTTCGTCCATGACGAGTTCGGCGACGGCGGCGAGATCCCGGTGGCCCTGCATCAGGCCGGAGATGCGGGCCAGGTTGGACTTGAGCCAGTCCTGCTCCTGGTTGGCCCGCGTGCTCTCGCGCAGGGATCCCACCATCGAGTTGATGTTGTCCTTGAGTTCCGCGACCTCACCGGAGGCGTCGACGGTGATCGAACGGGTCAGGTCGCCCTCGGCGACCGCGCTGGCGACCTCGGCGATGGCCCGCACCTGGCGGGTGAGGTTGCCGGCGAGTTCGTTGACGTTCTCGGTCAGCCGCTTCCAGGTGCCGGAGACCCCTTCGACCTCGGCCTGACCGCCGAGCCGGCCCTCGCTGCCGACCTCGCGGGCGACCCGGGTGACTTCCGCGGCGAACGCGGACAGCTGATCGACCATCGTGTTGATGGTGGTCTTCAGCTCCAGGATCTCCCCGCGGGCGTCCACGTCGATCTTCTTGGACAGGTCGCCGTTGGCGACGGCGGTGGTGACGAGGGCGATGTTGCGGACCTGGCCGGTGAGGTTGTTGGCCATGGAGTTCACGTTGTCCGTGAGGTCCTTCCAGGTGACCGCCACATTGGGGACCCGGGCCTGGCCGCCGAGCCGGCCCTCGGTGCCGACCTCGCGGGCCACCCGGGTCACCTCGTCGGCGAACGCGGACAGCGTGTCGACCATCGTGTTGATGACACCGGCGAGCGCGGCCACTTCGCCCTTCGCCTCGACGGTGATCTTCTGCGACAGGTCGCCGCGGGCGACCGCGGTGGCGACCTGGGCGATCGACCGGACCTGTCCGGTCAGGTTGGAGGCCATGACGTTGACGTTGTCGGTGAGGTCCTCCCAGGTGCCGGAGACCCCCTGGACGGTGGCCTGGCCTCCCAGGTTGCCCTCGGTGCCGACCTCGCGGGCGACGCGCGTCACCTCGTCGGCGAACGCGGACAGCTGATCGACCATCGTGTTGATGGTCTCCTTCAACTCCAGGATCTCCCCGCGCGCGTCCACCCTGATCTTCTGCGTCAGGTCGCCCTGGGCGACGGCGGTGGTGACCTCGGCGATCGATCGGACCTGGGCCGTCAGGTTGTCGGCCATGACATTGACCGATTCCGTGAGGTCCTTCCACGTTCCGGAGACGCCCTGGACGTCCGCCTGGCCGCCGAGCCGGCCCTCGGTGCCGACCTCGCGGGCCACCCGGGTCACCTCCCCGGCGAACGCGGACAGCTGATCGACCATCGTGTTGATGGTCTCCTTCAACTCCAGGATCTCCCCGCGGGCGGTGACGGTGGCCTTCTGGGAGAGGTCGCCCTTGGCCACGGCTGTGGCCACTTGGGCGATGGAGCGCACCTGGGCGGTGAGATTTCCGGCCATGAAGTTGACCGAATCCGTGAGGTCCAGCCAGGCTCCCCCGACCCCGGGAACGTCCGCCTGACCGCCGAGCCGGCCCTCGGTGCCGACCTCGCGTGCGACCCTCGTGACCTCGGAGGTGAACAGCGACAGCTGGTTGACCATCCCGTTGAAGACGGTCGCGATCTCCCCGAGCAGCCCGTCCGCCCCGTCGGGCAGCCGGGTACGGAAGTCCCCGTCCCGCACAGCGGTCAGCCCGGCCAGCAACCGGCGCAGCTCCGACTCTCCGATTCCGCCACCCGGCAACGCCGCTGCGCCACCCCGTGGATCCGCGCCCGCCCGCTCGGCCATTCGTCACCCTCACTCTCGATACAACCGCGCCGATCCGCGGACAGGACAGGCCCAACGACGGCAGGGCATGCCGGAGCGCCCGGCTCCGCCGGGATCCGTCCTCACCGCGGCACCGGTCCGGTGAAGGCTAACGCCGCCGGAGGGGCGGCGGAGCACGCTCGATCACTCCGCAGGGCGGTACCTCCGGAATCCCGAGGAGCGGACCGGCCCGGCGTCCCGGCCGGGGGACGGCCCGAACTGACCTTCCGCCCGCGGTGCTCCGAAAGTCCCCGGATGTCGCCGCGGGCTCCGGGTAGACGAACCGGTGACGGAGGGGGCACCACGACGGAAGGGAGTGAGGACATTGGCGGTCAAGGCGGTCGGCTGGGCACGTTCGTTCCCGATGTCGCACGGCGTCCGGGCGGCGCGGCAGTGGACGGCGGCGCACCTGGCGTCCCTGCCGTGGAACGCCGCGGCGGCCGACACCGTGCACTCCGTACTGCTCTGCGTCAGCGAACTGGTCACCAACGCCCACCTGCACGCCGCCGGCACCGCGCACCTGGTACTGACCTGGGACGGCATCTGCCTGCACGTCAGCGTCGCCGACGCCGATCCGCGGCTGCCCCGCGCCGATCGCACCGGGCCCGACGCGACGGCGACCTCCGGTCGCGGGCTGGGCATCGTCACCGCGCTCGCCGACGCGCTGGACGTCCACTCGTGCCACGGCGGCAAGGCGATCACAGCCTGCTTCCGGCCCGCGGGCGGCCCGGACCCGCACCGGGCCGAGCCGTGCGCCGGCTGAACCGGACGCCGGGAGCTCAGCGGCGCGGGCTCACGCGGCCAGGGCGTCCTCGACGCTCGCGTGCAGGGAGAGGACCGTGTCGGCCCCGGTCACGGCGAAGAGCCGGCGCAACTGCTCGCCGGGGGCGGCGATGCGCAGCCCGGTGAGGTGGTGCAGGCGCAGGAGCAGGTTCAGGAAGGAGGAGTCTCCGAAAGTGATGGAGCCGGCGTCCAGAACCACCAGCGAGTGGCGGCCGGCCGCCGCGGTGAGGGCCCCTTCCAACGGGTTCAGCGTGTCCTGGTCCAGCTCCCCGTGGGCCGCCACCACCCAGCCGCCTCCCGCCGGATAGCCCTCCCCCACCGCACCTGGCTGGTACGCGTCCCCGAATCCGCTCATGTCCGCCTCCACGGATCGCCGCCTGTACGTCTGTAGCTTCTGTACGTGTGCTTCGGTACGTGTGTTGCTTCGGTACGTCCTCGTCAAGGGAGTATGCCTGCTCACCAGGGCGGCACCGCTCCCCCGGGTCGGCCGGGACCTCGGCGGCCGCAGGCCGGCGACGCGCGGGAGAGCCTCCGGAACCGGAGTGTGTGAACACGCGATGCCGGGGCAGAAGCGCGACGGCAGCCGCAGTCAATCGGGAGGGAGCGGCCCACCATGTCTCGCTCGGCCACCGTTGTAGGCCCCATTCGCGCAACCGACACGCGCGTCCCCGTACGTGACCGGGAGGACCCGGGAACACCGGCGCGGGACGAGGACCTGACACGGCGCGGAACGCCGACCCGGGTGGACAACGCCCGTGAGGTGACGCCCACCGACGCACGTGAGCTGTCGCGGCACTTCTTCCGTCGGCTGCAGTCCCTCGAGGAGGGCACGCGCGAGTACCAGTACACCCGCAACACCCTGATCGAGATGAACCTCTCGCTCGTGCAGTTCGCCGCACGGCGCTTCCGTGCCCGCGTGCTCGGCGGCGGCCTCGACATGGACGACATCATCCAGGTGGGGACCATCGGCCTCATCAAGGCCATCGACCGCTACGACCTCGACCGGGAGGTCGAGTTCTCCACGCTCGCCCTGCCGTACATCACCGGCGAGATCAAGCGGTACTTCCGCGACACGACCTGGGCCGTGCACGTCCCCCGACGGCTGCAGGAGCTCCGCACGGAACTGGCCAAGGCACAGGAGGCCCTGACCGACGTCCTGGGCCGGGCGCCGACGGTCAAGGAGGTCGCCCAGCACCTGGAGCTGTCCGAGGAGGAGGTCATCGACGGGCTGGTGGCCGCCAACGGCTACACGAGCGGCTCCCTCGACGCCGCCGGCGCGGACGACGACGCACCCTCCACCGCGAACCGGACGACCCGGCCCCTGGCGGAGCGCCTCGGCGAGGTCGACCCCGCCATGGAGCTCTTCGAGGACTTCCACACCCTTGCGCCCCTGCTGGACCAGCTCGACGAACGCGACCGCCGGATCCTGCAGATGCGCTTCGGCCAGGACAAGACCCAGGCCGAGATCGGCGCCGAACTGGGCATCTCCCAGATGCAGGTCTCCCGCCTGCTGTCCCGGACCCTGACCCGGCTGCGCGCCGGCATGCTCACGGCCTAGGCCCGCACCATGACGCCGGACCCGGACCCGGACCCGGGCGCGACCGCGCCGCCGACCGCCCCGCCGACGCGGGGCCGGCGCGACGCGCGCCCGAGCGGCACCTGCGGCCTCGGCGCCCGGCAAGCCGTCCCCGGGGTCCTCGGCGTCGCGACCGGGACACCCGGGCCCCTCGTGCACCTCGGTCCGTCCGCCGCGGTCCTCCCCGCCCCCGCCGAGGTCACCGCACGTGTACGGGCCTCGGTGGACCCAGGCCGGCAGGAGCGGCACCCGCTGCCCGACGACCTGCCGCACCCGCACCCGCACCCGCACCCGCACCACGAAGTGGTGGAGATGCTCCCGGACGAGTACGCCGCGCCTGAGGCCGCAGCATGATCCCCGCTCCTGCGCCCGGCGGGCCCGGACCCTTCCTCCACCCCGCCCTCTTCTACCGGAACCTCACCGAGTACGTGACGGGGGTGAGCGGATTCGTGCGCGCCGCCCTCGCCTCCGACGAGCCGGTGCTCGTCGCCGTTCCGGGACCTCGCCTGGACGCCCTGCGCGACAGCCTCGGCCCGGCCGGGAGCACCGGCATCACCTGGACCGACATGGCGGAGCTGGGCCGCAATCCGGGCCGCGTCCTGGCCGCCCTCCAGGAGTTCGCCGACCGGGACCCGGGGCGGGCGGCACGGATCGTCGGCGAACCCGTCTGGCCCGGCCGCTCCCCCGCCGAGGTGCTGGAGGCCACCCGGCACGAGGCCCTCATCAACACGGCCTTCGCCGACCGGCCCGCCACGGTCCTGTGCCCGTACGACGTGGCCGGGCTGGAGCCCGCCGTGGTGGACGGCGCCCGGCGCACCCACCCCACGCTCATCGAGCAGGGCCGGGAGCTGCCGAGCGAGGCCTACACCGACGCCGCCCGGGTCACGGCGGACCTGGACCGCCCGCTGCCCGAGCCCGACGGCCCGGTGGCCCTCCTCGCCTACGCCCGCGGCGGGCTGGCCTCGGTGCGCGCGTACGCCGAAAGGTGGGCGCGGGGCACCGCGCTGACCGCGGCACGCCGCGGTGACCTGGTCATGGCGATCAGTGAGGGCGCGGCGAATTCCCTCTGCCACGGCGGCGGGACGGGCACGCTGCGCCTGTGGAGCGTCTCGGGGCCCGCGGCGGGGGTCGTCGCCGAGCTCCGCGACGACGGACACCTGGCGGACCCCCTGGCCGGACGACGCCGCCCCTCGCTGGCCTCGGCCCGCGGCGGCCGCGGTCTGTGGATGATCCACCAGCTCTGCGACCTGGTCGAGGTCCGTGCGACGGAGTCCGGATTCACGCTGCGGTTGCACCTGGCCACGCCCTGAGACGGCGGTCGCCTAGAATGTCGTGCGCCTGCCCGGGCGGAGCGGGAGGCCGTCTGCGACGCGTGGCCGGTACCGTACATCGATCGTGCCCGCGCCGGGCATACGCCTGGGACAGAGACCAGTGTCAACGCGGGGGTGAGAGAGCTCGGTGGAGACCGTCGGACCGGAAACGGGTGATCCTGTGAGTGTCGGCCTACCCGCCGCGGGGCAGCGCCGCCGACTCGCCCTGGCGGGCGTCCGCGGCTCCGTCGCCAAGGGGCGTGACTTCACGCGACAGGCCCTGCGCGACTGGGGCTGGTACGGGACCGAGACCGCCGAGGACACCCTGCTCCTCGTGTCCGAGCTGCTGACGAACGCGTCACTGCACGCCGACGGCTGTCACGAGCTCGTCCTCACGGCCGGGAAGGTGCTGCGCATCGAGGTGTGCGACGGCTCGACGACGCTCCCCCACCCCGATCCCTCGACCCGGCGCGGCGTACCGGGCGGTCACGGCCTCCACATAGTGGAGCGGCTGTCCGATCGATGGGGTGCGGACGCGCACCCGGGCGGCAAGGCCGTCTGGGCCGAGATCGAAGCCGCCCGGCTGGTGTCCGGCAGGCCCACCGGCCACTAGGGCGGGTGGACGGCGGCCCCGCGTAGTGGAGTCGTGCCCGCGGGGTATCCGCGGGACATGGAAACCTCTTCGGATCGGCCGGGCGGCACGCGGCACCCGGTGTGGGGGCGGATCGTCGTCGGCGTGGCGGTGGTCGTGGTGCTGATCGTGCTCGTGGAGCGCTTCAGCCTGGTTCCGGGGTTCGGCGGCCTCTTCGGCCACGACACCCGGGACCGGTCGGGTCCGGCACTGCTCAAGTCGGTCCAGGACATGGACCGTTACGAGGGGGCCGTCGGCAACTTCCAGGTGGTCGTGGACCTGGAGGAGGACGCGCCCTTCCTGCCGGACGCGATCCGCGGGACCCGCACCCTGTACGTGGGCGCGGGCACGGTCAGCGGCTACGTCGACATGGGCGGGCTGGACGCGCGCAGCGTCACCGTGAACGAGGACCGCACCGCGGCCACGATCCGGCTGCCGCACGCCGTACTCGGCCCCGCGACCCTCGACCCGAACCGCTCGTACGCGGTGTCGAAGCAGCGGGGCCTGCTGGACCGGATCGGCGACCTGTTCTCCGACAACCCGGCCGGTGAGCAGGCCGTGCAGAAGCTCGCCGCACAGCACATCGACGAGGCGGCCCGCACGGCGGGCCTGGCCGAGCGGACCGAGAAGAACACGACGTCGATGCTGGAGGGGCTGCTCGGTTCCCTCGGCTTCCGCGACGTGGTGATCGCCTACGGCTGACCGGCTCCGGGTCGCGCGCCCGCGCGGGCCCGCACCCTCGGCCGTGCCCGCGCCGTACCGGCGCATGGCCGGTCCGGGGCCGGGTAGCCGCGCCTTCGAGACGTCCGGACGGGCCCCCGCGCCTCGGGGGCGCGGGACGGCCGACGACGCGGAAAGGATGCGCATGTCGCACGTCGAGGAGTATGTCGAGGTCAACGTGCCGGTACGCACGGCCTACAACCAGTGGACGCAGTTCGAGGACTTTCCCGCCTTCATGGAGGGGGTCGAGCGCGTCGACCAGCGCAGTGACACGCTCACCCACTGGGTGACGAACGTGGGTGGCGTCCGGCGCGAGTTCGACGCGCAGATCACCGAGCAGCTCCCAGACCGGCGCGTGGCGTGGATGACGGTCGATGGTGAGCCCCGCCAGGCCGGGCTCGTCACCTTCCAGCCGGTCGACGCGACCACCACCAAGGTCGTGCTGCACATGAACTGGGTGCCCGACGGCGTGGCCGAGGCCGCGGCCGACAAGCTCGGCTTCGTCAAGCGTCAGGTCACCGGGGATCTGAAGCGTTTCAAGCTGTTCATCGAGTCCCGCGGGATCGAGACGGGCGCCTGGCGCGGCGAGGTCTGATCACCATGACCAGCCAGGCGGCGAGCAGAGGTGCCCGGTCCGCGTCGCGCGGCGGCACCCTCCGGGAGGTCGCGGCACGCTGCGGCCTGGTGACGCGCGGAGTGCTGTACGTACTGATCGGGATCCTGGCCGTCCGCATCGCCTTCGGCGGGGACGGCGGCCGGGAGGCCGACCGGCATGGCGCCCTCCAGGAACTCGCGGACAAGCCCTTCGGCTCCGTCCTGATCTGGGCCGTCGGCATCGGTCTCGTCTGCATGATGCTGTGGCGGCTGTCGGAGGCCGTGTTCGGCGCGTCCGGGCCGGACGGCGACAAGCCGACGAAACGGCTCGCTTCGGCGGGCCGGTGCGTGTTCTACGCGGTGACGGCCTTCTCCGTCCTCGTGTTCGCCGCGGGCGGCGGCGGGCGTTCCGGTGATGAGCAGTCCCGTGACATCACCGCGAAGGCGCTGGGTCTGCCCCTCGGCCAGTGGCTGGTGGGTGCCGCGGGGCTCGCCGTCGCCGGCGCCGGCGTGGTCATCGCGGTACAGGCGGCGCGGCGCCGCTTCCGCAGGCACCTCGCCATGGAGGGGTCGTGGGAGGGGTCGCGCAAGGCGGTCGGCTTCCTCGGGGTGACCGGCGGGCTGGCCCGCGGGGCCGTGTTCACGGCGGCCGGCGGCTTCGTCGTGTACGCGGCCCTGCGCTACGACCCGGGACAGGCGAAGGGAACGGACGACACCATGAGGTCGTTCGCCGGGACTCCGGTGGGACCGTGGCTGCTGGTCGTGGTGGCCGTCGGGCTGATGCTGTTCGGGGCGTTCTCCTGGGCGATGGCCCGGTGGCGCGAGGTGTGAACCCTTCCGCCCGGCGCCGCGGAGCCGGGCGAGGCGGGACGGCCCCCGTGTTCAGGGCCGCCCGACCGGGGCCGGATCCGCCGGAATCCGGCCCCGCCGTCCGTACGCCCCCGCACTCCCCCGCAGCGGTCCCGGCCGGGGCCCGTCCGGCGGATGCGCCCCGCGGGCGCATGGAGGCGGTGCGGGCGGGCACGCGTACGGAGTGAGCGACATCCCCAGCACCGGTACCGCGTCACGCCGTTCCGGCCCTCCCGCCACCGGCACCGCCACCGCCCTCGCGGCACGCACCCGCGCCCAGTTGCGGCGTACGGCCGTCCGCGTCTGGACGGACAACCTGGCCGACCACGCGGCCGCCCTCACCTACTACGCCCTGCTCGCGCTGCTGCCCGCGCTCGTCATCGCCGCGTCCGTCGTCGGACTGCTGGGCGGGGCGCGGCGCGACCGGCTGATCACCGACCTGACCGCGTACGCGCCACCGCAGTCGGCGGAGGTACTCCGCGAAGCGCTGGGCGGCCTCCCCGGGGGGCATTCGATGTGGGCCCTGCTGCTCGGCGGGGTGGTGAGCGCGCTGTGGTCGGCGTGCAGTTACCTGGCGGTGTTCCGCCGCGCCCTGCACACCATGCACCGGGTGCCGGACATGCGGCGTCCGCTGCGTGCCGCACACATTCTCGTCGTCCACGCCGGGCTGCTGCTGGTGCTGCTCGTCGTGGGGGCGGTGGGCCTGGTCGTGTCCGGGCCGCCGGCCCGCTGGGCCGCACGGGCCGTCGGCGGAGCCGGCCCGGACCTCGTCCCGCTGCTGCGCTGGCCCGTGCTGCTGGTGGTCGTGACGCTCCTGGTGCTGGTGCTCTTCCGGACCGGACCGGCCCAGATCCGGGGCACCCGGCGGGGCCTGCCGGGCGGTGTGCTGGCGGCCCTGCTCTGGCTGGCCGCCTCGGGGCTCTTCACGCTCTACGCGCAACTGGACACCTACGGCCGCCTGTACGGGTCGCTGGCCGGCATCGTCGTGTTCGTGATCTGGCTCTGGTTCGCCAACCTGGCCCTGCTCACCGGCGCCCAGTTCAACGCCGAACGGGCGCGGGAGCCGGCGGCCGGAACGCCTACGGCCTGACCGCCGGACCGGCCGTAGGCGTTCCGGCCGCCCTACTGCTCCCGCCGGGCCCGCCGGGAGCGCCGCGCGAGTACGGCGACGGTCAGGACGCCGGCGGCCGTGGCCAGCGCGGTGCGGTGGGACCGAGCCAGACTCGCGGCCCGGCCGGCCTTCGCCCCCACGGGGCCGCGCCGCGGGTGCCCGGTGAGCCGCCCGGAACGGGCGGCCGTGTCCCGGACCCGGGTCGCCGTCCGCCACGCGGCGGCGAGCACGGGACCGGGCGTCCTGTCCTCGACGAGTCGCCCGACGTGCACGGCGGTGTCCCGCAGTCGGCCGGTCGCGCGTGCGACGTGCCGGCGGAGCTCCACCGGGGTCGGGACGGACGTGTCGTTCGCGTGCGGTACCAGCGTCATGGAACTGCCCTCTCCTCGGAATTGCTCTCGCGCAAAGCTCTGTTGTGCTGCTGCCCGGCAGCTGCGCGACAACGCGCCCGTACGGCATGTGAACTGACGGAACCTGCGCTCTGCCGGGACGCGGCACGACCGTGGGCCCGAACTCGGCGAGTTCGGGCCCACGGTCGCGAAGCGGCGGGACTCGCGCCGGTCAGAGCGGCGGAAGACCGAAACGGGTGGCGGCGTAGTAGGAGCCCAGCTCTTGCTGGTAGTCCCGGTCGCCGAGGTGCTTGTCCCGGTGGAACTCGGGTGCGTCCTTGATCTGGCCCCTGGTGCGGTCGACGTAGATCGTCCGCTCGTCGGGGTCGATGCTGACGACGGTGCTCGCGGGCAGCAGGACCTCCTTGCCGAAGATCCAGACACCGGTGTCCACGACCAGGTAGGCGTCACCGACCTCGTCGGAGTGCTTGTCCACCTTGCCGATGCCGCCGTCGGTCGCCTCGACCTTGTAGCCGGTCAGATCGGTGCCGGCCAGGTGGCCCGAGGTCGACTTGTAACTCCACACATGTTCAGTCACGCGGAAACAACTCCTCCGATGGACGGGGGACGGCGGGGGCGCTCCCCTGCCGTCCGTCCTTCTTCGTACGTCGTGCGCGGGGTGTGCGTTCTCCCCGTGCACTCCGCCTGCCCCGCCCCCGGCACCTCATGCACGCGGCCGACGTCCGCCGCTCGCCGGACCCTATGCTGCGGGCATGACCAAGCCGATTGAACTCGTCATATTCGACTGCGACGGCGTGCTCGTGGACACCGAGCGCATCGCGACGCGCGTCCAGGTCGCCCTCGGGGGGCGCCCGCGGCAAGCCGGCCCCGGACCTGTTCCTGTACGCGGCGCAGCGCATGGGCGTCGAACCGGCGGCCTGCCTGGTGGTCGAGGACAGCCGGCCGGGTGTGGAGGCGGCCCGCGCCGCCGGGATGCGGTCCCTGGGCTACGCGGGCGGGATGACCCCGGCCGGAGCGCTCGACGGCCCGGGGACGACCGTGTTCCACGACATGCGCGACCTGCCCGGTCTCATCGCGGCGGGATGACCGGGAGGCGGGCACCGTCCGACTGCCCCGCCCGCTCCGTGGCCTCGGATGGCACGCCCGTGAGCAGGGGCTCCGCGGTCCCTCCTCTAGAGTTCTTCCGGCCCCCTTCGCGCCCGCGACCCGCACCGCGGCGCGAACCGAACTGTCCGCGGGCCCGACCGAGGAGCAAATCGTGACCGACCAGGCGTCCATATCGCTGCAGCAGGAGATCGCCCTGGACCTCCGGGTGAACGCGTCCTTCGACGCCCGGCAGGAGATCGAGCGCCGCGTGGCGTTCCTCGCCGACCGGCTGGTCTCCACGGGCCTGCGCTCGCTGGTGCTGGGCATCAGCGGCGGTGTGGACTCCACGACCACGGGCAGGCTGTGCCAGCTCGCGGTCGAGCGGGTCCGCGCCACCGGGCGGGAGGCGACGTTCTTCGCGATGCGTCTGCCGTACGGCGTGCAGGCGGACGAGTCCGACGCGCAGCTGGCCCTGGAGTTCATCCGGTCCGACCGGGTCCTGACCGTCGACGTGAAGCCCTCCAGCGACGCGGCGCTGGAGGCGGTACTGGCCGGTGGCACGGTCTTCCGCGACGCGCACCACCAGGACTTCGTGCACGGCAACATCAAGGCCCGCCAGCGCATGATCGCCCAGTACGCGGTCGCGGGCGCGCACGCCGGCCTGGTGGTGGGCACCGACCACGCCGCCGAGGCGGTCTCGGGCTTCTTCACGAAGTTCGGCGACGGCGCGGCCGATGTGGTTCCGCTCACAGGTCTGACCAAGCGCCGGGTCCGGGCGGTGGCCGAGGCGCTGGGCGCGCCCTCCTCGCTGGTCTGGAAGACGCCGACCGCGGATCTGGAGACGCTGAATCCGGGTCTGGCCGACGAGGAGGCGCTCGGCGTCACCTACGACGACATCGACGACGTCCTGGAGGGCAAGCCCGTCGACGCGGCCGCCCTGGACATCATCGTCAACCGTTACCGGGCCACCGAGCACAAGCGGCAGCTGCCGATCGCCCCCTGACCACCTCCGGTCCCGCGCCGTCGCCGGGGCGGCACCCTCTCGGAGACCGCGACCTCGCGCAGGAGCCGCCGCGCCGCGCCGCGCGGCGGGTCCTGCGCTCCCAGCAGGTGCAGGGGCTGGGCCGAGGTCAGACGGAGGTGGAGAGGACGGGGTCCTGCGGCCGGCGTGCCGCAGGGCGAGGGCTGCCGGCGACGATCAGCGCGAGCAGGACCGCCGCCGCCTCGCTCTGCAGGATCCGGGCGGACTGCTTCAGCCGGCCCGGATCGGGGACGGGAAGGGACAGCGCCACGCATTCCGGGGTCGGGCCGGCGGTGATCGGCACCGCCGCGCACACCGTGCCGACGGCGTACTCCTGGAGGTCGAGGAGGGGCGTGTCGGGCGGGCGGTCGTCGAGTTGCCGGAAGAGTGCCCGCTCACCGGTGAGCGTGTGGGTGGTGAAGGGTGTGAGCCGGTGGCGGGACAGGTGGTCCCGCCGGCCGTCGTGGTCCAGTTGGGCCAGCAGCGCCTTGCCCACCGCGGAGGCATGGGCGGCGGCGCGGAAGTCGACCCACTCCTCCACCGCGGGCGCGGCCGGACCGTCCGCGTACTGGGTGATGGCGACCTCGCCGTCGGTGTAGCGGGCGACGTAGACGGCGGCGCCGACCGCGTCCCGCACCCAGGTCAGGGTCTCTCGCAGGTGCCGGCGGCCCTCGGCGCCGTCCGTCTCGCTCAGCAGGAGGACGTGGCCGGCGACATAGGCGTCCGGTCCGATCGGCGTGGCCAGGTCGGCGCGGACGAGCTGCTCCACCGCCCGGGCGAGGACCAGCTGCGGCAGCTTCGTCTCGCGGGCGATCTGGGTCAGGTTCACGCCGCCCGAGTGCCGGTTGACGACTTCCAGGACGCGCAGTGCCCGGTGGACGGATTCCAGTGGTGCCGGGGCCGTCCGTCCCCCGGGGGACGGCGCGGCCGCACGGGTCGGCCGCGGCTGCTTCAGCGCCTCGATTTCCCACCCGTTCGCCTGCTCCGTGAGGTGCAAGGGGTTGAGCCGGGCGTTCTGCGCGACGGCCACGGCGACCTGCGGCCCCGGGGTGAAGACCTCCCCCAGGTCGGGGTGCTCCCTGCGGGGGCGCGCCGTCAGGGCCTGCCGCAGGCGCGCCGGGAGCCGCAGCGGCGGCCGGCAGGCCCCGCCCGGTCCGCCGGTCAGGGACGTGAGGTCCTGGGTGGTGATGGGCGGGGACGTCCAGATGACGGAGGCCCCGAGGGCCTCTTCGAGCGCGTGGGGGATCTGCGGCAGCGGCGGCAGGCGTTCGTCGGGCGCCAGGATGTGGGCCTGGCGCTTCCAGAACCGGGCGGTCGCGACCTCGGCGCGCGCCAGGTGGTGCAGGTAGAGACAGCGGGCCGCGGTCTGCGAGCCCGCCCCCGCCGCGTACTGGAACCAGAACTGCGCGCCCTCCGTCCGGTCCGCGAGGTGGAGCAAGCAGCCAAAGAGGAGTGCCGAGTTCGCGCCGTGGGGCCAGGAGTCGACCGCCAGGGCGAGCTGGGCGAAGTCCCGGCTCTCCACGAGGCACCAGGCGAGGTCGTCCAGACCGCGGGCCGCCCGCACATGGCAGGCCGCGTCGAGGACCAGCTCGTCGGTGTCGGCCTGGGGGGCCGGTCCGCCCGCGGCGGCGGCCGGTCCGGCCAGGGTGGTGGTTCCGGCCGCCGCGCGGGCGCGGTCCGCGGCGATCCGGCGGGCGATGCGGCGCCGCGCGGCGCCCTCGTCGTATCCGGCGTACTCCTCCGCGAGTACCGTCGCGTCCGCCAGGGACGCGTCCAGTCCGCACGGCGGCTTGTCTCGGTGGCGTGGCCTGTCGCTCACTGGTCCTTCTCCTCTCCGGGGATCCAGTCCACCCCGAGTTTGCGGGACAGGGTTCGGCGTGCGCCGCGGATGTGCGATCGGACCGTGGCCGGGGCGATCCCCATCATCCGGGCGACCGTGTCGCAGTCGTTGCCCAGCAGGAAGGCGAGCAGCACCACGTCGTACTGCCGCTCGGACAGGCCCGCGATCGCCGCGTACAGTCCGAGTTTCGACTCCAGCAGTTCCAGCCGTTCCCGCGAGGAGCGGCGCAGTGCGGCGAACCAGGCCGTCTCGACCATCGCCACCTGCCGTCCCAGGACGGCCAGCCGCCGCTCGACGTGCTCGCGCAGCACCGCCCAGGCGAAGCCGTGCAGGCTCGCCTCCTTCAGTGCCTGGCGCCACACCTTCAGCAGGAAGGTGAACACGTCGTCGACGACTTCCTCGGCGTCCTTGGGGTTCCCCAGCTGCAGGTGGGCGTAGCGCAGATAGGCACGGTGCTGCTGGGAGTGGAAGGCCGTGAACTCCACCGGCAGCACGCCGGCGAGTTCGCTGGAGACCGCGCGGTATCCCGACGGATCGAATTCTCCTGCGTTCATGCGCTCCCCCACAGCTGTGCGCCGCCGTCCGTCGCAGTGGCGGGGACTCGACGGCGGCGGCCCGCGGGGGCGTTCGGCGGTCGGCCGGCGGACGGCCCTGCGGTTGCTCTCCCCGCTCCGGGCCCCGGCGGGCGCGTGCGCGCCCGCAGCACATCGATCGTGACAACGCCGACCACGGTGGTGGCCAACAGCACGAGGGCGAGCGTCTCGGCGGCATTCACGTCTGAGCGGACCTTCCCGGTGGAGTGTGGGTGGCCGGCCGCCTGCCCCCGCCCCAGCGGCCGCGGAGCGCCAGGCGCTCCCGATCACCACCCCATCGGAAAACGAGCCCGATCGTGCAAGCCGGTCCGTGGAAATCCCCGCCACGAAGCGCATTCGCCGTTCCGCGCGCCCCCGGCCCCCCGCGCACGCCCCCGATCGGATGGCTCCGTGCCCCGATCCGGTGGAACACGTACGGACGCGCCCCTCTCCGGGGCCGGCTGCCTGCATGGTGGGTCCGGAATGCGGCGCCGGGCACCCCCGCACGCGCGTCCCGTCGAGGAGGAAGGGCCGTATCCGGATGGCGTTCGCGAGGACCGTACTGCCCGCCCTGCTCTGCCTGTCGCTGACCGGGGTTCCGGCCGCGGCTCCCGACGCGGCGGCCGCGGCCGCGGTGGCGTACGACGGGCAGGTGCGCCACGAGAGCGCGCTCTTCAGCGTGAAGGCGACGAACAACGCGGCCGCACAGGGGTTCACGGTCGACGGCACCCGGCTGTCCCGGGTGAGCGTCTGGCTGGGGAGCGGTGCCGCGACGGGGACGGTGACCGCCCAGGTGCGGCGCGTGCGCTCGGACCCGGCGTCGGCGATCGCCTCGGCCACCGTGGACCTCGCCGCCCTCGGCGGCCCCGGAGCCGGCTGGGTGGAGTTCCCGCTCGGGGACACCGGGATCACTGCGGGCCGCACCTACCACCTCTTCGTCCAGGCCACGACCTCGGAGAGCGGGCCGGTCGCCTGGTACGGCACGCGGCGGGCGGTGCCCGGTTCGCTCAGCAGCTGGAACTACGACCGGGCGTACTGGGGCGGCTGGCACGCCGACGACACCGCCCGGCCGGCCTTCCGCGTCAACCCCAGCGGCGGCGAGCGGTGCGGGGAGACCGAGCCGTGCTACGTACCCTCCTCCGCTCTCGCGGCCCGTACATCGGGGCTGCTGGCCAACGGTGCGGTGACCGAGGCGGTGTCGCCGTCCTTCGCCGTCGGAGCCTCCTACGTCGCGGGGAGCAACGTGCTGCGACTGCCCTCCGGCCGCTGGCGGTACCTGCCCGCCGGGGCCACGGAGTCGGCCGTCGTCGAGGCGGACGACCCGGGCGCGCTGGCACAGGTCGAGGAGAGCCGCGCATGGCTGGCCGGGGGCCGGGTGCCAGGAGCCACCGCGCGGCAGCGGGCCGCCGCAGGGCGCGCCCTGCTCTCGATGCGGGCCCTGCTGAAGCCCAATGGCGCCTTCGCCGCGGCATGGTCCCCACCGTGGGAGTACTCGTGGCCCCGGGACGGAGCGTTCGCCGCGGCTGCGTTCGCGGCGACCGGGCACGACGAGGAGGCGTACCGGATCCTGGCGTACGACGCGCGCACCCAGCGGACCGACGGCACCTGGGAGGCCCGGACGAAGCTGGACGGCAGCGGGCCGCCGGACGCGCGCACATGGCAGCTGGACGGGAACGGCTGGGTGCCGTGGGCGACCTGGCAGTGGTACCAGGCGGCACCGGCCGCCGGACGGGACGAACGGCTGCGCGAGCTCTACCCGATGGTGCGGGCGGCAGCCGACTTCGCCGCCCGCTCCCTCGGCCCGGACGGGTTGCCGCCGGCGTCCCCGGACTACTGGGAGCTGGACACGACGACCGCCAACATCGGCACCGCAGCTCCCCTCCTGGCCGGGCTGAACGCCTCGGCGGACCTGGCGGCACGGCTGGGTGCGGCCGGGGATGCGGAGCGCTGGGCGGCCGCGTCGCGGCGGCTGTCCGCAGCCATCGCCGTCTCCTTCGCTCCGCTGGGGTACCAGCGGACCGTCGACGGCGAGCACGGCAGGGACAGCGCGGTGGCGTTCATGGCACCCCCGTTCAACACCGCACCGCCCGGCCTCGGGGAGGCGCTGGACTCGACCTACCGGGCGCTGCTGTTGCCGAACGGCGGTGTCTCGCCCGGCAACGACCCCGATTTCAGCTGGGGATCGTACGCCTGGACGGCCAGCACCGCCTTCTTCGCCCTGGCCTGGGCCGGCACGGGTGAGCAGGCGAGAGCGGGCCGGGTGCTCGACTGGGTGCTGTCAAAGCGCAACGCACTCGGCGAGCTCCCCGAAACGGTGAACGCGGCCGGCCTGCCGTCCGCCGTCGCTCCGCTGGGCTGGACGGACGCGCTGGTCGTGCTCACCGTACTGGCCCTGCAGGGATCGCCCCGGCCCACTCCCCCGGCGCCCGCGCCGACGCCGGCGGCCGCGGGCCGGTGAACACGTCGTTGACGGCGCGCCGGGGACCGGCCGCGTGATCGGGCGTCGGGACCCGGGTGGAGCGGCCCCGGGCCCGGCAGGCGCGCACGGTCCGACTATCCGCCGAGGGTGGTATTGCCGGTGATGGTGCCGTCCGTGCCGGACACCGTGACCGCGTGCCGGACACCGTCGGGGCCGAGGACGACAGCACGCCAGGCGCTGCCGCCGCCGTCCTGGGCGATGACGCGCAGGCTCTCCACCTTCCCGTCCTGCACCGCCGCAGCGGCCTTCCCGGCCGCGTCACCGATGGACAGCGAGGGCAGTGGCGCCGGCGCCCGGCCGCCCTTGCCGGAGGCCTCGCTCCGCTCGGTCCGGCCGGGGCCGCCGGGGTGGCCGGGGACGCCGGGGTGGCCGAACCGCTCGCGCGCCCCGGCGTCGCCCTCATCACCGCGAGCCTTCCGCGCGCGGTCCTCGTCGTGTCCTCCGCCGTGCGGCCCCCGCTGGGGCCCGTTCCCGTGGCCGGGCTCGAAGCGGAACGCGTGCGGGCCCCGCTGGGCCCGCTCGTGGTGGTGCTCGGCCAGGGCCGCCGCCGCGACCCCGCCGCCCACGACCACCACGACCGCGCCGGCCGCCACCCAACGGGTTCGGCTGCTGCGGGGCACCAGACGGGACAGCGACGCGCGCTTGCGGGCGCCGGTATCGGGCGCGGTCCCGGGCAGCTGCTCGGGCGGCGGAACGGATTCAGACATACGGCTACTCCTCCGGACAGCCGGACGCGCTGCCCGGCTCGCCCCAGAGCATGCTGAGGGGATGCTGAAGCCCAGCTGAAGCCACCTGAAGACCTCTTCAGCCGGACGTCGGAAGGGCCTGCGATCCTGTTCGGCATGCGCGTACTGGTGGTGGAGGACGAACGGCGGCTCGCCCTGGCCCTGCAGCGGGGTCTGCAGTCGGAGGGGTTCTCGGTGGACGTGGCCCACGACGGGCCCCAGGGCCTGTGGATGGCCACCGAGCACGACTACGACCTGATCGTGCTCGACATCATGCTTCCCGGGCTGAACGGCTATCGGATCTGCGCGAAGCTCCGCGCCGCCGGCAACGAGTCGGGGATCCTGATGCTCACCGCCAAGGACGGCGAGTACGACGAAGCGGAAGCCCTGGACACGGGCGCCGACGACTTCCTGTCCAAACCGTTCTCCTATCTCGTGCTGGTCGCCCGGCTGCGCGCGCTCGGCCGGCGTACGGGTGGCCGGCGCCCGCAGGTGATGCGATTCGGCGACCTCGTGATCGACCCGGCCCGCCACACGTGCTCCCGCGGCGGTACCGAGGTCCGGCTGACCGCCAGGGAGTTCGCCATCCTCGAGTACCTGGGCCGCCGGTCCGGCGAGGTGGTCTCCAAGCGGGACATCCTGGAGCAGGTGTGGGACGCCGCCTTCGACGGCGACCCCAACGTCGTGGAGGTCCACGTCAGCGCCGTCCGCCGGAAGGTCGACGCGCCGTTCGGCCGAGCGGCCCTGGAGACCGTCCGGGGCGCCGGATACCGGCTGGCAGCCGACGGTGGCTGAGCCCTCCGTACCGTCGGCCCTGCTCGGGCGGGTGCGCGACGGACTGCGCGAGCGTGAGGGCGACGGACTGCGCGGGCGCTTGGGCGACGGGCTGCACTCGCTCCGGAGTGCCGTCCTCGGCCGGTGGCCCGTCCTGCGCCGGCTGTGGCCCACCACGGTCCGGGCCCGGGCCACCATGGGCGCGGGCCTGGTCGTGGCCGCGGCCCTGGCGCTCGCCTCGTTCGCCCTGCTCGGCCTGTTGGAGGCCAACCTGCTGCGCAACGCGGAGACCGACGCGCGGCGGCAGGCCGAGACCGTGGCACAACTCGCCGCCGCGGGGAAGCTCGGCCGGGCCCGCCCGCCGGGCCGGGCGGTGGAGTTCGTACAGGTGGTGAGCGCGGACGGGCGGGTCCTCTACTCCAGCCCGAACCTGATCGGGGTGCCCCCGTTCCCGCCGGCGCCGCCCGGTACGCCGGGAACCCGGATGCACACCTGGCGGGTCCGCCCGGTCGACGGCGAGCACCGGCAGCGGGTCGTACAGGTCGTCACGCAGACACCGGACGGCCCGGCCACCGTCTACGCCGGTGCCTCGCTGCGCGACGCGGACGCCGCCGACGACACGACCACCGCCGCGCTCGTGATCGGTATGCCGCTGCTCCTGGCCACCGTCGTCCTCGTGACCTGGCGGGTCACCGGGCACGCGCTCCGGCCGGTGGAAGCGATCCGCGCCGAGGTGGCCGAGATCTCCGACCGGGACCTGCACCGCCGGGTGCCGGTTCCGGCCACCCGCGACGAGGTCGCCCGGCTGGCCGAGACCATGAACGACACCCTCGACCGGCTGGAGGCGTCCGGCACCCGCCAGCGGCAGTTCATCGCCGACGCATCCCACGAACTGCGCAGCCCCATCACCGTCCTGCGCACCCAGCTGGAGGTCGCGCTGGCCGTCCGGGACCCCGAGCTGTGGCCCGAGCTGATCGGTGGCGCGCTGGAGGACATCGACCGGCTCCAGCGCCTCGCGGCGGATCTGCTGCTGCTCGCTCGGATCGACGCGGCCCAGCCCGTGGCGGCCGTGCCGGTGGACCTGGGCGCCCTGGTACGCGAGGTGCTGGAGGCCCGGCTCGGCGACCGGGTGCCGCTGCACGTGGACCTCGCGGCGGATGTCGAGGTCACCGCGGGGGCCCTGTGGCTCGGCCGGGTCGTCACCAACCTGGTCGACAACGCGCAGCGGTACGCCGTACAGGAGGTGCGCGTCACGCTGCGCACCACCGGTGGCGGGGCGGTACCGGGACGTGCCGTGCTGGAGGTCGTCGACGACGGGCCGGGGATTCCCGGCGCCGACCGGGAGCGGGTCTTCGAACGGTTCACACGGCTCGACGACTCACGCAGCCGCGACCACGGCGGAGCCGGTCTCGGCCTCGCCATCGCGCGTGACCTGAGTACGCACCACGGCGGAACGCTGACGGCCGAGGACTGCGCGAGCGGCGCCCGGCTGGTGCTCAGGCTGCCGCTGACGTCCCGGTCCTGAGCAGGGCGGCATCAGGCATCAGGGATCGGAGATCGGGATCCGGGACCGGGGTCAGCGGAGGTGACGGTGTCGGCCGTGCTTGGGCGGCCGGTCGGTCGTCGGCAGGACGAGAGCCAGGCCGAGGGGCAGCAGGAACAGCAGGAGCAGGGTCATACGGCGCTTGTGCCCAGCCTGCCGCCGGCGACACGGCCGACCTCACCGGACGACCCTCGTTCCGCCGCCCGAGGAGCGCCCGTGGGCGGGGACGCAAGGTCCTGCCGGTGCGCAGTCCCTCGTCCCGGGCGGGGCCTACGGACGCCGCGGCCGGGTGCCGGTACATGGCGCCACCCGCACCGGGAGCGGTGGCCTCCCTCCCCACCGGGCCGCAGCTCACGGCGTGTTCCGTTCCCGGAAAATGCGGTGCGTCCGCCCCGGCCCGCTCTCTAAGCTCGCCGTACGCGCTGCCGCAGAGGCACTGCGCGCCTCGTACCGCGTCCGAAGAGAAGAGAAGGGGAGCAGCGCCATGTGCACGTACCGCAGCGCCGCCTACGCTCCCCCGTCCCGGTACGACGTGATCCCGGTGTCTCGTGGCGCCCGGTGCCGGCTGCGCGGCCGTCACCGTACACCCGTGACGCACCTCTAGGTCCGTCCCGCTCCCCGCCTTCCGTACGCCACCGCCCTGCCCGCCCGGCCCTGCTCCGGCCACGGGTGGCGGCCGTCGACGGCCGATGCCGGTCGGGGTGACGGGGCCGTCGTCAGGGACATCGCGCCGCCCTCTTCATCTCCTCACTTCATTCGAAAGGCCCCGGGCCATGCGCGCCAACGGACGCACCCGCACCTCCACTTCCCCTGCCTCTTCCCTCGGCACCCTGCGCAACCTGGGCATCCTCGCCCACGTCGACGCCGGCAAGACCACGCTCACCGAACGGATCCTGTTCGCGGCCGGCGCCGTCCACAAGCGGGGCGAGGTACACCACGGGACGACCGTCACCGACTACGACCCGCAGGAACGCGACCGCGGCATCACCATCTTCGCCGCCGCCGTGAGCTGTACCTGGGCCGGGCACCACATCAATCTGATCGACACGCCCGGACACGTCGACTTCTCCGACGAGGTGGAACGCTCGCTGCGGGTCCTCGACGGTGCCGTCGCCGTGTTCGACGCCGTCGCCGGGGTCGAACCGCAGAGCGAAGCCGTGTGGCGGCAGGCGGACCGGCACGGTGTGCCGCGCATCGCGTTCGTCAACAAGCTGGACCGGGCGGGCGCCGACCTCGACACCGCCGTGGCGTCGATCCGCCGCCGCCTGGGCGTCGTACCCCTGGTGGTACAGCTGCCCATCGGCCGCGAGGGCGCCTTCGCCGGCGTCGTCGACCTGGTGACGATGCGTGCGCTGTGCCCGCAGTCCGGCTCCGCCGGCATCGCGCCGGGGGCGGTCCCCGAAGCCCTGCGGGAGGAGGCCGGGCAGCGGCGCAGGCTGCTGGAGGAGACGGTCGCGGAGCTCCACACCGGGGCCTTCGAGGAGTTCTGCGCCGCATCGGCGCTGAGCGACTCGACCCTGGCCCGGGCCCTGCGGGAGCTGACGCTGCGCGGGGACGGTGTCGTGGTGCTGTGCGGCTCGGCGTACCGCGACCGCGGGATCGAAGCGCTGCTCGACGCGGTGGTGGCGTACCTGCCGGCGCCCTCCGACATGCCGCCGGTACGCGGTACGGCCGGCGGCGCGGAGCAGGAGCGCGCGCCCGACCCGGCGGAGCCGTTCGCGGCCCTCGCCTTCAAGGTGACGACCGTGGCGCCGGGGCGGCTCACCTACCTGCGGGTCTACGCGGGCACGCTGCGCAAGGGCGCGACGGTACTGGACGCGGCCACGGGCCGTACGGAGCGGGTGGGCCGGATCCTGCGGGTCCAGGCCGACCGGCACGAGGACAGGGAGGAAGCGGTGGCCGGCGACATCGTCGCCGTGATCGGGCTCAAATCCGCCCGGGCGGGCACCACCCTGTGCGCGCCGGGGGCGCCCCTGCTGCTCGAACCGCCCACGGTGGCCGAGCCGGTGGTGTCGGTGGCCGTGGAGGCGCGCCGCAACGCCGACACCGGTCGGCTGGCGACGGCGCTTGCACGGCTCGCGGAGGAGGATCCCTCGCTGGTCGTGCGCTCCGACCCGGAGACCGGGCAGACCGTGCTGTCGGGGCTGGGCGAACTGCACCTGGAGGTGGCCGCGGAGAAGATCCGCGGCGGTCACGGGGTGGAGGTCGTGGCGGGCCGGCCGCAGGTCTCCTACCGGGAGACCGTCGTGCGCGGGGTGACCGGCCTGGTCCACCGGCACGTCAAACAGGACGGTGGCGCGGGCCAGTTCGCGCACGTCGTGCTGGACGTCGAGCCGCTGGAGGAGCCGGTCTTCGCGTTCCGCTCGACGGTCGTCGGCGGCCGGGTGCCGCAGGAGTACGCGCGCGCCGTGGAGGCCGGCTGCCGCGAGGCCCTGGCCGGGGGCCCGCTGGGCGGTCACCCGGTGACGGGGCTGCGCGTCACCCTCACCGACGGGGCGACACATTCCAAGGACTCCTCGGAGATGGCGTTCCGGGCGGCGGGCCGGTTCGGGCTGCGCGAAGCGCTGCGGCTCAGCACGATGGAGCTGTTGGAGCCGGTCGTGGAGGTCACGGTGACCGTCCCCGACGACGGCGTCGGGGGCGTTCTGGGCGACCTCGCGGCCCGCCGCGGCCGGGTCTCGGGACAGGCGTCCGCGGGCGGCACCGCGGTGATCACGGCGACGGTGCCGCTGGCCGAGCTGTTCGGGTACGCGTCCCGGCTCCGCGGCCGGACCCAGGGCCGGGGCGTCTTCACCACCCGGCCGGCCGGTCTGGCGCCCGTACCCGCCTCGGTCGCCGGAGGCCTGTCGGCCCGGTGACCCGCGGGCCGCTGCCGCCCTCGCCCGCCCGCCCCGGTTTCGGGACGGGCGGGCGAGGGCCGCGTCCCGTGAGCGCGGGGGTGCACCGCTTATGCTGCGGATTCGGTCGGTCGGTTCGGTTCCGGCGGGGCCACGAGCAGACAGGAGACACGCCGGGTGAACAAGTCCGAGTCGGTACAGGAGAATCCGTACCCCGACAGCCACGTCCCGGGCGAGGGGCCGCAGCCGCATCCACTACTGGCGCCCGTGCTGCCGCTCCTGGGCCGCTGGCACGGCCGCGGCCGCGGCGCGTACCCGACGTTGGAGAAGGGCTTCCGCTACGAGCAGGAGGTGACCTTCAGCCACGACGGCCGCCCCTTCCTGTGCTACGAGGCCCGGGCGTGGCTGATCGACGAGGCCGGGGCCCCGGTGCGGCCTGCGGGGCGCGAGGCGGGGTGGTGGCGGGTGGCTCCCGACGCCTCCCTGGAGGTCGTACTCGCCCACCCCACCGGTGTCGTCGAGACGTACGTGGGGCGGGTGTCCGGTGGCGGGTTCGAGATCGAGACCAAGGACGTCTCGCTGACGCCGCTGGCCAAGGAGGTCACCGCCACGCGCCGCCGGTACACCGTCCAGGACGGGGAGATGACCGTCGTCCACGACATGGCGGCGGTGGGCCAACCCCTCCAGCACCACCTGACGACACATTTGCGCCGACGTCCCTGAGTCCCACGTCAACCACATGATGATCAATCCTGTCAGGAAGGTATTCGGGGCACTCACGCCGCACAGGCGCCGTTCATCGACAGCCGTACCTCCCTCCGCAGGCGGCGGTGACGACCTCCCTGCTATCGCGGCAACCATCGCACTTCGGCTCCGTTCGGGTGAAAGCAGCCCCTGACCTCGGCCGGGCGGGGACCCGTGGCCTCCGCCCGGCCGGGTGAGGATGAGGCACCGACTCAGGCGAGCGTGACCAGGCCGCGGTAGTCCTCGCTCCACAGGTCCTCGTCCGCGTCCGGCAGCAGCAGGACCCGGTCGGGGCGCAGGGCGTCGATGGCACCCTCGTCGTGCGTGACCATCACGATCGCGCCCGGGTAACCGCCGACCGCGGCCAGGACTTCGCCCCGGGAGGCGGGATCGAGGTTGTTGGTCGGCTCGTCCAGCAGCAGCACGTTGGCCCCGGAGTGCACCAGCCCGGCCAGTGCCAGGCGGGTCTTCTCGCCGCCGGAGAGCACCCCGGCCGACTTGTCGGCATCATCCCCGGAGAACAGGAACGCGCCCAGCACGTGCCGCGCCGCGCCGTCACCCAGGTGCGGGGCGGCTGCGGACAGGTTCTGTCGGACCGTCAGATCCACATCGAGGGTGTCGTGCTCCTGCGCGAAGTAGCCCAGGCGCAGTCCGTGACCGTGCACCACCCGGCCGGCATCCGGCCGTTCGGTGCCGGCCAGCAGACGCAGCAGGGTGGTCTTGCCCGCGCCGTTGAGGCCGAGTACCACCAGGCGGCTGCCCCGGTCCACGGCGAGGTCGACGCCCTTGAGTACCTGGTGGTCGCCGTAGGACTTGGTCAGGCTGACCGCACCCAGCGGCGTCCGCCCGCACGGCGCCGGCTCGGGCAGGGCGATCTTGGCGATCCTTTCCGTACGCCGTGCCGGTTCGAGCTCTGTCAGCATCCGGTCGGCGCGCCGGGCCATGCTCTTGGCCATGGCGGCGGTTGCCGAGCGGGCCTTCATCCTGTCGGCCTGCGCGTGCAGGGCGGCGGCCTTGCGTTCGATACTCGCCCGTTCGCGGGCGCGACGCCGTTCGTCCGCCTCCCTTTGGGCGAGGTAGGTGTCCCAGCCGGTGTTGTGGATGTCGATCGTGGTGCGGGTGGCGTCCAGATGGAAGACCCGATTGGTCACGGCGGCCAACAGCGAGGTGTCGTGACTGATCACGACCAGGCCGCCGGTATGGGCCTGGAGGAAGGTGCGCAGCCAGCCGACCGAGTCGGCGTCCAGGTGGTTGGTCGGCTCGTCCAGCAGCAGGACTCCGCGCGGGCCGGCGAAGAGGATACGCGCGAGGTCCACTCGGCGGCGCTGGCCTCCGGACAGGGAGCCCAGCGGATCGTGCAGGACCCTGCCGGGCAGCCCCAGGCCGGCGGCCACCCGGGCGGCCTCGGCCTCGGCGGCATATCCGCCGCCGGCCTGGAAGGCGGCGTCGGCGCGGGCGTACGCGTTCATCGCCCGGTCCAGCACGTCGGGCGAGGCGGCGTCGGCCATCGCCGTCGCGGCCGTTCGCAGCTGGCGCCGCGCCCGGTCCAGGCCGCGGGCGGACAGGATCCGGTCGGTGACGGTGACCTGCTGGTCCGTGGCACGGGAGTCCTGGGCGAGGAAGCCCACCGGACCGGTGTGCGTGACGGTGCCCGCAGCCGGCCGGGTGCGCCCGGCAAGGACGTTCATGAGGGTGGTCTTGCCCGCTCCGTTGCGGCCGACCAGGCCGATGCGGTCGCCGGGGGAAACGGTGAAGGAGAGGTCGGAGAGCAGCAGGCGGGCGCCCGCACGCAGCTCGACATCACGAAAGGTAATCATGGGATGACGCTCCGAGAAAGCAAAAGGACAGACTTCTGATGTGGAAGCGGGTCCTCAGCTAGGAAACTCGGGGCGTAGACATGCGTCCACGGTAACCGATGCCCCTGTCCGGCGCCTCTCCGTTCTCCGACGGCAGCGATCGCCGCAGGTCAGGATGATGCTCGGCCGGATCGACGGGCGTCGGTCCTCGCCTGCCGGTAGCGTCCGGCGGAGCAGGAGCACCGGGAACGGTAGCGCGTCGGCTTCTACGGAACCGGTCGCAGGCGTGGGCCTGACGGGATCCTTGCCGACCGTCGGCAACACCCTCGCCTCCTTCCAACCCCAGCCCCGGCCGGAACGGACTGCCGCTTTCGGTGACGTCCGCCAGCAGCGCCCCGCCGCAGCGGCACTGCATCGCACGGACCCCGGCGGGACCATGAACTCTGCTGAATCGCAGATGAGTTGAAAACCGCATTGGTACCCTTTCACCGGGTCACCCGCCCGGGTGGTTCGGGGCGCGGGGAGGACGCGGATGAGCCCGCGGATGGTGTTCGTCCACGGAATCGGCGGGCCGCGGGATCCGGCACGGGAACTCGCCCAGTGGACCGGGGCTCTCGCCAACGGAATGCGCCTCGCGGGGCACTCGGCCCTCGCGGAGGCGCTCACGGCGGACGGCGGCCCGGTGGCAGCACGGTTCGCGTACTACGGAGACCTTTTCCAGGCTCCACAAGCTCAGGGGGACGGATCCCCAGAGATCACCGGGCAGGCGGAGGAGATCCTCGCGGACCTGCTCATCGAAATGGTCGACGCGCTGGGCGAGGAGTACGACTTCCCCGCAGGCGGTGTGGAAGGCCGGATGCTGGCGCACGCCCGGGCGCAGGCCCGCCCGGAGGGACAGCCGCAGGGCATCGGCGACCTCGCCCGCAGGGCGCTCAACGTGATCACCACCTTGATGGATCTGCCCCCGTGGCGGACCGCCGGCCGCATGCTGGCCCCCCGGGCCATGGTCCGTGAACTGTCCCAGGTCGCCCGCTACCTGGCGCGGCAGGAGCCCGACGAACACGGAGACACCCTCGACGTCCGGATACGCGGACGGATCGCCGAGGCCCTCGCGGAACCGGCGACCGTGGTCGTCGCCCACTCGCTCGGGACTGTCGTGGCCCTGGAGAGTCTGCACGAACACCATGGGGAGGTTCCGCTGATCGTCACGCTCGGCTCCCCTTTGTGCATGCGGACCGTGGTCCATCCCCGGCTCGTACCACAACCGCCCGCGACACCCACGGTGGTAGGGAGGTGGCTCAACTTCTGGGACCGGGACGACGTCATCGCGGTGCGCCCGCGGCTGGAGGCCGGCTTTCGTCCCAACGCCCGCGGGGTGCGCCCGGTCAGCAGCCGCGTCGACTCGGACGGGGCCTGGGTGCACCCGGCAGTGAAGTACCTGGCCCAGCCGGGCGTCGCCGGGCTCGTCGCCGAGGCCCTCGGTAGCGGATCCGCGCCTGGAGCATGACCACGACCAGCGCCGGGCAGCGGCGTCACCTGCTTGTCGTCGCCCCGCAATGCGCTTCCAAGGAACGCTTGAAAGACCTGCGAAGCGCTGCGGGCGCGCTCCACGACGTGCTGATGGAGCCGTCGCTCGGCGGGTGCGTACCCGCCCTGCCCGGACGGTCCGCGTTCCCGGGCGGAGCCGCCTCTCTGATCACCGGGGACGACCTGGACAGCGCCGAGATCACGGCGATGCTGCGGGCGGCCGTCCAGTACGCGGGCGAACGGGGCGCGGTGCTCGTCCTCGCGCTGCTCGGGCACGGGTTCCGGCTGGGCAGCACGCTGTACCTGATGGGCGCCGACTCGCGGGAGGGAGTGCGAGACCGGGCGGTCGACATCGGCGCCGAACTGCTCGTCGCCGTCGACCACCCCGGTATCCAAGGCGTCATCGCGGTCGTCGACACCTGCCACGCCGGTGCCGCGGCCGTCCATCCCACCGAAATCAGCAAGGACCGGGCCCGGCTGGCGGTGCTGATGGGCGCGCTGCCGCACGAGCCGGCCTACGACCTGCGCCTGTCCAAAGCCCTGGCCGCCCTGATCCGCGACGGCTCCGACCATCAGGGTCCCTTGCTGACCGTTGCGGGAGCCGCCACACGGCTGCGCGAGCTCATCGTGGGCCAGAGCGTGCTGTCGAACGTGCACGACGGCGACCACTTCTCGTACGGAGAACTCTGGCTGGCCCGCAACACCGGCCACCGAGCGGTACCGGGCGTCCGGCGCTCCGGACGCCTCGCCGTCGACGAACTCGCCGAGGCGCTCGGTGCCGTGACCGGGCTGTCCCTCACCGGAGCAGTGGACCCGGAAGCCGGGGACTTCGGCATCCCGACCGTGCTTGAGGCGCGCCGACGGCTGACCGCACTGCCGGCGTCGCCCGCGCGTGACCGAGCTCTGAGGGCGGTCGACGGTCAACTGATCGCCCTGCGCACCGTGGACTTCATCGGCTCCTGGATGGGAGCGGGCCTCACCACGCTCATGCTCCGTCGCGCCGTGCACACGCTGCTCTCAGCGGAGGGACGTCTGCCGGCCGACACCAGACTCCTGACGCGGCCTACCCTCACCGACGTCGTCGACCAGATGGTGTTCGACCACCCGGTCACCGACCCCGACTGCCGGCCCGGACTGACGACCCTCGTCCTGCTGCTCGCCCACGAGGCGGGCATGGACGACACGGCACCCGAGCTGCGCCGCTGGGCTGAGCAGATCGACGCAGTGGTGGCGTTGAACGACGCGGTGGACCTCGCCCGCGCCAAGCAGGGCGATCGACGCCTCAGTCTGGTCGTGAGCCTCCATGCCTCGCTGGCGGGAGACTGGCCCGAGTCCCTCGAGGCCTGGCTGCTGGACAACGGGCACACCCACAACCACTGGACCTTCCCGTGCCCGGCGGCCGACCGCCACGGCGTCGAGACGGCACTCGAGGACGCCGTGCTCTGGGCGGAGGACCTCGCCGAGTCCCTCGAGTACCCGCTGCGTCGACTCGATATCGCGGTGCCCACGGGCCTGCTGCTGAAGTGGCGTCCTGAGGAGGCGGGGGAGATCCTGCGGCTCGGCGTGTCCTACGACGTCGTCGTGCACTGGAGCCAGCGACTCAGCCCGACCCGGGCTCTGCGTCTGGCACAGAGCGCGCTCAGGAATTGTTGGAACCGGATCGGCGCGCCTGAGTCGGACATCCCGCTCGACTGGATCACGGGGCCGGACACACCGGCGCTGACCGTCCTCAGTCAGCACCTGCGGGACGGACGGTTCGGGAAGGGAATCGCTCTGACCCATCATCCTGGAGCAAACGAACAGCTGATGGACCTTCTCCTCACCTACACCCCGGTGCTGCTGTGGCCGCACGGTCCGGACGGCGGCCGGGTGCGGGCCGACTGGCTCGACCGCCATTGGCCGCGCATGCCCGAAGTGCTGATGCTGGCCTACCGGTGCAGGTGGCAGGACGAACCGGACGACGGCATCGGCGGTTGGCGGGCCGTCTGGGACGACCCCGAGTGGCTGCGGTTCTGCAGCCGGCTCACCGCCGGGCAGACGGCAGAGAGGCGGACGACGTGGAGGGGGAGCGAATGACCAGCGGGCCACAGACCGCGTACTACCGGGGTGACGGTGTCGCCAGGCCCGGCGCCGCACTGCCCGAGCCACCGCCGTGGCGACGGTTTCCCAGGCTTCCGGCCGCCGAGGTGTTCTGTCCGACACCGGAACTGAAGCAAGCCGTCAACGCAGCGCTGATCCTGCGCCGTCCCCTGCTGATCACCGGTCCGCCGGGCACCGGCAAGTCGACCGTGATCGAACAGGTGGCGCACGAACTCGACCTGGGGCCGGTGCTGCGCTGGCACATCACCTCCCGCAGCACCCTCTCCGACGCCCTCTACCGCTACGACGCCCTTGGGCGTATCCACGCGCAGCGCCTCGGGCAGCAAGACGAAGTCGCCGCTTTCCTGGCGCTCGGCCCGCTGGGCTCCGCGCTGCTGCCACCGGGGCCCCGGGCCCTGCTCGTCGACGAGATCGACAAGGCCGATCTGGACCTGCCTGGCGACCTGCTGGAAGTGCTGGAGCGCGGGGAGTTCCGGATCCCTGAACTGCTCCGGGAGGGGCAGGACTGCGCGCAGGTACGGATCTGGGACAGCGAGGAGAAGGCTCAGGTGGAGCACGGCCTTGTGCAGTGCAGTGAGTTCCCGTTCATCGTGATGACCAGCAACGGGGAACAGGAACTGCCGCCGCCGTTCCTGCGCCGCTGCGTCCGGTTCACCATGCCCCTCCCCTCGGAGGAGCTCATCCAGGACGTGGTGCGCCAACACCTGGGCATCGACGTGGCAGACGGCGGGCCCATCGCGGAGCTGGTCACCGACTTCGTCAACCGGGTGTCCTCCGGCGAAACCCTCGCCCTCGACCAGTTGCTGAACGCCCTCCACCTGATGAACGGCTCCACGGAACTCCCGCGCGGACTGTTCGAGCTGGTGCTGAAGGACCTGTCCCGTGCCTGAAACTCCCGCAGACCGGTGGGATTCAGCGCACGGGGACGCACTTGCCCGCACGCTCGGCCTGCTCCGGCGGGCCGACAGCACCATGGACGCGGTCTCGCTGGCCGACGTCATCTGGTTGGCCGCGCAACGGCCCCCGGCCTCGGTACCGCCGCGCCGCCCCGGTGGGCCGCCGTCCCCGGCCCGGCCCGCCGATGCCCCGGTCGGCAGCCCGCCCCCCGAGCGGCTGCGACTCGCGCGACGGGGACGTCCGACCGGCCCCGCGCCACACACCGAATCCACGGCTGTGCCGAGGTCGCCCGCCCTGCCGAGCTCCCTCGAACTCGGCCGTGCACTGCGCCCGTTCAAGCGTCCCTGGCGACAGGGTCGCCGACCGGCCCTCGACATCGCGGCGACCGTACGCGACTACGCCCGCACCGGTGAGCTCATTCCTGCCTTCGCCCCCGCACCGGAACGCTGGTACGACCTCACCCTGCTCGTGGACCGCTCGCCCTCGATGACGGTCTGGCAGGAGGTGCTGGACGAGTTCCGGCGGCGGCTGCGGACCCTCGGAGCTTTCCGTGCCGTGCGGGTCCGCGAGTTGTACGCCGACGGTGAGCGGCCCGAGATCGCGGACGGTCGTGGCAACCGGCATCCGCCCGGGTCGCTTGGGCTCCCCACTGCGCGCAGCCTGCTCCTCATTGCCTCCGACTGCACGTCGCTGGCATGGCGCAACGGCACCTTGTGGCACTCGGCGTACATCTGGGCCCTGAAGGGCAGCGTGGCACTGGTCAACCCGCTACCGCCCAAGATATGGCGCCATGTCGGCGTGGACCTCCCGGCCGGCCGGGTCGGCTCCCCGGGGACCCCCGGCCCGTGGAATGCCGCACTTCGCTTCCACCCTCCGCTGTCACCGGTCCCGTCGGCAGCCGCAGTGCCCGGACAGCCGGACTGGCTGCCCCTGCCCGTGCAGGCGTTCTCGCCGCATTCCCTCGGCCGATGGGCCCGGCTTCTGATGCGCGCAGCCCCCGAGGGGTGCGACGCGCTGTTCCTTCCCGCGTCCTACGAACCCGTCCCGCCGGCTGTACGGGAAGTGGACCGTCCGGGCCGGGAGCACGCCGTCGCCGACGCCTTCTTCCACCTCGCGTCGCCCGCCGCCGCCCGGCTTGCCGTGCTGTGCACCCCCTTCGACCGGCTGAGTCTTCCGCTCGTGCGGTTCGTCCAGGAGCGGATGGTGCCCGAGGCCACGGTGGCGGACCTCGCCGAGATCCTCGTCGCCGGGCTCTTTTCGGCGGAGGAGGCGGCGGACGCCGTCCGGGGCGGCGTCGAGCTGAGTTACCGACCCGGTGTGCGCGAGGTGGCGCAGCGGCGCCTCGGGGTACGCGACGTCCGCACACTGCGTCAGCTGCTGGCCCGCCACACCGAGGAGCACCCCGGGGATTCCGACTGGCTCCCCGGCGCCGACACCGTCATGGGGCCGGTTTCCCCGGCACCCGCGGGTCCCGTCACGCCTCCGGACCCGCCACGGCCGAGCCTGACCGTACGGGCCGGGGGCGACCCGGCTCGCTCCGCCGCGGTCTCGCGCAACCGGCCGTACTTCTTCCTCAGCTACGCGCACACACCGAGGTTCGGCACCGGCGGTCCAGACCCCGACATGTGGGTCGAGCGGTTGTTCCGCGATCTGTGCGGCCATGTGATGGCCCTGACCGATCTGCCGGCCGGGGCGCCAGTGGGCTTCATGGACCGGGAGATACGCACCGGGGAGGGCTGGTCCGAGCGGCTGGGCGCAGCGCTCGCCGCATGCCGGGTGTTCGTCCCGCTGTTCTCCCCACGGTACTTCGCCAGCGAGACGTGCGGGAGGGAGTGGCATGCGTTCGCCCAACGCATGATCCATCACCAGGCGCGCAGCAACGCGCCGGCCGGGGCGATCGTGCCCGCGCTCTGGGTCCCCGTACCTTCGGAGCAACTTCCCTCTCCCGCAGCTGCGTTGCAGTTCACCCACCGCTCGTTCGGCGAACGTTATGCCACCGAAGGGCTCTACGGGCTGATCAAGCTTCGCTTCGCCGAGGAGTACGAACGGAGCATCTATGAGCTCGCCAAGCGCATCGTGCACGTGGCCGAGTCCACCTCCCTCGACCCCAGCCGTGTGCTCGACTACCGGACGGTCCCCAGTGCCTTCGGGGTAGCAGGGTCCCGCCAGCGCCGGATTCGCCTGACCGTCGTCGCCCCCACGCGTCACCAACTGCCCGAGGGCCGCGCCGCCGAGTACTACGGGGAAAGTCCACTGGACTGGAACCCCTACCACCCGGTGTCCGCGCGGCCTCTGGTCTGGGTCGCCGAGGAACTGGCGCGCTCCCTCGACTACCGGGTCACCGTCTCCTCCTTCGACGAGCAGGTGCCGCACCACGACGGCGAACAGGCCCCGTCCAGCCCCGAAGTGCTGCTGCTCGACCGCTGGGCGCTGGCCGACGAGGGGCGCCGGGCCCGGCTCGCCGCCTTCGACGCCGGACACCGGCCGTGGGTCGGCGTGGTCGTCCCGTGGAACCGAAGCGACCCGCAAAGCTCCGCCCGAGAGACAGGACTCACCGCCCGCCTGGAGGAGACCCTGCCAAGCACGATGAACCAGGTCCTCCGCGCCGCCGCCCGGGGGGTGTCGAGCATGGAGGAGTTCAGCCAGCTCCTGCCCCGGGTGATCGAGGACGCGGCCCAGCGGTACCTGCGTCACGCCCAGGCGCTGCCGCCACGACCGCTTCTGCCGTCTCCTCCCCAAGAGGGGATCCACGACGACCGCACCGGCGGGGGAAACGGGCACACGCGATCGTCCTGAGACACACGAGAGCCGTGCCGTGCGCTCGTACACCACAACATATTCCTGCCAGCCGGGACCGATGCGCCGGACGGCCGCCGCCGCGGGGGCGGCGGCGCGGAGCCTGGAGGCCCGAGGTCCACCGCTGCGGCGAGCGGCGCGTCGTCCACCGGTCCACTGCTGCTTCAACCTTCCGACCAGACGTCGCGCTCTGGGGGCAACCCCGTGCTGGCCACGGCAGGCACGTCATCGAGTCTGCCGTGGACATGGGCTCGGTCCTGCCCCTGAAGGTGCTGTCCCAGCCGCGTGCGAAGGTGGCCGCGGCAACCGTGCCCATGAAGACACCCGGGAGTGCAGATGGCGTCCGCCTTGGACAGGCTTGAGAAACTGCTGGGCGAGCCGGCCTGCTGGGGGTGGGCGCGGCCGCGCCTGTGGGAGGCCGCCGAGGAACACCTTGGTGTCCGCCTCCCTACCGACTACAAGGCGTTCCTCGACCTGTACGGTCCCGGCGCCTTCGACGGGTTCCTCTGGATGTGCCGGCCTGTGAACGGGACGCGAGAGGAACTGGAACGGCTCTGGCCGCGGTCAGGAGACAAACACGATCTGCACCTGGCCGATCCTGATCGCTACCCGTTTCCGTTCCACCCCCATCCGGGCGGCCTGATCGAGTGGGGCGGGGAAGAAGACGGCACCGTCTACTACCTCCTCCCGGAGGAACCGGACCCGAACGGCTGGCGCGTGGTCGTCGAAACAGCGGACGGAGACTGGCACGAGGCCCCGGGACCCGTCACCGAATTCCTGCTCACCCTCGCCGAAAACCCCCGCCACCTGTCCTTCACGGGGCGCTACCGTCCCAGCACCGACCTCCGCTACCACCCAACCGTCGCCTCATGAGCGATACCGATCAGCCGGACACACCACCGGAGCGCGCGGTGGGCCGTGTTCTTGCGCGTCCCTGCCGGACGGAAGGGGCAAATGGGTGATCTTGGCGTATGCCGGGGTCCCTGCGGGTGCCATGGACTCGGGTGGCAAGCCGCAGCCGGCCGGACAGGATCAGTTCCCGGGCGGCCGCCCGGGAAGAGCACGTGCCGTCGGCGCCCGTCTCCGGGCGGCACGCCAGATGTGGACATCCCCCCGTACGACCTGACCACATGTTAGGGATATGACCGGAAAGGTCCGCTAAACAGGAGGTACATCAAGATGCGTGCGACTCTTCTCCGCGTGGCGACCGTGCTGGGTGGCGCGGCAGTGATGGCCGCCGTCGGCGTCGGCGCAGCCAGCGCCGACGGGGTGGGCAGCTCGGGCATCGGCAACCATGGCGTGGGCAACGCCGGCGTCTTCAACGACGGCGTGGGGAACGCGGGCGCCTTCAACGACGGCGTGGGCAACGCGGGCATCTTCAACCGCGGCGTGGGCAACGCGGGCATCGCCAACTGGGGTCTGGGCAACGCGGGCATCGCGAACACGGGCATCGGCAGCCACGGCATCGGCAACTCGGGCATCGGCACCGCCGGCATCGGCAACTGAGACGGCCCATCGGCCCGCTCGACCACGTGAAACGACGCGCCCGGCCACCGGCCGGGCGCGTCCACTTGTCCCGCCCCTCACCGGTTGCGGGGTGCCGGTCACGCGAGTGAGGCTCGGAACCCCGTTGAGCGACACCGGCCAGGATCGTGCGCTCGTGCGGATCCAGGACCCAGGACCCCGGACAGCGCAAGCGCCTCCTGGGCGCCTGCGGCCACCGTCAGTGCGCGGCCACCCTCGGAAGGGGGCACCCCGGGCCGGACCGCGTTCCGGGGACGAGGGCCGGGGCCTGTCCCGCGCGTACCCTTCCGACACGGGTCATTGCAGGGAGCGCCGCACGACAGCGAACCCCTGCCGGGTCCCTCGCCGTGCTGGTGACGGCCTCAGGCGGAAGGCGGGAGGGCAGCACCGGTGCGGGAGCACAGCCGGGAGTCGAGTACCGCTCCGAGGAGTTCGGCGTCGGGTGCTGTCAGCAGGCGCTTGGGCAGCACGATCGCCCAGGTCCTCAGGCGGATCTTGCCCACGACCACGTAGAGTCCCGCGGTTTCGTGATACCGCGTCATCTCCTCCCAGCCGAAGCGCTTGATCTCCACGCCGTCGAGAACGGCCGCGATGCCATTGCCGTCGACCACGCAGTCCGCGCCCTCGTGGGCCCGCTGGGCGCGGAAAGCATGAGTGACGATCCGCCGGGGTGCCAGCAGGGCGAACACGGTCGCGTAGACGACGGCCGCGGCCACGAGGCCGATGTTCACCGAGCCGCCCTCGGCATCGACGCGTACCCCTAGGGAGGCGATGGCCAACGCGCCTGCGGCAGCGAGCAAACGCAGTCGCCGGAACGTTCCTGCAACCTTCAGTCCCTCACGGAGCTCGCTCTTCTCCACCCTGCCCTTGAACCGCAGGACCACCCCGCCCGTTCCTCGGGCCTGCTGCGGCTGTCGTACGTTGATGTCTTCCACAGGAGCGGAGCATAACGCTCCGCCGGATACCGCCAGCCAGCCGCCTCCTCACCGCTCACACCGAGCGCCCGGCCTCCCGTGCACGCCGCGGCGGCGTCCGCTGCGACCTGGTTCAGACCGGGCTTGCCACGGGCCTGCGGCCGGACCGTCGGGGTCGAGGCCGTAGGGCCATGGACGGCGGCCGGCGCCAGCCGTCCGGCCGGCGTCGACTGCCGACAGGTGGGGGTCTTCCGCAGCTGCACGGCCCCCGGCGGCTTCTCGCAGCAGGGCAAGGAGACGAGGGCGCGCCGCTGGGCCGTCGGCAACGTCGGGGGCCGCCGAGGGGTGGCGCGGTCTTCATGGCCGTCAGCGGGCCAGGGAGACGGCGAAGGGCTTGAGGCCGTGCCGGCGCAGGATGTGGGGCACGATCAGGATCATGGCCTCAGTGGCGCGGGCCGTGTCGATGCCGCCGAGGTCCTCGATCTGACCGGGGTGCCAGCCGAGGTCGCCGAGCAGGTCGGCAACGGTCTTCTTCGCGTGGTCGTCGTCGCCCGAGAGGTAGGCGGTCGGCGGGGTAGCGAGGGTTTGAGGGGTGGTCATGACCGTGAAGAGCATGGTGTTGAGGGTCTTGACCACGTGGGTGTCGGGGAGTGCCGCCTGGAGCTTCTCGGCGAGGCTGCTGCCCGGATAGCACAGGTCTTCGGGCAGGCCGTCCGCGGCGTCGCGGGTGGCGTTGGAGACGTCGATGAGGATCTTGCCGGTGAGTTCGCCCCGCAGGCCGGTGAGGCGGTCCAGAGAACTGTCGCCGGGGGTTGCGTTGATCACGATGTCGGTGGTGCGGGCTGTGGTGCGGTGGTCGGCGTAGGCGATCCGCGGCGCCGGTGCGAGCCCGGTGGTGCGGGCTGCGGTGTCGTGCCGGCCGCGGTGGCCGAGGGTGATGTGGTGTCCGGCGGCGGAGAGCCCGGCGGCGAGGTTGGTGGCAACGCGGCCGGCGCCCAGGATGCCGATGCGGGTCATGTGGTGGTGCTCCTTGCGGTCTCGGGATGGTGACGGGGGCGATGCGGGCACCGCAGGTCAGGCGATGGGCGCGAGGGTCTTGAGGGCGGCGGCGTGGATGCCGGGCGCGGAGGCCAGGAAGTCGCGGCTGGCGGTGTTCCAGGGGGCGCCCGCCAGGTCGGTGACGGTGCCTCCGGCCTCGGAGACCAGCAGGGCACCGGCGACCAGGCCGGAGCGGACGTCGGAGAACTGCCAGAACGCGTCCGTGCGTCCAGCGGCGACGTGGATGAGTTGCATCGTGGCGGGAACGGACACGCGCACGACCAGGCCGCTCGCGAGCATGGCGGTGACGGAGTCGCCGATCCGCCGGAAGATGCGCTCGTCCTCGCCGGGCCGGGCCTGGCCGGTGCCGGTGAGCGCGGCGCCCAGGTCGGTCTTGGCGGACACCTTCAGAGGACGGTGGTCGAGGTGGGCTCCGTGGCCGGCGACCGCGGTGTAGGTGGCACCGGTCAGCGGCAGGTGGACGACGGTGAGTACCGGCTGGTTGTCGCGGACCAGGGTGGCGGTCACGGCCCAGTCGTCCATGCCGTGGACGTGGTTGATGTTGCCCTCGGCGGGGTCGACGACCCACCACTCCCCCGGCGGGAGCGCGCCGCCGGCCAGTTCGTCCTCGGCCCACTGCGACCCCGGACGGGCCCGCAGCAGCGGTTCACGCAGTACCTCCAGTACGGCGTCGTCGTTGGCGTGGATCTCGGCGACGACCTCGTCCAGACTCACGCCCCGGGCGTGCGGGGTGTGGCGGTCGCGCAGCGCGGCGCCGGCGGTCCTCACCGCGGCCGTCACCTCCGGCAGGAACGTGGTACCGGCGTCGAAGGGCATGGCTGTGCTCATGGCGGGCTCCCTGGGGATCGGTTGAGGAGGGGTGGAGCGGGGTGGCTGTCCAGCTCCCCGCACATCGAAAGTAGGCCGCCCGATCGTTAACAACAAGTGCATGCTTGTCACTTGTAGAGTTACCGCCATGCAATTGGATCTGAATCTGCTCACGGCCCTGGACGCCTTGCTGGAAGAGGGCAGCGTCGCCGGGGCCGCGGCCCGCCTGCACGTCACCCCACCGGCGATGAGCCGCTCGCTGGGCCGCATCCGCAAGGCCACCGGTGACCAGATCCTGGTCCGCACCGGCCGCAGCATGGTGCCCACCACCCGGGCGCTGGAGATGCGCGCCCAGGTCCACGCCCTGGTCCAGCAGGCCCACCAGCTCCTCTCCGCGCAGCAGGAACTCGACCTGGCGTCTCTGGAGCGGGTGTTCACCGTGCGCTGGCACGACGCGCTGACCGCGGCCTGCGGCACCGCCCTGATCACCGCCGTCCACCGCCGCGCCCCCGGCGTCCGGTTGCGCCTGCCCGCCGAACCCGGGACGGACGACGCCGAGCTGCGCCGGGGCGAAGTCGACCTCGCATCAAGTGCCGGCGCCCCGGCTCTCCCCGACATCCGCCACCGGCTCGTGGGCAAGGACCGGCTCGTCATCGCCGTCCGGCCGGGCCACCCGCTCTCCGAGGGCCCGCTGAGCCCGGAACGCTACGCCGCCGCCGAGCACCTCACCGTCTCGCGGCGCGGACACCTGCGCGACCGGATCGACGACGCCCTGGGCGCACGCGGCCTCGAACGACGCGTCACCGCCGCCGGACCCACCGCCGCCTTCGCCCTGCAACTCGCCCTCGACACCGACCTGGTGACCACCCTCCCCGACGCCGTCACCCGCACCGCCCGCAACCGACTCGGCCTGGTCACACTCCAGCCGCCGCTCCCGCTGCCCGACGTCCCCCTGCACCTGCTGTGGCACCAGCGCTACGACGACGACCGCGCCCACGCCTGGCTGCGCGAAACGGCAGCCGAAACCGTGCAGGCTCTCTTCGCACCCCGGCCGCCCGTCCACGGTGCCTGAGCCCGCCGGAACGGAAGGCGCCCCGTGCACCCGCGCGCGGGCTGCCTCGGTCGACCCGGGTCGCCGTCCAGCAGCATCCCACTCGCCGTTCCGCACCGTTCGCAGTGACGGCGGTTCCGAAGCGTGGCGTTGTCAGTGGTGGGCAGGATGATGACCTTCATGACCGAAAACAGTGCCCTGCTCTCGCCCGGCGCCTACGCCGAGGCCGTGACCACCGCCGTGGCGGCGTCGGCCGCCTACTACGGCGACGGAACCACCCCGCTCGGCGATGACGAGTACGACCTGCTGCTGCGTGCCATCGCCGCGTACGAGCAGGCACACCCGGACGCGGTGCTCGCCGAGTCGCCGACCGGGAAGGTGGCGGGCGGGGCCGTCCAAGGGGACGTGCCCCATTCCGTGCCGATGCTCTCCCTCGACAACGTCTTCGACGCCGAGGAGTTCGCCGAATGGGCCGCGGGGCTGGAACGGCGTCTGGGACACCCCGTGGCCGGGTGGTGCGTGGAACCGAAGCTCGACGGCCTCGCGGTGGCCGCCCGCTACCGGGGCGGCCGGCTCGTGCAGCTCCTCACCCGCGGCGACGGCTTGGCGGGCGAGGACATCACCCACGCCGCCGAGGCCGTCCTCGGTCTACCCCCGCGCCTCACCGAACCGATCGACGTCGAGTTGCGCGGCGAGGTGCTGCTGACGACCGCGCAGTTCGAGGAGGCCAACCGGATCCGGCTCGCCCACGCCGCCACGCCCTTCGCACACCCGCGCAGCGGGGCGGCCGGCACCCTGCGGGCCAAGGACCGCCCCTACCGGATCGAGCTGACGTTCTTCGGCTACGGCGCGGTCGGCCTGGACGGCCTGGACGGCCTCGGTCACGTCGCCCTGCTGGAGCGGCTGGCCCTGCTCGGTGCGAACACGGCCGCCGGCACGGTCACGGCGCCGGTGCGGTGCGAGACCGTGGAGCAGGTGCAGGACCGTATCGACGTGATCGCCGGGCTGCGCACAGAACTGCCCTTCGGAATCGACGGTGTCGTCGTCAAGGCCGACTCGGCCGAGGACCAGCGCCGGGCCGGCAACGGTTCACGTGCCCCGAGGTGGGCGGTGGCCCGGAAGCTGGCAGCCGAGCACAAGGTGACGCGCCTGCTGTCGGTGGAGTGGAACGTCGGCCGTACCGGGATCATCGCCCCACGCGCCGTCCTGGAGCCCGTGGTCATCGACGGGGTGACGGTCACCTACGCCACGCTCCACAATCCGGCCGACATCACCCGTCGCGGGCTCATGATCGGCGACCAGGTGTACGTGTACCGGGCGGGCGATGTGATCCCCCGGGTCGAGGCGCCACTGGCCGACCGGCGCACCGGCGGCGAGAGCCCGATCGTCTTCCCCGGGGTGTGCCCCCGCTGCGGCGACGCGATCGACGCCTCCGAGCAGCGGTGGCGGTGCGTGCGCGGCCGGAGCTGTCAGGCCGTGGCCTCGGTGATCTACGCAGCCGGCCGTGACCAGCTCGACATCGAGGGTCTCGGCGGCATTCGCGCGATCCAGCTGGTGGAGGCCGGTCTGGTCACGGACATCGCCGATCTCTTCACGCTGACCCGCGAGCAGCTCCTCGGTTTGGAGCGGATGGGAGAGACCAGCGCCGCCAACCTCCTGGCCGCGATCGAGACCGCCCGCGGGGCCGCACTGAACCGTGTGTTCTGCGCCCTCGGCGTCCGTGGCACCGGGCGCACCATGTCCCGCCGGATCGCGGCGCACTTCGGTTCGATGGCCGCGATCCGGGCGGCCGGCGCCGAGACGCTGGCCCTGGTCGACGGGATCGGCACCGAGAAGGCCCGTGTCATCGCGGCCGAACTCGCCTCACTCGCCCCGCTTCTCGACAAGCTCCAGGCCCAGCAGGTCGGTGTCCAGGCCGCCGAGCCGCAGGAGCCTGCCGCCGACGAAGGCGGCAGCGAGGACCCGGCGGCGGGCGGCCCGCTGGCCGGGCAGGCCGTCGTGGTCACCGGCTCCATGGCCGGCCCCCTCGCGGCGCTGTCACGGAACGAGATGAACGAGCTGATCGAACGGGCCGGCGGAAAAGCATCGTCGTCGGTGTCCAAGCGCACCACCCTTCTGGTCGCGGGCGAGAAGGCCGGCTCCAAGCGCGCCAAGGCCGAAGACCTCGGCATCCGCATCCTCGCCCCCGAGGAGTTCGCCGTCCTCGTTGCCGACCTCCTCCCCACCGCGTAGTCGGCCGTACCCGGCCGGGAGGCCGGCCGCTCCGGCGCCGTCCGGAGAGGCCTTGACCTCATGTGTGCTTCAGGTTGGAGGCTTTCTCGTACGCCGCGGCCGGACCACAGCCGGGCACTTCTCACCTTGGGGGAACTCTCATGTCACGCGCCGCAGTACAGAACCCGGTCCGCCGTTCCGGCTTCGGCTGGTGGAAGACGCTGGCCGGCGGCGCGCTCGGGGCTGCCGCGGTCAATCTGGCCGTCCTCGCCGTCGCAGAGCTGGCCGGTGCCTCGCTCATCGTCGTCGACGGCGGCGAAGAACACCCGATCACGGTCGGCGGCGTCATCGGATCGTCCGTTGTGCCGCTGGTCGTCGGGGTGGGTGTCGCGCTCCTGCTGGCCCTGTGGAAGCCGGTCTTCCTGCGGATCGCGCAGTACGCGGGCAGTGGGCTGGCACTGCTGTCGGTCGCCGGCCCGCTGTCGTCCGACGCGGACGGCGGCACCGTCGCGGCCCTGTCCCTCATGCACATCACGCTCGGCGTGGCGGTCTTCACCACCCTGCGGTTCCACCGCCGCCATGGCTGACCCGGCGGACGCCGGACCGGGTCGGGGCGGACCGACTCACCCGCAGGGCACGTCGGCGGCCCGGGCGGGCGACCACGGTGTCAGTCGTCGGACGGTGCGGCGGGTGGGCGGCATCCGGCGCGGGCGGCTTCGCCCTCCGTGCGCGGCCAGTACCGTCCTTCGAGGGCCTCCGCGCTGCGATTGAGCCGGACCAGGACGTCCGCGAGCCGTCGCACGTCCTCGGGGGACCAGTCGGCGACCACGCGGGCCAGGCAGGAGCGGTTGACCTCACGGTCACCCGCCAGCCGGCGCCCGCCTTCGTCGGTGATCCGCAGCTTGCGCGCCATGCCGCCGTCCGGGTCCGCGACGCGCTCGGCCAGTCCGCAGCGCAGGAGCGCGGCCGTCTGGCGGTTCACGGTGGAGGTGTCGAGCCCGAAGGCCTCCGCCAACTGTCCGATGGACATGGGCCCTTGCGTGTCGATCCGGCTGAGCAGCAGGTAGGCCGAGCGCTCCAGGCGTTCGGGGTCACGGTCACGCCGGCCGAGCACCTGGTGGCGCGAGAGCAGCATCAGCTCCCGTTCGAGTTTCTCCAGCACGTCGCCTCCCTGCTCCTTTCCGGCGCTCCATTATCGCCACCCGCGGCGATATGCATGATACACATCCTGTGTACTATGCACTTCTCGCACGGCTCGTCGCCGCCCCACCCCGACGAGCCACAGCCCCAACCCGGAGGACCCGCATGACCGTCACCACGTCCACCGCCTCCCGCGCGGCCGAGATCCTCTCCCGCCCCGTCACGCTGAACGGCCTGACCGTGCGCAACCGCATCGCCATGGCGCCGATGACGCGCATGTTCTCCCCCGGCGGCGTGCCCGGTGAGGACGTACGGGCGTACTACGCCGGCCGGGCCGCCGCCGGCGTGGGCCTGATCGTCACCGAGGGGACCTACGTCGGCCACGAGTCCGCCGGGCAGAGCGACCGGGTTCCGAGGTTCCACGGCGAGGACCAGCTGGCGGGATGGGCGGAGGTCGCCGCGGCCGTGCACGAGGCCGGCGGCGCGATCGTGCCCCAGCTGTGGCACATAGGCATGGTGCGCAAGCAGGGCGAGGCCCCGTACCCCGACGCGCCCGCCGTCGGCCCCTCCGGTATCCGCGTCGACGGCACCGAGGGAACCGGCAGGGCCATGACCCCCGCCGACCTCGACGACGTCATCGGCGCGTTCGCCGACGCCGCCGCGGACGCCGCGCGGATCGGCTTCGACGGCGTCGAACTGCACGGCGCACACGGCTATCTGCTCGACCAGTTCCTGTGGGAGCGCACCAACCGCCGCACCGACGCCTACGGCGGCGACGCGGTGGCCCGCACGAAGTTCGCCGCGGAGATCGTGGCCGCGGTGCGCCAGCGCGTCCCGGCCGACTTCCCGGTGATCTTCCGCTACTCGCAGTGGAAGCAGGACGCCTACGACGCCCGGCTCGCGCAGACCCCGCAGGAGCTGGAGGCGATCCTGGCCCCGCTGGCGGCCGCCGGCGTCGACGCGTTCCATGCCTCCACCCGGCGCTACTGGATCCCGGAGTTCGAGGGGTCGGACCTCAACCTCGCGGGCTGGACCAAGAAGCTCACCGGCCGACCGGCCATCACCGTCGGATCGGTCGGTCTCGACGGCGACTTCCTGCGCTCCTTCGCCGGGGAGGGAGCCGCGCTCGGCGACCTCGACAACCTCCTGGACCGCATGGAACGCGACGAATTCGACCTGGTCGCCGTCGGCCGCGCCCTGCTCCAGGACCCGCACTGGGCGGCGAAGGTCCTCGGCAACCGCTTCGAGGAACTGAGGCCGTACGACGCGGCGGCACTCAGGTCGCTCAGCCACTGACGGCCACCGCCCGGACAGCCGCTCCGCGAACGCCCCGTGACATCGGTCCGCCGATGCCACGGGGCGTTCGCGCTCCGGCTGCCCCGTCCGCGCGGCCGATCCGCACGCCGCCCGCCCCAGGGGCGACCACCCGCACGGCGATGTAAAGAACTCTTGACACGATGTGCCGGATGCTTGACATTGGTCATGTCCGGTTTTCTTTACATGGGGAGTGGTCGTGGCAATCGAGGAGAAACGCGCGTGGATCATGATCGTGGTCACCCTCGCGTCGTACGGGGCCTACCTGGCGGCCGTCCTCGGGCGGCCGGGCAGCGAGCCCCTCGCCGAAGCGCCGTACGTGGCCGCCCTGCTGTGGACGGTCGGCGCATCCGTCGTCGCCTCGGTCGCGCTGCACATCACCGCCGCGCTCCTCACCCCCGAGGAGGACCGGGCCAAGGACCAGCGCGACCGGGAGATCCACCGCTTCGGTGAGCACGTCGGCCAGTCCTTCGTCGCGATCGGCGGCGTGACCGCGCTCGTGCTGGCGATGGCCGAGGCGGACCAGTTCTGGATCGCCAACACCCTCTACCTCGCCTTCGCGCTGTCGGCTGTGCTCGGCTCCTTGGCGAAGATCGCCGCCTACCGGACGGGGTTCCAGACGTGGTGAGGCCCACGCTCGTGACCAACAGGATCCGGGCCCTGCGCTTCGCCCACGGCGAGATGACCCAGGCCGAGCTGGCCCGCCGGATCGGCGTGACCCGGCAGACCGTCATCGCCATCGAACAGGGCCGGTACTCGCCCTCCCTGGAGAAGGCGTTCCAGATCGCCCGTGTGTTCGCGGTACCGCTCGACGCGGTGTTCCAGTATTCGGAGACAGAGGGAGACCCGTCGTGAAGGCCATGGTGCAGGACGTGTACGGACCGCCCGAGGTCCTGCGCATCGAGGAGACCGAGCGGCCCGTACCGGGCCGCGGCCGGGTACTCGTACGGGTTCACGCGGCCGCCGTGGACCAGGGCGTCTGGCACCTGATGGCGGGCATGCCGTACGCGGTGCGTGCCGCCACGGGCCTGCGGGCGCCCCGGAGCCGCGTGCGGGGCATGGACCTGTCGGGCCGGGTGGAGGCCGTCGGCCCGGGCGTCACGCGGTTCCGGCCCGGCGACGAGGTGTACGGGAGCGGCGAGGGGTCGTTCGCCGAGTACGCGTGCGCCAAGGAGGGAGCCCTGGCGCCGAAGCCGCGGAACCTCGGCTTCGAGGAGGCCGCCGCCGTGCCCGTGTCCGGGTGCAGCGCCCTGCAGGCCCTGCGGAGGACCGGCCGGGTCGAGCCCGGACAGTCGGTGCTGATCCTCGGGGCCTCGGGAGGCGTCGGCTCCTTCGCCGTGCAACTGGCCAAGGCCTTCGGCGCACGCGTCACCGGAGTGTGCAGCGCCGCCAAGGCCGACTTCGTCCGATCCCTGGGCGCGGACGAGGTCATCGACTACGCCGTCGCGGATCCCACCGACGGCAGCCGCCGCTACGACCTCGTCCTCGACATCGCGGGCAACCGCCCCATCGGCCGCCTGCGCGGCGCCCTCACCCCGCGCGGAACCCTCGTCATCGTCGGCGGGGAGGGCGGCGGGCGCTGGCTCGGCGGGAACGAACGGTCCCTCGGGGCCCTGCTGCTGTCTCCCTTCGTCTCCCACCGCCTCCGCCCGCTCACCTCCCTGGTGCGCGCCGGCGATCTGGAGGCCCTCACGGAATTCCTGGAGGCGGGCTCGGTCTCGCCCGCCGTGCACCGCGGTTACCCACTGGCCGGTGTTCCGGACGCCATCCGCGACCTGCGGGAGGGCCGGGTACGCGGGAAGGCCGTGATCCGCCTGTAGCGAGCGCCGGCCCCGGCCGTCCCCGTGCTCCCCGGTTGCGCGGCCGGACTCCCCGTCGGCCGGGCGGTCAGACGCGGTCGAGCCGGTCCGCGCCGTCGAGGATGGCCAGTTCTCCGGGGGTGGCCTGGGACTTCCACTCGGGGGCGACCGTGGCGTACGTGGTGACGTCGTGCCAGCAGCCCTGGGTGCGGAAGAGCTGGCGCAGGGTGGCCTCGGGCTGCAGGCCTGCGGCGCGCATCACCTGCGGCATGAAGTGGTGGTCGCTGCGGTGGCCGGCCCAGATGCGGTGCAGACGCAGATGCCCGAAGCCGTAGGCCATCAGCAGGCGGCCCGCCTCGTGGCCGTGCCCGCGGACGGAAGCGCCGGGAAGCAGGACCAGGCTGGTGAGCATCGCGTTGCTGCCGTAGTCCTCGACGAGCAGTCCCATGGTGCCGACGAGGACGTCGTCGTCCGGGGCGCAGACGGCGAGGGTGTACTTGCGGCGCGGATGGGTGTGCGGCTGGGCGAGGCTCTGGGCGAAGGCGTCGTGGGCCTGGCCCGGGTCCATGCGGTCGATGCCGAGATATCGGGTGAGCACGCGGTGGGTGAGGATCCGGGCGAATGCCTCGTGGTCGCCGGCGTGCAGTTCGCGCAGCCGGAGGTGGTCACCGCGGAGTTCGGGGACTCTGTTCACCGGGTGGCTCCGTGCGGTGCGGGCAGCGGGTGCGCGGCGGGGACGAGGACGTCGAGGTCGATGCAGTGGCGGCCGGACGGCAGCGGCTCGCCGAGCAGGATGCGGCGGGCCGTGTCCGTGACCAGGGCCGCGCCGAGCATGACGCCGCTGGCGAGCTGCGGCCAGCTGGAGAGGGTACGGCCGACGCGGGTGAGCGCGTCGGTCATGGCGGGGCTCAGGCGCTGCTCGTCGACGACGGTGCGGAGGAAGCCGATGGCCGCCTCCCGGTCGAGGTCGCGTACGTCGGCGGCGGTCGTGGCACCGATGCGGCCGTGGAAGAGCGGGCGGTCCCCTTCGAGGTCGAAGCGCTCGACGTCGAGGAGTCCCCGGTCGTTCGTGTCCATGAGGACCGGAATCCTTCGCAGGCGGGCGTGTTCGCGGGCGGCGACCTTGACCCAGGGGGTGTCGCACTCCTCGACCAGCAGGTCCAGGGCGCGGTCACCGTCGCCGACGAAGTCCTCGACGGTCTCTTCGGTGATGCCCCCGCGGTGGACCTCGATGTCCAGGTAGGGATCGAGTTCGTACATGCGCCGGGCGCACAGCACGCTCTTCTCCAGGCCGAGTTCGTGCACTCCGACCTGGAGTCGGTTGAGGTTGGACAGGCCGACGCGGTCGAAGTCGGCGAGCCTGAAGGCGCCGCCGACGCCCTCCATCGCACAGGTCACCGCGGCGCTGCTGCCCACCGACAGACCGATGACGCCCACGCGGCGGCGGAGCAGGTCCTGCTGCTGGTCACGGGTGATCTTGTCGCGGTTGCGGTCGGTGCGGACCAGGCGGAACTCGGCCTCGGGCAGCAGGTGCACCAGGCGTCCGGACCACGGGTACCAGATCCAGCGGCCGTACGCGGCGGGCCGCTCGCCCAGGACGTCGGCCACCGCGTCGGCCGGTGACCGGCCGCCGAAGGGATCCCGGGGGTCCCGGCAGCGCAGGAGTTCGTCAACCTGCTCCTCGATCCGGTCGTGGACCTCGCGCAGGCGGGCGGACCCGCGCAGCGCGGTGAGGGCTGCGGCGTCGTCGGGGCGTGCGGGGTCCAGCACGACCGGACGAAACGATTCGCTCGCTTCGCGGGCGGAAGGCAGCGCGAAGCGGTCCGGCGCGGCGCCGGACTCGATGGTGTGAGTCATGGCCCGGACGCTAGCAACCGGACGATCTTGAAGGACCGGACATCACCCGCGGGCGCACGCTCGAATTGATCTTCTACTGAACGCGCCTCCCGCGCGCCGTATGCGCCCCCCTTCCCCGACGGCCCGGGCGGGGGCACCACGGATCGTGAGACCCCTGGAGGACTGCGCCCGGCGGTCGGGTGGAAAACCCGGTGCATGGCCGGGGCCGGAAGCGCGTAAGGTCTTCCTGTTGATCAGGGGGAGAAGGCATTGATGCAGGTCAGAACCAGACGTGGATTCCTCGGCGCGTCCGCGGCGATCGCCGTGGCGTCGTCCGTCGGCGCTTGCGGAGCACGGCGGGGCGGCGCGCCGCAGGCCACGGACCCGCTCGACGTGTCGGCGACGGCCAACCTGCCCGCGGCACGGGAGTCGCTGGCCGCGGACGGCACCACCATCGTGATCGGCAACCCGTCCGCTCCCCTGTCGGTACGGGTCTACGAGGACCTGAGCTGTCCGGCCTGCGCCGATTTCGAGTTGGCCGGGAACGGCCCCTACCTGAAGCAGGCCGCCCGCAACGACGCACTGCAACTGCAGTTCACCCTGGGGTCCTTCCTCGGACCGGGGTCGAAGTTCGCCGCGAACGCACTGCGCGCCGCCGTGGACCACAACAGGTTCGCCAAGTACCACGAGGTGCTGTACCGCCACCAGGCGAAGGTGCGCAAGGCCGGCGGTTTCACCAGGGACCGGCTGCTGACCCTGGCCGTCAAGGTGCCGGGCCTGCGCGGCCCGGAGTTCGACGCGGCCGTGCTGGAGACCAAGCACCGGGACTTCGTGGAGGCCGCGGACGAGGCGATGGCCGCGTCGCCTGCCGAGGGGACCCCCACCATGGCGGTCAACGGCGTCCCGGTGCCGACGGACAGCCGCGGGCTCTACGACGACCGCGACCGCCTCTACCGCCACCTGCGCAAGGCGGCGGCCCGGTCCTAGACCGAGGCACGGAGCGACCGCGCGCCGCTCTCTGCGCGCCCCGGGCCGGTCGCGCCCGGCCCGCCGCCCGGCGCCGTCGAACCGGGCGGTCGGGGACGCCCCGCCGGGGCGCTCGGCCCCGGGCGGCCGCAGCCCCCGCCGGATGCGGGCGCCGTACCCACCCCGATCCGGCACCTACCCTCCCGCGTGCGGTCACCGGCGCCTCCCCGGCGTCTCCCGGGGCCAGCGGCGCCTTCCGCGGCGGGGATTGCGACGCCCTCGCCGCCGTCCGGCTCCCACCGCCGGGGCTCACCGGTCAGGGCGTTCGCCATCCGGGGAGGCAGGGTCATCGCGCTCGACACCCCACCGCCCAGGGGCGCACCGAGCGCCCGTCACGCCCTCCAACCGAGCGTCATCGGCGGCCGCCGGGCCTCCTCCACCCCGGTCACCACGCACCCCTCCGCGCCAACTGGCGGACTCCGCACGGAAGCCGACGGGTCGGCAGGCGGGAACGGCGCACGACCCCTCACCGGTCGTGACGGAGAGAATTCAGGAGGTAGCAATTAGATGAATTCCTGACTGAATTCCCGTCAACAAGCTTCCACATCATATCTCGATTTGATAACAACCCGGCCTCAAAGGACTGGACCTTTACCGCGCAACGCGCGTAACTGGCTTGCCTTAAAGGCCAGTTGAGTGTTCGTCAAATTATGCCGACAGGTAACGGAATGATTTCCTGGACCGCGCCCCCGTTTGTCCGAATTCTCCGCGGCATTCGTCTGGCAGGCTTCCGCGAACCCGCTAGTCCGACATCGATTTGAGGTGCCCATGACAGGCCGTCGCAGACGTGCAGCCGACCACCGCCGCAAACCCAGGCGGTTGATACTCGCCACCGCCGCCGTGGCAGCAGGAGCGGTGATAGCCGCGGGCATCGCCTACTCCGGGCTCGGCGACGGCGCCCAGGCCGCCGACACCGTCGAGGCCGCCGCCTCCGCTCCGGCCGCCGCGCCCGCCCGGGACGAGGAGCCGGAACCCCTCGCCGCGGCCCCCTCCAACGAGAACGCGCGCGGCATGGTCTACGACGGCCTCCAGCCCGCACCCAAGGGCGACCGCTGCGTCGGCGTCTACCGCACCGGGGACGGGCACTGCACCCATGGCCCCGACGCGCCGCCCAAGGGCGTCGACATCACCAAGGACATCCCGCCGGCCGTGAAGGAGACCGCCCCGGCGGCCGACCCGGCCAAGCCGTCGACCGACGACCCGGCCACCAAGGAAGGCGGCGGGCGTCCTCAGGACGCGCCCGCCGCCGACGCCGCGGCGACCAAGGAGACCGCGCCCCAGCCGGCGGCCACCGAGGGCGGCCAGGCCGTCGCGGCGGGCCCCGCGGGCCAGACCGTCCAGTGCGACGGCGACGGCAGCACCGGCAACCGCGTGCAGGTCGTGTACGTCCACGCCCCCGGCAAGGACCGCTACTCCGAGTACGTAGCCTCGTTCCGCAAGTGGGCGGCCGACGCCGACCTCATCTACTCGGCGAGCGCCAAGGAGACCGGCGGCGTACGCCACATCCGCTACGTCACCGCTGCGGACTGCACGCCGACCGTGCTCAACATCGAGCTCCCGGCCAACGCCCTGGGCGAGTTCAGTGCGACCAACAGGGCGCTCGCCGCCAAGGGCCTGGACCGCCGCGACCGCAAGTACATGATCTTCGCCGACAGCCAGGTCTACTGCGGCATCGGCACCTTCGCCGGCGACGAGCGTCCCGGCCAGTCGAACCAGAGCAACTTCGGCCCGTCCTACGGACGCACCGACTCCGGCTGCTGGGGCGGTCACACCGCCGCGCACGAGCTCGGCCACAACCTGGGCGCCGTCAACAACAGCGCCCCGAACACCAGCCGCGGCGCGCACTGCACCGACGAGTACGACGTCATGTGCTACTCGGACACTCCGTACTACCCGAAGATGCGCAACATCTGCACCAACAAGGCGTCCGAGAACATCCTGGACTGCAACCACGACGACTACTTCCACACCAGTCCCAAGCCCGGCAGCTACCTGGCCACGCACTGGAACATCGCCGACAACCAGTTCCTGATGAAGACCAAGGGCGGCGGTGGCGGCGGCACGGACCCCGGCCCGAACCCGAACCCGAGCCCGACGCCCACGAAGAAGCCGAGCCCGACCCCGACCAAGAAGCCCACGGGCGGACCGACCGCGACCGCGGCCCAGATCCAGTCCAACTCCGTCGTGGTGAGCTGGCCCAAGGTCGAGGGAACCGCCTGGTACCAGGTCGTGCTGAACGGCAAGCACCTGGCCTGGGTCCAGTCCCAGGTGCTGCGCATCTACAACCTCCAGCCCAACACCTCGTACACGGTGACCGTGTCGGCCCGTGACGGCTCCGGCCGCGACAGCGGCCCCGGCAAGGCCGCGACCTTCCGTACGACCGGGGCCGGCGGCGGCACGACCACCCCGGGCAGCCGTTACACGCTCGGCAACGGCAGCACCGGCATGGCGGCGGAGGTGTGGGGCGGCCGCACGGCCGACGGCACCGTGCTCGTCGGCGGCCGCGCCAACGGCTACGCCCAGCAGCAGTGGTACTTCGACGACGCGGGCAGCGGCCAGATCCGCATCCGGTCCGCGGTCTCGGGCAAGTGCCTCCAGCCGGGCAGCACGGTCGCGCAGGGCATGTGGGTCTCGCAGCAGCCCTGCGACAGGAACAGTCGCGCGCAGGCCTGGAAGCTGACGTCCCGCGGCGGCGCGGTGACCGTCACGGACCCGAGCGGCGGTTTCGCACTGACCGTCAGCAACCGCCCCTACTACGGGTACTGGCTGCTCGACCTCCAGCGTGCGGACGGCCGCGCGGCGCAGGCCTGGACCCTCCAGAAGTCCGGCTGAGCGCTCCCGCCGCGCCCGGTGGCCCAGGCGCGTCCGCGCCGGGGCTCCGGGGCCACCCCGTGACGCCGTGATCCCGCCCCCGGCGGACGGCCGCCCCCGTGCGGCCGTCCGCCGGGTTCCTCTCATCCCGACCGGAGCACCTGACGATGCGCATAAGAATCGTTCTCTCGGCCACCCTGACCGCACTCGGTCTCATGTTCCTGATCCCCGCTGCCGCACATGCCCACGGCGACACCCTGAAGGTGCTGGTGACCGGGGAGCGCGCCGGCCACGTCACCGCCGACATCACGTGGGAGAACGACGGGGACGCCGTCGACGAGACCGTCGCCGCCACCGTGAACGCGGTGAGCGTCGACGGTTCCCGCACGATGGGCCCCTGGCGCCTGGTCCGCGACCCCGCGGCGGCGCCCGCCGGCTGGACCACGGCCGAGACCCTGCCGCCCGGTTCGTGGAAGGTCACGATCGAGGTGGGCTTCCCCGCTCTCGGCAAGGGCGAGCTCGAAGTCGGTGTGCCCGTGGTGGACCCCGCTCCGTCCACCGCTCCGTCCACCGCTGCGTCCACCGGAGCGACTCCGGCCGTCTCGGCCCCGACTCCCGACGCCGCCGCATCGGCCTCCGCGGACGCGTCGTCGCCGGCTCCGGCTCCCTCCGGGACCCAGGCCTCGTCCGGCGCCGGCGGGGACGCCGTCTGGTGGACCACGGCGGGTGTGGCGGTGACCGCGCTGGCCGGAGCCGGCGTGGGCCTGCTGCTGCGGAGGCGCCGGATGCGGGGCGCCTGCCGGACGTCGTAGCCGCTCGTCCGCCGGCCGGGCCGGGGGCGGCGCCCCCTCCGGCCGGGCGGAGCGGGGTCCGGAGCCGTGGGGTCGGGGCGGGGCCGGCCCCGGACGCAGGTCCGCCCGCGTCAGTCGGCCGCCCGGCGCTTGCCCCGCTGGCGGCGGTCGTACGGCAGGAGCCGCGGCCGGCGTCTGGCGGCCACGTCCTCGACCCAGCCGAACGCCAGCACCAGCAGTCCCATCAGCGGGATGGCCACCAGCAGCGTGAACCACTGGCTGGCCAGCAGCCACTGGAAGTTCGCGTAGACGAAGGGGACGCTCCAGAGCGGGTCGATCAGCGGCACGGCGGCCACCAGGGCCACCTGGTGCCAGAGGTAGACGCTGACGGCGCGTGCGTTGAGCAGGCCGACCAGGCCGTTCCAGCGTTCCAGCGGCCGGGGCCACCGGTCCCAGGACGGACTGACGTGGAGGAGGATCGCGACGAAGCCGAAGGACCACAGCGCCTGGGCGATCGGCCAAGCCTCGATGTCGGTGGCCACGGTCGGGTCGACCGGCCGGGTCTGCAGGTACCAGAAGCCGGCCACCATGATCAGCGGTGCCACCGACGGAAGCACGTACTGCGGGATCTTCCTGAGCAGCCCCTCCTGGTGGGCCATGCCGAGGATCCAGCAGGCGCCGAAGGTGGCGAAGTCGTTGGCGTTCTCCCAGACCCGGCCGTAGACGAGGTCCCGGTCGAGGAGGAACACGTTCATGACGATCACCATCGCCAGGGGAGCGGACAGCGTCGCCACCGGGAAACGTCGCAGACCCCGCAGCAGCAGCGGCGAGAGCAGGACGTACCAGAGGTAGGCCCGGAGGTACCACAGCGGGACGGTGATCTGCGCCGCCCAGGTGTGCTCCACGAAGGAGAACCCGGACAGCTCGTCCGCGTACGGCGGAGTGCTCAGCGGCAGGATCCAGAACGCCATCTTGGACCACCACCAGGTGGGGTGGCCCTCGGAGTGCGGGCCCCAGCCGGCGTAGACCTGCAGGGTGATCAGGACCGCGCCGAAGAGCCACATCGGCGGCAGCAGCCGGCGCAGTCGGCCGCGGATCACGCCGAGCGCGGGACGGCTGAGCGAACGGGCCATCAGCAGTCCGGCCAGGGCGAACATCACGCCCATCGACGGGAAGACCAGCGGCAGCCAGAACCAGCCGAAGTTGTGGTAGAGCACCACGCGGGCCAGTGCCAGCGCGCGAAGCAGGTCGAAGTAGCGGTCACGGCCGCCCGTGCGCCCGGACGGCTCCGACGCCTGCGGGTCCGGCTCCGGCTCCGCCTCGGTGCGCAGAGCGGGGGGAACCCTCAGCTGGACGGTGTCCCGGAAACGTCCGAGGTCGATGGATGCGGTCACGTTCAGGCCTCCACCGGCACGGCGACCTCGCCGGTACGCCGGAGCTTCTGCCAGCGCAGTCGGCCACCGGTCATCGCGGTGATCGCGGACTGCAACAGGACGATGTACATCAGCTGCCGGTAGACCAGCTGCTGGATGGGCAGGCTGATCAGGTGCCAGGGCTTCTCGCGGTCGAGGCGGAAGGCGTACCAGGACAGCACCGCCTGGAGCAGGATGAAGCCGCCCCAGCTGGTGAGGGTGATCGGGGCGTCGCCGAACAGCACGCCGTACAGCAGGAACAGGTCGACCAGTGGCGCCAGCAGCGGGGCGATCACGCCGAACAGCACGACGAGCGGCAACCCGACGCGACCGAAGCGGCCGGCCGGACCACGTGCGGTCACGGCGCGGCGGTGCTTCCACATCGCCTGCATGCTGCCGTAGCTCCAGCGGTACCGCTGGGACCAGAGCTGCTGGAGGCTTGCGGGCGCCTCGGTCCAGGCACGGGCGTTCTCGGCGTAGACGATCCGCCAGCCTTCGCAGAGCACTGCCATGGTGATGTCGGTGTCCTCGGCGAGGGTGTCGTCGCTCATTCCGCCGACCTGCCGCAGGGCCTCCTTGCGGAAGGCTCCGACCGCGCCCGGAATGGTCGGGATGACGCCCAGCATGTCGTACATCCGGCGGTCCAGGTTGTGGCCGAGGACGTACTCGATGTGCTGCCAGGCGCCGATGAGGCTCTCGCGGTTGCCGACCTTGGCGTTGCCCGCGACGGCGCCGATCGCCGGGTCCCCGAAGGGCTGGACCAGCTCGCGCACGGTGGACGGCTCGAAGACGGTGTCGCCGTCCATCATCACGATGATGTCGTGCGAGGCCGCCGCGATACCGGTGTTGAGCGCGCTGGACTTGCCGCCGTTGACCTGGCGGATCAGCCGGACGAACGGCAGGTCCATCTCCTCCACGATGTCCGCCGTGCCGTCCGTGGAACCGTCGTCGACGACGATCACCTCGATCGGGTGGTCACTGGCGGCCAGGGACTGGAGGGTGTTGGCTATGCACTCGCGCTCGTTGTAGGCGGGCACCAGCACGGTGACCGGTTCGGTGACGGGCGGTCCCCACGCGTCCCCGCGTCGGGAGCGGCGGGCGTGGATCGGCGCGAGGACGAGCATCAGCGCGAACCGCCCGAAGTTGAGGAAGCCGACGACGGCCAGCAGCCCGACGAGCACCGGCAGGGTGAGCACGGCGGCCTGGGTGGCCCAGATGAATCCCTTGCCCGCCCACAGCTGGAATCCGTCCACCGGCACGGTCGCGCTGGAGGCGCCGAGCGCCTCGGAGATGGTGGTGAAGCGGTAGCCCTGGGCCTGCAGCCTGTCGATGATCTGCACGAGCGCGGTGAGGGTCTGGCTGCGGTCGCCACCCGCGTCGTGCAACAGGATCAGTGCGCCCGCACCGGGCTTGGCCGGCATGGCCGCCTTGACGATCGCGTCCACGCCGGGGCGCTTCCAGTCGTCGGTGTCGCGGTCGATGAACGCGGTGAGGTAGCCGCGCGCGCCCACGTACTTGATCACCGGATAGTTCCAGTCGTCCATCGCGGTGGCGTCGGAGGAGTACGGCGGGCGGAACAGCGCGCTGTGGACGCCCGCGACGCCGGCCAGCGCCAGCTGCGTCTGCGCCAGCTCCCAGCCGATCCGGGCGCGGGACTGGTACACCAGGTCGGGGTGGGTGAAGGTGTGCACGCCGAGTTCGTGGCCGCCCGCGACGATCTGCCGGATCAGCTCCGGGTTGCGGGTGGTCATCGCCCCGGTCACGAAGAAGTCCGCACGGATGTCGCGGGCCGCGAGCACCTCCAGGATCTTCGGCGTCCACTCCGGGGAGGGACCGTCGTCGAAGCTCAGCACCGCGGTACGGTCAGGGATGTGGTAGCTGGCGGGCTGCTCGTTCTTGGCACCGCGCGCGTCGATGACCGGACCGCCCTTGAGCAGGTTCTCCGGCACGGTCGTCTTGTCGACGGAGATGGCGATACGGGAGTCGTGGAACGCCTCGTTCGTGGCGAGACCGCGCAGGACCAGGAGGGCCAGCAGGCACGCCAGGAGGGACAGCGGCATGAAGAAGCGCAGTGGCGGCGCGGCCAGTCGGCGCGACCTGAGCAGGGACTGCCGGCGGCGCTGGTGGCGGGACAATGACGCTCCTGGAGACAGTGGTGAGAGTGATCAGGGCTGAGGGCGCTCGGAGGTGAGCGTGGTCAGGGGTGAGCGTGATCAGGGCTGCTCGGCCGGATGGCCCGAGGACTTCGCCACGCTCGGCGTGGGAACCGCGGGCTTCGTCGCGGGGACCGCCGGCTTCGTCGGGGCGGCCGGGGACTTCGAGGGGGCGGCCGCGGACTTCGAGGGCGTGGCCGCGGGCTCCGTCGCGACGGCGGAGGACTTCGCCGTGGGAGTCGCGGACCGCGTGACCGCGCGGGGTGAGGACGGCACGGCCGCCCCGGGGGACGCGGTCGTGCTGGACGACGGGGCCGGCACCGGAGACGGAGACAGCGACGGCCGCACGGGGATGCCCATCGCCGGGGCGTCCGCCTGCATGCCGATCAGGCTGCTGCTCATCGCGACCGCCAGAATGGCGCCGATCATGGAGACCGGCCAGCCGAAGCCCCGCAGCAGACGGCCGCGCAGACCGGACTGGTCGACGAACACCGGTGCGGGGGAGGGTTCCCCGGAAGCAGAATCAGACATTTCGGATTCTGCCTGGCGTGGCGATCCGTTGTGGACGGGCGTGATGACTGGGCGCACCTTGCGAAGCCTTTCAGTGCAGGGTACGTAGACCGTGGGATCGCAGGCCGAACGCTAGTGCACCAAACCAGGGCGACTTGAGCTGGATGTCCGGATTGAAACGATCTACCCGGGGGTCGTGATCAGATCGAAACGGAATATGTAATACCGGTTAGTAGGTTCGGCCAGCCCGCGCCCGAGCCTTGGCCAGTGCCTGGTCAGCCCGAGTCGCTCCCCCGGAACGGGGACCGCCGGGGCTCCGCCAGCCGTTCCCGAGCCGCCCCGGCGGTCACTGCGGCCGTCACCGCGTGCCTAGGATGACGCCCGCACCGGATCACCAGCCGATCCCCCGCAGGGGGCGGGGCCGTGTGCCGCCTCTACCCTTCCAAGGAGCCCTGTGTGAGCCAGCCCCGCCGCACCCGCCGTTCCCGCGTGTGGACCGCGCTCACGCTGCCTGCCCTGCTGTGCGTACTCGCCGCGTGCTCCGGCGGCCCCGCCGACGATGCCTCCGCGCCCGCCCCCAGCGCCTCGCCCACCCCGTCCGGCCCGCCGGGAACCCTGTTCGACAGCTTCCACTACAGCGGCCCCGACGACCCGGCGCTCGCCGCCCACGGCTGGGAGGTCCGCACCGGCGGCGGCGGTCCGGGGATCAAGGGCACCTGGGCCAAGGACGGCGCCGGTTTCCCCTCCGACGAGACCGCCCAGGGTGGCAGGGTCCTGCGGCTGCAGTCCTCCACCGACGGCACCGCGCAGGGCACCCGGCAGGTCGAGATACAGGGCACCGGCAAAAACCTCTTCACGGGGACTTTCGCCGCCCGGGTCCACTTCAGCGACGAGCCCACGAGCGGCCGCAACGGCGACCACATCGTCCAGACCTTCTTCCCGATCTCCCCCTCGGACTCCTCGGAGCACTACAGCGAACTGGACTTCGAGTACCTGCCGAACGGCGGCTGGGGTACGACGGGGCCCCGCCTCGACAACGTCAGCTGGTACAAGGCCGATCCGCCGGACCGGGTCAGCCACACGCTCAAGCAGCGCGTCGGGGGCTGGCACATCCTCATGATCACCGCGGTCAACGGATCGGTCACCTACTCCCTGGACGGCAAGGAGCTGTTCACCAGCTCCGGCAAGTACGTCCCGCGCGAGAAGATGGACATCCACTTCAGCAACTGGTTCATCGACCTGCCCTTCGCCGGCGGTCCCCGCACGTGGGACCTGAAGGTCAACTGGGTCTACTACAAGGCCGACGAGGCGGTGTCCCAGGCCGACGTCCAGAAGACGGTGGACGGCTTCTACAGTGCGGGCACCGACTACGTGAACACCGTGCCGAAGGCCTGACCTCCGTCCGAGGGCGGGCGCAGGGCCCTTCTCACCACGCCGCGGGCGCCGGGTCCGCGGGGTCGTCGAGGAGCTCGGGCCCGTTGTTGCGCACGTTGTTGACCGCCGTCGACACCGCCCGGACGTCCAGTCGGCCGCCCCCGGGCGCGGCGAGCAGGGCACGCAGTTCCTGCGCGTCCTGGTGGGACGGGTCGAGCCAGGCCTCGTAGTCGGCCGGGGCGAGCGAGAGCGGCATACGGGGGTGGACACGGCCGGCCCCGTCGGTCGCCTCGGTGGTGATGATCGTGCAGGTCGCCCACCATGCCGCCGGATCGCCCTCGTCGGCGACGCCGGGATCGCGCCAGAACTCGTACAGCCCGGCCATCGCCATCACGGCGCCGTCCTCGGGCCGGATGAAGTACGGCTGCTTGTGGGCCTTCACGCCGGCCGCCGCGGGGACGGCCCGCCACTCGTAGAACCCGTCCGCCGGGAGCAGGCAGCGGCGCTTGGCGAAGGCGCGCCGGTACGCGGGCCTCTCGTGCACCGTCTCGACCCGAGCGTTGATCATCTTCGCGCCGCCGGACGGGGTCTTGGACCACGACGGCACCAACCCCCACCGCAGGGGCCGCAGCCTGCGCTCCAGCACACCGGTCTCCCGGTCCGCGCGCTCCAGCACCGCCCAGACGGCGTCGGTGGGGGCGACGTTCCAGCTGGGTTCCAGCACCTGCCCGGGGTCCGGGGGCCTCGCCCGGAAGAGACCGGAGAGGTCCTCGGGGCCCCGGGTGGAGACGTATCGGCCGCACATGCCTCCACCCTGCCACCTGCGCACGGCTTCGGCCGGGCGCGCCGCGAACCCGCACCACTCGATCGTGGCAGTTGGCCGGGCTCGCGGCGACGCACCCCCGGAGCCCGGCGAGGATGGCGCGGCGGCTGCCTCGGGCGCATCCCGTCCGAGGGCTCTGCGGGACGTTCCGGGTGGTCGGAGCGCAGGAACCGGCAGAACGGCGGCAGGGGTGGCGGCGCTTCGCCCCGGGCACCGCCGGTGCGGCCGGCCACCCCACGGGAAGGCCGGAGCGCGCGCTTTCTCCATACGGTCCCTGCGGTGCGTGCAAGGATGTCGCCCGTGACCGGATCGTCCTCCTCCCCCATCGCCGAGGGCACGCCCCGCGCCTGCGGGCCGGGTCCCCGTACAGCGGCCGCGCTGGTGTTCGGAGCCTCGGCGTCGGTCCTGGTGGTGGAGATCGTCGCGCTGCGCCTGCTGGCTCCCTACCTCGGCCTCACCCTCGAAACCAGCACGCTGGTGATCGGCATCGCCCTCACCGCGATCGCCGCCGGCTCCTGGCTGGGCGGGCGCATCGCCGACCAGGTCGATCCGCGCCGGCTCATCGGCCCCTCGCTCGGAGTGTCGGGAGCCGCCGTGGCGCTCACCCCGGCGGTGCTGCGCACCACCGCGGAGTGGGCACCGGCGTTGCTCCTGCTGATCGCGTCCCTGACCATCCTCGTGCCGGGCGCGCTGCTCTCCGCGGTCACGCCGATCGTGACCAAGCTGCACCTGACCAGCCTCGCCGAGACGGGAACGGTCGTCGGCCGGCTCTCCGGCGTGGGCACCGCCGGCTCCATCGCCGGCACGGTCCTGACCGGCTTCGTCCTCATCGCGCGGCTGCCCGTCAGCGCCATCCTGATCGGACTCGGAACACTCCTGGTGACCGCTTCGGCGCTGGTGGAGTGGCGATCGCGCGGGTGGACCGGAGCCCCTGCCCTCATCCTCGCGCTCCTCGCAGGCGGCCTCGGCACCGCCGTCGCACCCGGCGGCTGCGACATGGAGACCAGGTACCACTGTGCGCGGGTCGTCGCGGATCCCGAGCGGGGCAGCGGCCGCACCCTCGTGTTGGACGGCGTACGACACTCCTACGTGGACGTCGACGACCCGACCCACCTCCGGTTCGCGTACGTGCGCGCCATCGCGTCGGTGGTCGATGCCGCCTTTCCCGCGGGTGAGCCGCTGACCGCCCACCACCTGGGTGGCGGAGGACTCACCTTCCCCCGCTACCTCGCGGCCACGCGGCCCGGGACGCGCAGCCTCGTGTCCGAGATCGACGGCGGGGTCGTGCGCATCGACCGCGACCGGCTCGGGCTCGGGAAGGGGCCGGGACGGGACATCGGCGTACGCGTGGAGGACGGCCGGATCGGTCTGCGGCGACTGGACACCGGCAGTCGCGACCTCGTCGTCGGTGACGCCTTCGGGGGCGTGAGCGTGCCGTGGCACCTCACGACGCTGGAAGCGATGGCCGACGTACGGCGGGTGCTCGGCGAGGACGGCCTCTACGTCGCCAACCTCATCGACCACGGCGCTCTGGCCTTCGCCCGAGCCGAAGTGGCCACCCTCGGCGAGACCTTCGCACACGTCGCGCTCGTCGGCGAGCCCTCGGACATCGGCCTCGACCCGACCGCCGCCCCCAAAGGCGGCAACCTGGTCGTCCTCGCGTCCGACCGACCGGTCGACCTCGGCGCGGCCCGGAAGGCGCTGGACGCCCGGCAGAGCGGCTGGAAGATCGTCAGCGGTGCCGAACTCGCCTCCTGGACCGGGGGCGCCCGACCACTCACCGACGACTACGCGCCCGTCGACCAGCTCCTCCAGCCCTACGGCCCACCGAGCGGCCGGTGACGGGCAGCGGCCCACGCCCCGCGGCCGGTGACGGGCGAGGACCACGCCCCCGGGTCGTGGCGCTCACGGAGCAGCACCGGTCGCCACGCCGGCACGGCGACGCCGGGGCGTCCGGCGCGGCCCGAGCGCATCCATCCCGTCACCCTGCGGGGCAACCCGGCGAACCGCCCACCGCCGCCACCAGGCCGGGCGCTGCGGGGCGCGCGGCGCACATCGTCCCCTGAGCCGCGCGGCGGGCCCGGGAAGTGCCCCGCCAGCTGCGCGAACACCGCAGAGGCCACCGGTATCCGAACGAACTGTCCGTAAAACGACCGCCCGTTGGCGGCCATCCTTCGAACCTGCCAGGCTCGTCCCCGGTTGAGCACCGGACCAGAGGTGCCGAACCGTCATCGACCTGGATTCGAAGGGGAAATCTGTCATGCGCCGCCGCATCATCGCCGCATCCGCACTCAGCCTTCTCTGCGTTGCAGGCACCACGGGGCTCGCGGAGGCCCAACCCGCGGGCGGGCACGGCCCGTCCGCGATGGTCTTCACCATCGCCCATGCCTCTGGAACGCCCGCGGACACGGACGGGGCCGTGCGCGCGGCCACCCTCAGCTGCGCCTACGCCGCCGAGGGCACCCACCCCGACCCGAGGGCCGCGTGCGACGCCCTCAACGCCACCGGTGGCGAGCTCAACCGCCTGCTGGCGGATCCGAACACGTCGCGGGCCTGCCCCCTGTACTTCGACCCGGTCACGGTCACCGCGGACGGTGTGCTGCACGGCAGGCGCGTGGCCTGGGAGCACACCTTCTCCAACACGTGCGTCATGTCCACCACCCTGAACGGAAACCCGGTCTACGCCTTCTGAGCCCGTGCCCCGGCCCCTGTTCGCCCGGCGCTGCCCCGCCGCGCTCCCGGGGCCCGGGGCCGCGCCGCCCTCCGCCCTCCGCCCTCCGCCCTCCGCCCGAACGAGGGCGTGACCTGCGGCTCCCCCGCCCGGCAGGCGATACCGGGGGCCTTTGTGCATGCTGGGTAGGACCGGGCCCGGAGTCGACCGACGAGCAGGACGCGGGCGGACCGGACGGCGGAAGCCGACTCAGGGCCGGAGCCACCCGCTCCGCCAGGCCGCGCCGGGCGCGCCACCAGCCCGCGCTCAGTTCCACGCCCCGACCCCGCGAGCCGCACGAGGACATCCCATGGGCAGAGCCATGCTCCGGCAGATTGTCGACTACTCCCACCGCGCCGACCCTTACCCGCTGTACGAGGAACTGCGCAAGACACCGGTGTTCCACGACGAGGACGGGCCGTACCTCGTGAGCACCTACCACGAGATACACGGCCTGCTGCACGACCCGCGCATCAGTTCCGACCCCCACAACCTGACCGTGCCGTCGAGCGATCCGCTGGCGCAGGACGAAGGGGACGAGTCGGCCCTGCCTCCGGTCTTCCTCAAGCTCGATCCCCCGGACCACGACCGGCTGCGGCGCATCACCAACCGTCCCTTCGGACCCCCGCACTCCCCGCACAAGGTCCACGACATGCGCGGTGAGCTCGACGGCATCGTCGGCGGCCTCATCGACGGCATCGCCGCCTCCGGGAACCCGGACCGGATCGACCTGGTCGAAGACTTCTCCTACCCGTTCCCCGTGACGGTGATCTGCCGGCTGCTCGGCATACCGCACGAGGACGAGTCGCGCTTCCACGTCTGGGCCGACACCATCGCCGCCAGCCTCGACCCCGCACCCGGCGCGGACCCCGCCGAACGCCGCAGGGAGGCGTCCGCCGCCCAGCTGGAACTCGGCATGTACCTGGGCGGGCTGATCGAGGAGCGCCGCACACACCCGGGCGAGGACATGCTGTCCCAGCTGGCGGCCGTCGACGAGGAACCGGACGGTTCCCTGAGCACGCTGGAGATCGTCAGTACCGCGGCGCTGCTGCTGATCGCCGGTCACGAGACCACGGTCAACCTGATCACGAACGGGATGCTGACCCTGCTGCGTCACCCGGACGTGCTGCAGCGGCTGCGCGAGGACCCCGCCCTGTCGGTCCCGATCGTGGAGGAGCTGCTGCGGTACGAACCGCCCGTGCACATGTTGCCGCGGCGCAGTACGCTCGCCGACATCGAGGTCGCGGGGGTCACCATTCCCAAAGGCGCCACGGTTTCCCTCGTCCTGGCGTCCGGCAACCGCGACCCGAAGCGATTCGAGAACCCCGACCGCTTCGACCCCGACCGCGAGGACATCCAGCACTTGGGTCTCGGCAGCGGCATCCACAGCTGCTTCGGCGCCCCGCTGGCCCGACTGGAGGCCCAGCTGGCACTGAGCGAGCTGGCCCGGCGCCTGGACAACCCCCGGCTGCTGGAGGACCCGCCCCCGTACCGCCGCAACGCGGTGCTGCGCGGCCCCCGACACCTGCCCATCGCCTGCGACGGTATCCGCACCCCCTGACATCACCCGTCCGGGTGCCCCGGCGGGCGCAGGCAGTGCCCGAGCCCCGTCCCGCCCGCCCGCCCGTCGTACCTCACGCGTCTCCGCAGCCGTGGCGGTGCAGCGCGTACAGGGCGGCAGCGGTGACCGCCCCCGCGGTCAGGAAACCGCCGCGCGAGCGCCAGGCGAGCACCGACCAGCGGGACCGCGCGGACAGTACCGAGCCCAGGCTGAGCCAGGACCCGGCCGAGAGCAGCGAGAGGGAGGATCCGGCGGACGCCGCGGAGAGGGCGGAGCCCACGGAGCCGACGGACAGCACCGAGCCGACCGATCCGATCGACAGGACCGAGCCGACGGACCCGATCGACAGGACCGAATCCCTGGACCAGAGGGAGAGGCCGGAGCTGCCACCCCGGCACCGCGACCGGGCGCCCGCCGACCCGTGCCCCGTGGCCGCTGTGATCTGCGCGCTTTCGGTGGTCATGGGGTTCGTCCTGTCACTCGCACGGCCGTCCGTGGCCGCTATTCCTCGGAAGGAAGCAGGTCCCGCGCCCTGCGCTCCATCAGTACCGGCAGGTAGGTGCGCACCCGCGCGTACTTGAGCTCCTCGTACGCGGTCTGTACCGAGCTCTGCACCAGGCCTGCGTCGACCTGCGGGTGCGCCTTCATCAGCCGCTCGGCGACGGCGCGGATGGTGAGTGCGTCCTCTGAATCCGCGGTCACACGCCTCAGCCTCCCGGTGGATCCCCTCACCTCATCTTCGCGGAGCGTCCTCCGGCCGGGAAGTCGATCACCGGCCGTCCTGGGCCCCGTCCGTGCGGTGGCGGGCCGCCTCGATATGGCCGAGGTAGCGGTGGGTCCACGCGCACAGGGAGTCGATCGTCACCCGCAGGGCCTGACCCGGTTCGGTGAGCACGTACTCCACCCGTGGCGGCACCACGGGGTACACCGTCCGCTCGATCAGACCGTTGCGTTCCAGCATGCGCAGGTTCTGGGTGAGCATCTTGTGGCTGATGCCCTCGACGTCGTCGCGCAGTTCGCTGAAGCGCAGGGTCCGCTCCCCCAGGGCCTCGATGATCAGGAGCGCCCACTTGTTGGCGACGTCCGAGAAGATCTCCCGCGCCAGGGAGTCCGCGCGCCGCAGGTCCGCTTCGTCCGGCGAGCCGCTGAACTGCTTGGTCACCATGAGGTTCCCCCGTCACTGAAAAGTGCGTTCTTCCACGTCAGCGTTCACTCTCCTACGGTTCCTGAGTAACCACAAGAGAGCCAAAAGAGAGGGACGGCATGGCCATCACCCTGATGAACCCCACCGGACTGCCGGAGATCGGCGCCTACCGGCAGGTGTCGGTCGCGACCGGGTCGAAGCTCGTCTTCGTCGCAGGGCAGGTGTCCTGGGACGAAGACGGGGCGACGGTCGGCGCGGGCGACCTCGCCGCACAGGTCGAGCAGTGCTACCTCAACGTCGGCATCGCCCTGGCCGCGGTCGGCGGTTCCTTCGCGGACGTGGCGAAACTGACGGTCCACGTCGTCGACTGGACCCCCGACAAGATGCCCCGGCTGATGCAGGGGATCGCCCGGGCGGCCGCGAAGCTGGGGGTCACCCCGGTCCCGCCGGCCACGCTCCTGGGCGTGGCGGCCCTGGACGTGCCCGAGCACCTCGTGGAGGTCGAAGCCACCGCCGTCCTGGACTGACCGGGCCCGGTCGGCGGCCCCGGGGTGCGTCGGTCACCAGGTGGATCCGACGTGTCCCGGGCCGGCGGACCGAGGCGGAGACGGGACGGATGTACGCGCGGCGCCGCAGCCTCAGCCCCGCCGGGTGACGGGATCCGGTACGGCCGCCCTGCGGGCGTGCAGCACATGGGCGTCCAGCGGCAGGGAGCTGTGGCCGACGAGTTCGAGGCCGGCATCGGCCAGGAGGCGGGCGTAGTGGTCGGCGCGGCGTTCTCGCCCCCCGACGTTGCACAGCATGTGCAGGTCCCAGGCGGTGGCCAGGGAGGGCGAGCCGTCGGCGGGCAGGAGGCGCTCCACCACGAGCAGGTCGGCGTGGGTGGGCATCGCACGGGCGCAGTGCCGCAGGATGGCCCGGCAGCGGTCGTCGTCCCAGTCGTGCAGCACGCGGGAGAGGACGTAGACGTCGCCGCCGGGCGGCACGTCGGCGAAGTCGCCCACCTGGTAGTCGCAGCGCGCTCCGCAGCCTCCGGCGTCGAGCCGGCGGCGGGCGGCCTCGACGGCGTGCCGCCGTTCCAGCAGGACGCCGCGCAGGCGCGGGTGAGCGGAGAGGATCCGGCCGAGGAGCTCTCCGTTGCCGCCTGCGACGTCGACGACAGTCGCGGGCTCGGGGGACTGGGCGGCGGCTGTGATGACCGGGTGGGTGGGGAGCGGCTGGAACATCCGTGCGCTCGCCGCCATGGACTGATCGAAGAGCGAAGCGAGTTCGGGGTCGCGGGCGAAGTGGTCGAAGTGGTTCTCCCCGAAGATCTGGTCGAAGGCCGGCTGTCCGGTGCGCACCGCGTGGTCGAGGCCGCCGAAGGAGCGGTAGAACGGGCCGCCGTACATCAGGGCCAGTGGCCGCATCGAGCCGGGCGCGTCCGCCCGCAGCAGAGCGCCGAGTTCCGTGAGGCGGAATCCCTCCCGCTCCTCGGCGACGGCGCCGATCATGGCCAGGTGGCGCAGCAGCACGGCGAGGCTTCGGGGCTGCGCGCCCGTCCGCCGGGCGAGGTCCTCGGGGCGGGACGCGGTACGGGTCTGCAGGGCGTCGGGCAGGCCCAGACGGGCGAAGGCGGCCAGTGCCTGGGTCGTCCACGCGCCGGTGAGCAGGTGGAGGAGCGTTTCGGCAGGCGGTCGGGCATCGGGACGGGCGCGGCCGAAGCGGTCCGGGCGGTCCAGATGGGCGAGCGTGTCCCGGTGGTCACCGCGGGCGTAGAGTTCCAGCCGCCCGTAGGCGCAGGACGCCTCGGTGGGGAGGGTGAAGTAGAGGACCGTACCGTCCTCGTGCGGGTTGTAGCCGCCGCCGTCGGGCCTCGCGCCGTGGCGGACGAGGATCGCGCACAGGCCCCGCAGTGCCACTGGTTCCGGGTGATCGATCTCGAAGGCGAGGTGCGCCTCGTGCCGGCGCGCGCGTTCGTGGGCGGCGATCCCTTCCAGGCCGGAATGCGGAGGCACGGTCAGGGCGAACACCTCGACCGCGCGCCGTTGCCCGGCGGAGCCGTACACCGGGGGGCGCAGGATCCGGACGTCGAGCTCCGCCGGGTCGCGCCCGTGGCGGCGGGCGAGCCGTTCACGGACCACCACGCTCGGGTGGGACGGGGTGTCGATGTCCAGTTCGCAGGCGGCGAGTTGGGCGCGGAGGCCTTCCACGTCGGGCGGAAAGACCAGCAGCCCCGCGTGGGCGAACCGGCAGCGCCCGGCCAGCGCGCGGAGGTCCGGCCCGTCGAGTCCGGGCAGGAGGAGCGGGAGCAGGTCGGCGCTGTCGTGCTCGCGGACGAACCGGGCGGCCGCGCGCAGGTCTGCGACGTCGTCCGGAAGCAACGTTTTGTCGGGCAGGGTCGTCGTCATCGTGGGGGTGTCCTCGGGCCGGTACGGGGCTGAGCAGGGTAGGGCGAAGCAGGCGGAGGGCTGAGCGTCACGGGAGGCGGCGCGGGAGGGGGCGCGGGAGGGGGGACCGGGGAGGTGCGCCGCGGCGGGTCACACGCCGACGTAGTTCTCGGCGAACCAGTCCTGGTGGATGCGGGACGTGCGCAGCGAGTTGAGCCGGGAGCGCTGGAGACCGGCCTGGAAGTGCGGTCCGGCACCGGCGCCCGGGCTCCCTTCGGGTGGCGCGTGCAGGAGGCGGGTCATCCATCCGGTGAACTCCTGCGCCCGCCAGATGTACGCCAGGCACCGGTCCGAGTACGCGTCGAGTCCCGCGGTGTCCCCCCGCAGGAGGGCGTCTGCGAGGGCTTCCGCCAAGATCTCGGCCTCCAGGACGGCGAGGTTGGCGCCCTTCGCGGCGGCCGGGGCGAGCAGGCTCGCCGCGTCGCCCGCCAGCAGCAGCGAACCGTGCCGCAGCGGTTCGACGACGTCGCAGGTCAGGTCGAAGACCCCGCGTTCCAGGAGTCGGCCCCGTTGCAGCGGGCCGTGGTCCGCCGCGCGCATGCGGAGGTCGAGCTCGTCCCAGAGGCGCTGCTCGGGCCAGGCGTCGGCGGGCGCGCCGCGCTGCCACTGGAGGTAGTAGCGGGTGACGTCCGCGGTGCGGGCCATGTGTCCGGCGAAGCCCCGGCCGTGGACCGCGTATCCGACGGCGTCGAGGCTCGGCGGCGTCTCGGCGAGCAGGCCGAGCCAGGTCACGCCGTGGTCGTGGTGGTGGTAGCGGGCGGTGCCCGGCCGCAGTGAGCGGCGGGCGGCCCCGTGCCGGCCGTCGCAGCCGGCGACGTACCGGGCGTTCCACCGGATGGAACGGCCGTCGGGCTCACGGGTCGTGACGGACGGCCGGGCGCTGTCGGCGTCGTGCACGGCGAGCGCGTCGGTGTGGAAGCGGATGCGTCCACCGATGTCGAGGTAGTGGGTCAGCAGGTCCGTGACCAGGTTCTGCTGCGGGTAGACGTGGTGCCGACCGCCTTGGCCGAGAGTTCCGTAGTCGAGGCGGAACCGGCCGTCCTGCGTGCGGAACTCGCATGCGCCGTGGCGGCGGCCGTCGCGGTGCAGGCCGCCGGCGAGGCCGTGGCGGTCCAGGATCCGCACGGTGTTCGGGGCGAGGAACCCGGCGCGGGCCCGCGTCTGCACCCGGGCGCGGGAGGCGCGTTCAAGGATGAGGCAGTCGATCCCGGCGGCGTGCAGCAGGACTCCGAGTACGAGCCCGGCGGGGCCCGCTCCGAGGACCACCACGTCGGCCGATCTACAGGATGTGTGAGGGTCGTTACGTTCCGTCATAACGGCTGAAGCATAAGCACGCGTAGATCCACCGACCTACCCAAGCCATCCGAAGGCGGGAATAAAGTGACTATCGGTACGGCTGTCGCCACCCGGCAAATCCGGGCCCCCAGGCCGGATTCCACGCCCTTCCGGTGGTACGCGCCGGGCGTACGGAAGCACGCGCGCTCTCGCGCACGCCCCACCGTGTGCCCGGCCGTTCGGCCTATCGCCCCGGCCCGGCACCCGACGGATTCCGAGCTCCGCTGAACCCGGCGCCGCGCCCGTACGTGATGTTCGCGTCGGCCGGCGATACGAGGGAGAACCACCCCATGCACAACGAGGAATCCGAGACCCCGGCGGGGCCCGCACTCACGGCCGCCACTGCCGCCCCGACAGCGAGCGCGGTGGGCGGTGACGTGCTGATCGCGAACCGCTACCGGCTGCTGTCCCGGCTCGGCGCAGGCGGCATGGGCACCGTCTGGCGGGCCCGCGACGAGACCCTGCACCGGGAGGTCGCCGTCAAGGAGGTGCGGGTTCCGGCCGGCCTGCCGGCCGGTGACATCGCACGGATGTACGGTCGGTTGGAGCGGGAGGCGTGGGCGGCCGCCCGGATAGGCGGCCGCAACGTGGTGACGGTTCACGACGTGGTCATGGAGGACGACCGGCCGTGGATCGTGATGGAACTGATCCGCGGGCCGTCGGTGGCGGATCTGCTGTGTGCCGGGGGACCGCTCGCCCCGCGGCACGCCGCACGCATCGGCGCGGAGGTGTTGGGCGCGCTGCGCGCCGCGCACGCCGTCGGGGTCGAGCACCGGGACGTCAAGCCGGCGAACGTGCTGCTCTCCGAGGACGGGCGGGTGGTGCTCGGCGACTTCGGCATCGCGACGGTCGAGGGCAGCACCGCCCTGACCATGGCCGGCGAGGTCGTCGGATCCCCCGAATACCTGCCGCCGGAACGGGCACTGGGCCGTCCGTCGGGCCCGGAGTCCGACCTGTGGTCCCTCGGTGTGATGCTGTACGCGACCGTGGAGGGGATCTCGCCGTTCCGGCAGGACACCGTGCTGGGCACCCTGCGGGCCGTGGTGGAACAGGAGCCGCCGTCGCCGACGCGGGCCGGCCCGCTCACCCCGGTCATCGCCGGACTGCTCCGCAAGGAGCCGTCGGAGCGGACCCCCGCCGCCGAAGTCGCCGCAGCCCTGCGGGACATCGCGCAGGGGACGGATGCCGCCACGGCCTCCTCCCGCGTCGTCCCGGCCCCCGCGCAGACCGCCGAAGGGACGGCCTCGGCGACGGCCACCGTCGTCTCCCGCGCACCGGAGGAGGTGTCCGCCGGGCGGCAGGACGCGCCCGAGCCGCCCGCCGGGCCCCGTGCGGATTCCGGCCCGCCGCGCCGACGCCGGACGGCGGCCTTCGCCGCCGGCGCGGCCGCCTGCCTGCTGGTCGCCGGCGGTCTGGCCCACGCGCTCACCCGCGACGACGGTGGCGCCGGCACCGCCGCCGCAGCGGGTGCCGGCGTACGGATGTCGGTGACGGGCACGAACACGACCTACAGCGGCAGTTGCCCGACTCCCGAGGGCCGGGCCCCGGCGTTCACCGCGACGTTCAGCGCGTCCGAGCCCACGCTGATCTCCTACCGCTGGGTGTCCGGCGACGGCTCGGTGGTGGACCCCCAGTGGCGCACCATGTCCGTCGGCGGCGAGGCCAACCCGACCGGACGCGACACCGTACGCCTGGCGGCCTACGCGAAGACGGGCACCCTGACCACGGGGATGGCGGTGGAACTCCAGAGCCCCGCCCGGGTCCTCTCCCGCCCTGTGCCGTTCTCGATCACCTGCACCGGCTGAATCCCCCGTCCGCCTCAGCGCCGCAGGTCGCGCAGGACCTCGCGGGCGGCCCGCGCGCCGGAGGCCATCGCGCCCTGGACGGAGCCGGTGGCCCGGTGGTCGCCGCACACGTACCGGCCCGGCGCCACCCGCGTGGTGCGGGTCAGCGCCTGGGGCGGTGCCATGGCGGGCAGCGCGTCCTCGACGGTGCGGACGGTGAGGAGGTCCCAGCCGTCGGTGTCCGTGCCGTACGCCTCCGCGAGCGCCGCCCGGAGCTCGCGCTCGCGGCCCTGGCCGTCCCTGCCGAGGACCGAAGTGGCGACGAGACTGCGGCCCCGCGGGGCGTAGGAGGGCACGACCTCGCTGAGGACGCAGGTGTTCAGGAAGCGGCGGCGGGTGTCCACGAGCAGCGTGGGTTCGCCGAGGGGCGACCGCTCGGCGACGTGGTAGTACGTCGTCACGATCCGGTAGTCGGGCAGGGCGACCTGGGGCAGCAGTGCCGGAACCGTCCCCGGGCCGGTGGCGACCACGACGGCGCGGGCGGGGACCTCCGCGCCCTCGGCGGTCAGGACGCCGTGCTCCGTCAGCCCGGCCGCCGGGGTCTCCAGCCGTACGGTGCCCTCCGGCAGGCCGGTCGCGAGGGCCCGCGGGACCGCCCCGATGCCCTCGGCCGGCAGGCACACGGTCCCGCGCAGCATGCTCCGCCACACCAGGTGGAACACCCGGGCGGAGGTCTCCAGTTCGTCCTCCAGGAAGACCCCCGCCAGGAAGGGGCGCAGGAACCTCTCGACGAATTCCTCGGAGAGCCCCGCCTCGGCCAGTGCGGTGCGGGTGGCGGTGTCCGGACGCCGTTTGATCCGGCCGGGGGGCAGCAGCATGTCGCGGGCGGACAGCAGGCCGAGGGCGGTCAGGTCGCGCGGTCCGGCCGTGCGGACCGCGCGCAGTCCGGGCAGCGCGCGCGGCCGGCGGGTCGGGTCGCTGAAGCGGAGCCGACCCGCCGGGGTGTGGACGAGGAAGCCCGGTGTGAAGGGCCGCAGCCGGAGTCGCTTCAGGTCGAACCTGCGCCGCACCTGGGGGTAAGCGGTGTTGAACACCTGGAACCCGCGGTCGACGACGAAGCCACCGATCCGGTCGGAACGCATCCGGCCGCCGACCGCGTCGCCCGCCTCCACGACCCGTACGCTCACGCCGGCCGCGGCCAGATCCCGGGCGCACGCCAGCCCGGCGACTCCGGCCCCGACGACCAGTGCGTCCGTCGCCTCCAGGGCTGAAGACATACGACCACCTCTCTCACATGTCGCTCCGATACGGCCCGCGCCGCCCGTTCACTGTGTTCCGCTCATCGCCCGGACACGGATGCGACACCGCCCGGGGGCCCGGCCGCCGCCCGTCCGGCCCCCCGCGGCCCCTCTCGTGCGCCCCTGCCGCCGCGCCCGCCGGCCACCGCATGCGATCCTTCGAGCATGACGACGAGACGACGGGGCCAGGCCGAACGGGACGCGATGACGGTCGAGATCGGATACGCGCTGCTGAGCGCCTGCTTCCTCGGCGCCGTCGTGTTTGCGGCGATCGCCGGGCCGGTCGCCGTGTGGGACCTGCCGGGCGGGTTCGAGGACTTCCTCGTACTGGCCGGCGCGTCGATGGGCGGAGTCCTCGGGGCGCTTCGGGTCGTCCACGTCCTCTGGCAGCACGGACGCAATCGCTAGGACCGTGCCGTCCGCAGGGTGCCGGGGCCGCGCTGCCGGGCGCCGCGCCCGGAGCCGCGTACGGGCTCCGGGCGCGGCAGCAGGTGTGTCAGGCGCCGCCCACGGCCATGGCGGCGGTCATCTCGGCGAGGACCGTCCGGCGGTCCTCGCCGGCCCGGGGGCGCAGGGGTCGGGCCAGGCGAGCGCTGTCGTAGTGCCAGCGGTGGTCCAGATCGCGGGGGACGGATCCGATCTCGTCGAAGGCCGGCCGGGTGCCCGAAAGTTCCGCGAGATCCTGGGCGAGGTCACGCCAGGAGACGTGGCCGCTGCACGCGTTGGCGATCCCGTGCACGGGGCGGTCCAGGCATTCGGCCACCGCGCGGGCCAGGGCGGCCGCATGCACCCAGGCGGCGCCGTACCAGTCGTGTCCGCCGGTTCCGGGACGCGGGAGTTCGATCGGCAGACCCTGACGGGCCGCCTGGTACAGGGAGCCGATGGCGCCCCAGCGCAGTTGCTCGCGCAGCCGGTCGTGCGCGCCCCAGACGATCGGCGACCGCACCGCGCTCGCTCCCCCGCGTCCCGCGCTGCCCGCGGCACGCAGCACCATGGCCTCGCAGTCGAGCTTGGCCTTCCCGTACGGGCTGACCGGCTCGTGGGGCGGTGCCTCCTCGGCGACCCGGTCCGTGCCGGGGTGCCCGTAGGCGTCGACGCTGCTGACGAAGACGAACGGTCCGCGCCGCCAGGCGCCGACCATCGCCTCCATCGCCGCCAGGTCCACGTCGTGCCGGGTGAAGGTGCAGGCAGCGTGGACGACGGCGTCCGCCTGTGCGACGGCGTCGCGCAGTCCGGCCAGGTCGGTGAGGTCGCCCTCGACGACGTCGACGCCCTCGGTGGCGATCAGGTGGGCGGACTCGGGCCGGGCCAATGCCAGCACCGGACGCCCCTGGGCCACCAGTTCACGTACCACGAAGGCACCCACCCCGCCCGTCGCGCCGGTGACCAGCACCGTCCCGGGGCGGGCGTCCCGGGAGCGCGGGGCCGGCCGGCTCGCAGCCTTCGCCGCATTCTGCTGCGCGGCCCGTTCGTCGAGGAGCGCGGTCAGTGCCCGGGGCGTACGGGCCTGGAGCACGTCGAGGCCCGTGAGCGGCAGCCCGAGGTCCGTGCGCAGCCGTTCGGCGAGCTGCACCGCCTTGAGGGAGTGGCCGCCGAGCCCGAAGAAGTCGTCGTCCGGCGACGGCCGGACGCCGAGCACGCCGGTGAAGGTCTCCAGGACCGCTTCGGCCCGGGGGCCGGGCGGGAGGCTCTGCACCGGCGCCCCGGGCAACCGTGCGGGATCGAGCGCGCCGCCGGCCGTCCGCGGCAGCGCGTCGAGCAGCGTGACCGCCGCGGGTACCGTCTCGGGGGCGAGCGACCGGCGCAGCAGACCCAGGAGTTCGTGACCGGACGGGCCGGTGCTGTCGTGGAGGACGGCATAGGCCACGGAGGGCCCGTGGGGGAGCCGGACCACCGCGGCATCGGCGACCTTCGGGTGGGCGCGCAGGGCCTGCGCCGCCGGATGGGGGTCGCCCTGCGGCGCCGAGCCGTCCCGGGCAGCGGCGCCGGCACCCGGGTCCGGATCTTCCTCCCCGCCGGCGGGCCGTGGCGTGCCGTGGTCCGGGCCGGCGGCCGCCGGCTTCCGCGGTGCGGCGGAACCGGCGTTCCGCCCGTCCGCGTCCGCGTCCACGGCCCCGGCTCCGGGGGCGCGGCCGTGGCGGGCGGGGAGCAGCGAGCCGAGGGGCCGCTCCGGGTCCGCGGCCACCGCGTGGAGCAGGTCCGCGTAGTCCTGTACGGCCGCCTGCGCCGTGCCCTCGTCCAGGGTGTTCGCGTCGTACTGGACGAGCGCCTCGGGCCGGTCGGCGCTGCCCAGGGCGAGGCCGTACGACAGGGTGAACTTCGCGCCGTCGGAGGGGATGTCGACGTACTCGGCGGACGTACCCGGCAGCTGGAGCACGGTCGGCTCCCCGAGGACGTCGGAGGTGACGCGCACCAGCGCGGTCCCGTCGGCGCCGCGCGCCCCGGCGCCGAGGCGTTCCAGGACCAGGTCGAAGGGGATGTGCCGGTGGCGCTGGGCTTCGAGGAGCGCGTCGTTCACGCGTCGCAGCAGCTGGGCGAAGGACAGGTCGCCGGAGACCTCCACCCGCACGGGCAGGGTGTTGACGCACAGTCCGACCAGGCCGCGCATGGCGGTTCCGCTGCGGTGGGTGCCCGCCACGCCGATGACGAGGTCGTCGTCGCCGGTGAGCCGGTGCAGCGCGGCGAAGGCCGCGGTGAGGGACACCGCGAAGAGCGTGGCCCGCCGCTGCGCGCCCAGCGCCCGCAGGGACTCGGGCACGGCGGGCGCGAGGGGCAGGCTGCGCGCTGCTGCGGGGCGCCCGGCCGCGTCCGGCGCGTCCGGCGTCGGCCCGGGAAGGCTCGGTGGGGCGGCGTCCGCCAACAGGTCGCCCCAGCGCTTCAGGTCCGCCTCCAGGCCTGGCAGGCCGTCGTGTTCGCGGCGCGCGTGGTCGGCGTACTGGGGCGCCGCCGTGAGCGTGTGGGTGTCGGTGCCGTCGGTGGCCGCCGCGTAGAGGACGGCGAGTTCGGCGGCGACGGTCTCCAGCGAAACGCCGTCCATGGCGATGTGGTGGAACGTCAGCAGCAGGGTGTGGTCCTGCGGGCCGTGGCGCAGCACCAGCGCCCGTACGGCGTCGCCCGCCGCGAGGTCGAACGGCCGGGCCGCCTCGCGCCGCAGCAGCACCGCAGCCTGCGCCGGGTCGGTGTCGACCACGCGGACGGGGACCGTGTGCGGTGTCGGGAGCACCTCCTGCCGGGGCTCGCCCCCGTGCTCCGTGTAGCGGGTGCGCAGGATGGTGTGTCGGGCCACCAGCGAGGTGAGCGCGGTCGCGAACGCGGCGGCGTCGAACGGGCCGCGCACGCGGGTGGCGAACGGTACGTGGTAGGAGTCGCCCGCGCCGCCCAGCCGCTCCATCAGCCACATGCGGCGCTGGGCACGGGACAGGGGTGCGCCCTCGGCCTGCGGTGCCCGGCCGGGCCGGCCCGCGGCCGGGGCGCCGGCAGCCCTGTCGGGGGCGGTGCCCCCGACGGTTCCGGCGTCGGCCGTCGTGCGCCGGGCCGTTCCGGCGCGGGCCCGGCGCAGCAGTTCCCGCTGGAGTTGCTGCCGGTCGCGGGCCGCGGGGTCGGCGTCAGTGGGCATCGCTGTGCTCCGGGGTGTCGGGGTGGAGGTCGCGGTGGGCGGCCAGGAGGGCGCGTTCGACCAGCGCGGCCTGTGCGGCGACGGTCGGTGCGGCGAAGAAGTCGGCGAGGGGGATCTCCACGCCGAGTTCCTCGCGCAGGTCCTCGGTGACGGCGAGGGCGAGCAGGGAGTGTCCGCCGAGCAGGAGGAACTCGTCCTCGGCGCGGGTGACCTCGATCCCCAGTGCCTGCCCCCACACCTCGGCGACGGCCTGTTCCAGCGGTGTCATCCGGGCCGCCGGCTCTCCGCCGGCAGCGCTGTCGGCGGTGCAGGGGGCGCGCCCGATGAGGGCGCGCCGGTCGATCTTGCCCGCTGGGGTGAGGGGAAGCCGCTCCAGCACGGCGACGGCGTCGGGCACCAGGTGGGCCGGCAGGACGGTGGTGAGGCGCTCCCGCAGGGCGGCTCCGGCGGGCACCGGGCCGGGCGCGGCGACGACGAAGGCGACGAGGCGCGCCTCGGGGGTGCCGCCGCCGTCGACGGTGACGGCGGCGTCGTCGACGTCCGGCTGCTCGCGCAGGGCGTGTTCGATCTCGGCGGGTTCGATGCGGAAGCCTCGGACCTTCACCTGGTCGTCGTTGCGGCCGTGGAACTGCAGGACACCGTCGGGGCGTCGGGAGGCGATGTCTCCCGTGCGGTAGAGCCGGCCGCCGCCGTCGGGGTGCTCGACGAAGCGTTCGGCGGTGAGTTCGGGCAGGCCGGTGTAGCCGTGCGCGAGCCTGCTCCCGCCGATCCACAGTTCGCCCCGCTCCCCGTCGGCCACCGGGTGTCCGGCGGGGTCCAGGACGTGGGCCGTGGCCCCGTGGACGGGCCTGCCGATCGGTATCTGCGCGTCGCAGTCCTGCGCGGTGACCCGGTGGGCGGTCGCGAAGGTGGTCGTCTCGGTCGGCCCGTAGCCGTTGACGAGCTCCAGCCAGGGGAAGGCGGTGAGCACGTCGCGGGCCTGTGCGGCGGCCATTGCCTCGCCGCCCACGACGACCGACCGGAGCTGGGTGAAGACGCGGGAGCGGCGCGCGGCGAGTTGGTGGAAGAGGGCCGTGGTGAAGAAGGCCACCGTCACGCCGTGGCGTTCCACCTGCCGGGCGAGGTCCTCCAGGGAGGGCCTCTGCTCGGTGCAGACGACGACCGCGGCGCCGTTGGCGAGCGCGACCCAGACTTCGAACGTCGAGGCGTCGAAGGTCATGGGCGAGTGGAACAGGACGCGGTCGCGGCCGGTGAGGGTGACGTAGTCGGGCTCGGTGACCAGCTCGGCGATGGCCCGGTGGGGCACGAGGACGCCCTTGGGGCGGCCGGTCGAGCCGGAGGTGAACATGATGAACGCCGCGCCGTCCGGGTCGCAGCCGTCGGCCGCCCGGCCGCCCGTCAGCGGCTCCTCGGGCAGGGCGAGGGCAGGGCCGGGGAAGGGGGCCGCGTCCAGCAGCTTCGCGTCGCCGACGGTGAGCGTCACCTCCGCGTCGGCGATCACCGCCTCCGTGCGCGGCCGGGGCTGCGCCGGGTCGAGGGGTACGCACGCGGCTCCGGCGAGCCAGAGGCCGAGCTGGGCGACGACCGTGCGGTACGAACGCGTCGTCAGCAGAGCCACTCGGTCGCCGCGGGTCACTCCGTGTCCGCGCAGGCGTGCGGCCAGGGCGTGCCCGGCCTGGAGGAGGCGGCCGTAGGTGAGGGTGGTGTCGCCGTCCACGACGGCGAGTGCGTCGGGGGTGAGCTCGGCGTGCCGCGCGACCAGGGCCGGCAGCGTGGTCGCGGACTGCGCGGCGGTCGGGGTCATGGCGGGCTTCGTCATGTCAGTTTCCTTCCGGGTGCGGGGTCCGGCGGCGGTCGATGAGGGCGGCGACGGCGCGCAGGTCGGTGCTGCGCAGCAGTTCGGGGGCGCGCAGGCGCACTCCGGTCTCGCGTTCGACGGCGGCCAGCAGTCGGGCGGCGATGACGGAGGTGCCGCCGGCATCGGTGAAGTTGTCGCCGAGGCCGAGGCCGGCTCCGGGCCGGCCGAGGAGCTCACGGGCGGTGGTCAGCACGAGCAGCTCGGTCGCGGTGCCGGTGGCCTCGGCCGGGTCGTGCGCGGTCCCGGCAGCGGGCGCCGCGTCGGCCGGGACCCCGGTGGCCAGCTCGGCCAGGGCCGCCAGGGCGGGGCGGTCCACCTTGCCGTTGGCGTCGAGCGGAAAGCCGTCGACGATCCGGACGGCCGCGGGGACGGCCTGCTCGGGGAGCCAGGAACGGACCGCGTCGAGGAGCTCGCCGGGCGCCGGGCCGGTGCCGTCGGCGGGCCGTACATGGGCGACGAGACGGCCATGGCCGGAGCTGTCGCGCAGCACCGTGACGACGGCGGTGCGCACGCGGGGGTCCTGCTCGAAAGCGGCTTCCACCTCGGCCGGTTCGATCCGCACTCCGCTGATCTTCACCTGGTCGTCGAGGCGGCCGAGGAAGTCCAGGCTGCCGTCGGCGTTCATCCGTACGCGGTCGCCCGTGCGGTAGACGCGGTCGACCTCGGACAGCGCCGGATCGCTCGGGGGCGCGGTGAACCGGGCCGCGGTGAGTTCGGGATCGAGGTAGCCGAGCGCCAGGCAGTGGCCGCCGACCCGCAGTTCGCCTTCCTGGCCACGGGCGACGGGGCGGCCTTCGGCATCCGTGACGACGAGGGTGACGCCGGGCAGTGCGGTGCCGATCGGGGGCGGGGTCCGGTCGCCGGCCTGCGGGTCGGTGCCGCGCATGGTGTGGGCGGTGGTGAGGACGGTGGCCTCCGCCGGGCCGTAGGCGTTGTGGACGGTGGCGGTGACGTCGCTGCCGGGGCGGCGGCGCATGCGGTCTCCGCCGACGACGAGGTGACGCAGCTTCAGGCCTTGCGGCCACGGCCGGTCCAGCAGCGGTTCGACGGTGGGGGTGGCCGCCACGGCGTGGGTGAGGGCGGTGTCGCGCCACCAGTCGGTGAGGACGTTCGAGTCCCAGCGGGTGTCGTCCGGGGCGGGGACGAGGGCGGCTCCCGCGGTCAGGGCGGCCCACAGTTCCATCAGGTGCGGGTCGAAGGCGACACCGATGAGCAGGGACTGGCGGTCGCCCGGTGCGAGGCCGGTCTCGGCCCGGTACCAGTCCAGGGCGACGGAGAGCGAGGACTCGGCCACGGCCACTGCCTTGGGGCGGCCGGTGGAACCGGAGGTGAGTACGGCGTACAGGGCGCCGTCGGGGGCGGGCCGGGTGCCGCCCGTGGGGCCGGCGAAGGCCGCCACCGGGGTGGCGGGGGCGTTGACCCCGTCGACGGGCAGCGGCAGCGGGGTGTGCTCCCCGCCGCGGTGCTCCGGGGGCAGGGCACCGGGGTCGCCGACGAGGCACGCGACGTCGAGGTCCTCGGTGACGGCCCGGATACGGCGTTCGCCGGGGCGGGGACCGAGCGGCAGGTAGACCGCACCGATCCGGGCCAGGGCCACGGCGGTCACCACCAGGGCGGCGGAGCGGTCGAGGCAGACGCCGACGAGGTCGCCGGGCCGGACGCGGTCGCCCAGGGCTGCCGCGACCCGCGTGGCAGCGACGTCGAGGTCCTGATACGTCCAGGTCCGGGTGGAGTCGATCACTGCCGGGGCCTGCGGGGCGCGCCGGGCCCACTCCTCGAAGCGGGCGAGGACGCTGCTCGGTGCGGCGGCGGGCCCCTGGGCGATGCTCGGCCCGGTGCCCGGGAAGGCGTCGAGGCCGGTGTCGTGGGGGGTGGTGGGAAGGGCTGTTGCGGTCGGGGACTGGATCATCACGACTCCGTGGAAAGTGCGGTGGTGGCGAGGGCGGCGGCCTGGTCGGCGAGCACGGGATTGCGGAAGAGCACCTTCAGCGGCGGGCGGGTGCCCAGCCTGGGCTCAAGCCAGGCGGCCAGCTCGGCGGCCAGCAGGGAGTGGCCCCCGCTGTGGAAGAAGTGGGAGCCGGTGTCGAACCGGCTGTGGCCGAGCACCTTGCGCCAGCCTTCGATGAGCAGGGCCGTCATCGGATCCCCCGAGGCGGCGGGCGTCGGCTCGGGCCCGGTGCCGGCCGGGGCGCCGGACTCGCTGCCGGACCCGCTACCGGTGTCGGAATCGGGTGCCACGGTCCCGCCGGGTTCGAGCGCGGCGGCGCGGCGGGACAGGGCCGCACGGTCGGGCTTGCCTCCGGCGAGGGTGGGCATGCTCTCCAGCCGCGCCCAGCGGGCCGGGACCAGCGGGCCGGGAAGGCGGCGGCTCAGCTCGGTGTGCAGGGCCTTCTCGTCGAAGGCGGCACCGTCGGCTCCGCCAGCCCCACCGGCCCCGGCTCCGTCGGCGAGGAAGCCGACCAGCCGGGGGCCGCCGGGGGTCTCCCGGTCCAGCACGACGGCGCAGGAGCGGCCGCCGAGCACCGCGGAGGCCGCCGCCTCGATCTCCTCCAGTTCGATCCGGTGACCGCGCAGCTTGATCTGGTTGTCGCGCCGCCCGAGGAAGTACAGCAGACCGTCCAGACCGCGGTAGCCCAGGTCACCGGTGAGGTAGACGCGCTGCCCGTCGAGTGCGTCGACGGTGACGAACCGGGCGGCGGTGGCCTCCGCGTTGCCCGCGTAGCCCTCGGCGAGGCCCGGCCCGGCGACGGCGAGTTCGCCGACCGCGCCGGACGGCAGAGGGCGGTGGTGGGCGTCGAGGACGTGGATCCGCTCGCCCGGGAGCTCGGTGCCCAGGGGGATCTCGGCCCCCTCGGCGAGGGCGTCGCGGGAGATCTCGTGGACGGTCGAGCTGATGGCCGCCTCCGTGACGCCGTACACGTTGAGCACGGTGGCGTCGGTGTCGGCGAGGATCCCGCGCAGCGCCTGCGCCGGGAGGCGTTCGCCGCCGAGGACCAGGAGCCCGGGGGTCCAGCTCCCGTCGCGCAGGACCGGGCGCAGGTCCTCCCGGGTGGCGAGGAAGTAGCTGGTGGGCAGGTTGGCGACGGTCACCCGGGCCGACGCGAGGAGTCCGGCGAGTTCCGTACCGGTGGGCACCTCCTGCTCGGGCAGCACCAGGCACGCCCCGGCGTACAGGGTGGGCAGGACCTCCTCCAAGGACACGTCGAAGGACGGCTGGGCGAACATCAGGACCCGGTCCGAGGTGGTGAGGCCGAACCGGTCGGCGGTGGCGGTCAGATGGTGGACCAGCGCCGCGTGGCCGACGGCGACGGGCTTGGGCGTCCCGGTGGAGCCGGAGGTGTGGATGACGTATGCGGTGCCGGGCAGTTCGACGGTCCCGTGTGCGGGTGGCAGTACGGGGGCGTCGATCCGGGCGGTCGGCAGTCCTTCCGGCAGGTCCGGGGCGTCGTCGCCGGTGAGGACGATCGCGGGGTCGAGCCGCTCCAGCAGCAGGCCGAGCCGGGCCGGCGGGTCGGACGGGGACAGCGGGCAGTGGACGGCGCCGGTCCGCAGGCAGGCGAGCAGGGCGACGACCGCGTCGGTCCCCCTGGGCAGGACGGCGGCCACCGGCCGGCCGGGGGTCACACCGGCGTCCTTCAGCCGCTCGGCGAGCGAGCCGACACGTGCGTCGAGTTCGCCGTAGGTGATGCGGCGGGCACCGCACAGCAGGGCGGGCAGGGACGGGTGGTGTGCGGCCGCGGGGTCCAGCGGATCGCGGTCGGCCGGGACGGTCGGGGCCTCGGCGGCCGGCTCGGCAACGGTCGGGGCCAGGTCGGCCAGGGGCGTCGTGGGACGGTCGAGATAGGCGCGCAGCAGGTCGAGGAAGCGGCCGGAGACCAGACGGGCGACGTCCTCGCCGAACAGGTCGGCGTCGTAGTCCCACACCAGCGTCATGCCGGGCGCGCCGTGGCGGGTGGTGACACCGCGCCGGTCGTCCGGGAGCAGGACCACGTCGAGGTCGAAGCGGGTGGTGCCGGTGTTGAAGCCCTCGAAGAGGGTGATGTCGAGGCCGGGTACGTCGATCTCGGGAAGGGGTGCGTCGTGGGCGCTGAACATGACGGAGAAGAGCGGGTTGTCGGCGCCGGAGGTGTGCATGCCGAGGGCCCGGGTCAGTTCCTGGACGGGAACGTCCTGGTGCGGCAGGGCCCGGATGAGCGTGTCGGTGACCTCGTCCATGACGTCCTGGGCGGGGGCGGTGCCGTCCAGGGCGATCGCCAGCGGGATGGTGTTGACGAACATGCCCACGGCGTCCTCGTATCCGAGGGGACGGTTGCCGACGGCGGTGCCGATGACCATCCGGGAGCGACCGCTGTGCCGCCGCAGGAGCTCGGCGAACAGTCCGAGGAGCGTGGCGAAGGGGGTCAGTCCCCGGGAACGGGCGTGCTCGCGCAGGCGTTCGGCGAGATCGGCACCGATCGTCTGGCGCAGCTGTCCGCCGTGGTGCCGCCGGCGGGCGCCGGGGCGGGTCAGGCCCGGCAGCGGCATGTCGTGCTGCTGGTCGAGCAGTTCGGTCCGCCAGAAGTCCAGCGATGCGCCGGCGTACCCGGCTTCGGCACGCTCCCGGACGTGGTCCTCGTACGACGAGGCGGGCGGAAGCTCCAGGGGCTCGCCGAGCACATGGGCGCGGTAGACCCGGAAGACGTCGTCGAGCAGGATCGCGAAGGAGTGCCCGTCGTGGATCAGGTGGTGCTCGACGTGGACCAGCCGGTGGTGGTGCTCGGACAGCCGTACGAGGGTCCAGCGGATCAGCGGTGCCTCGAAGGTGTCCAGCGGGGTCTCGGCCTCGGCGCGCAGGAGGCGGGCGAAGGCCGCCTCGGGGTCCTCCTCCGTGCTGAGGTCGCTGGTGCGCAGCCTCGGCGCACACTGCGGCGCGACGCGCTGTGCCGGTACGGAGCCTGCGGAGGCGACGAGTTCCAGGCGCAGGCCGGGGTGGCGCGCCAGCGTGGCGGCGAGCCCCTTGTGCAGCGCCGCGGGGTCGAGCGTGCCCCACAGGTCGAGTGAGGCGGTGAAGTTGTAGGCGCGACTGCCGGGCTGCATCTGCTCGTGCAGCCAGACGATCTCCTGCGAGGAGGAGAGGGGAAGCATGGGCGATCCCTGAGGTTGTGGGTCGGTCTTCGCGCCGGTCACGGTCGTGTCCGGTGGTCGTGCGGGCGGCATCGCGGGTCGCACGATGCCGTTGTCTGCGTGGGGGGATTGCCGTGGGGGCTCGGGGTGCGGGCGGCGGCGGGCGTATCGGGGGCCGCGGTCCGGGGGGGGCCGCGCCGGTACGGCGCGGCTGGGCGCGGTGGGGTGGAGTGGGGGCGGGCGCGGGGCGTTCGACTGCCGGGGGCGCGCGGGGCGCCAGCGGGGCGGCGGTCGGCCCGGATGGCGGGGCGGCCGAACGTCCGGGCGGCGGCGGGGGCGCCCGGGCAGCAGGATCACTGCACGGTGTGGTCCGAGGGGCGCAGCGCGTGCGTCAGCGCGTCGAACGCCCGGTGCGCGCCCTCGTCGTCGATCACCGCCCGGTCCCACACCATCCGCAGGCGGATCTCCTCTCCCTGGGTGACCGAGACGGCGAAGGGCCCGCGGACCGGCCTGCCGTCGACGTGGACTTCCCGCCCCTCGACGCCGTCGAGCACGAGCGGCGGGCGGCGTGTGTCGTCGTCCACCGTGAGCAGGCCGTCGAGGCTTCCGGTCCAGGCCGAACCGGCGGCCCGGACGGCGGTCACGACCGCGTCGAACGGGACGTCGGCCCGGTCGAGGTCGTCCCACCAGGCATCGGCGGTCGCCTCCGGACCGGGGCCGGGACCGGTAGCCGTGTCGGTGCCGGTGTCGACCGGGAAGGCGAGGGTGTTGAGGAAGCAGCCGACGACGGGCTCCGCTCCCGTGGGGCGGCCGCCCCACGGGTAGCCCAGCGGGACGATGCGGCCGGTGCCGTACAGCTCGCGGGCGGCCGCGCGGCAGGCGTCGAGCAGCCCGGGGAAGGACACCCCGCCGTCGTGCGCGGGCAGCCGGGCCTGCGCGGCGCCGCTGGGCTTCGCGCCCTCGGCGACCCGGTCCGGCCGGGGTGCCGGGGCGTGGGTGCGCAGCGCGCGGAGCCGGTCGGCCCAGTAGGCGGCCGCTTGGGGAGTCTCCGCCTTCTCCTCGGCCGCGAGTTGGCCGAGGACCGCGTCGCGGTAGGCGGTGAGTTCGGCTTCCGTCTCCCCCGGTGCGGTGTGGTGCCCGGTGGCCTCCTCGGTGTAGGCGGCGCCGAGTTCGCCGACGATGCGCGCCAGCGAGCGTCCGTCGCAGACGGCGTGGTCCAGGACGACGGCGACGATGTCCTCCTCGCGCTCCTCGTCGGGTACGAGGAAGAGGCGCAGGGAGGGCCCTCGGACGTCCCAGGAGCCGAGCGCGCGGCGGAGCACGGCGGCGGGCGACTCCCCCGCTACGAGACGCCCCGGCCGGGTCAGACGGATGTCCGGGGCGGCGGCGACGCTCAGGACGGGGGTGCCGCGGACCACGGAGGGCCGGGAGCGCAGGGCGGTGTGCCGGGCGGCGAGCCTGCGCGCGGCGGCCCTCAGGCGTTCGGGATCGACGATGCCCGACGGGAAGGCGAAGAACATCGGTACCAGGTCGGGTCGTCCCGCCGGGTCCAGCGAACGCACCAGCACGAAGCGGCGCTGTGCCCCGGTGACCGGGAGCAAGGTGTCGGACCGGTCGCCGGCGAGACGCCGGTAACGGGCCAGGTACTGGCTGGTGATGCTGGGCACGTGGTCCTCTTCGTCGTGGCCGCGCTCGCGTGGCACGGTGCGGCGGCTGGGCGGCGCTCCCCCTGCGCCGTGGATCGGTGGTCAGCCGGCGGGTGTCACGGCCGGGCGTTCGTCGTCTCCGGCGGGGACGGTGCCGCAAGGTGCCCCGTGGGCGGTGCCGTCGGCGGTGTCGGCGTCCGGCGGGGCGGGCAGGTCCCGCATCCCGCGCAGCGGGGAGAGGAGCAGCGGCAGGGGTACGGCGAGGATGCCGACGGCGCAGCAGGCGAGCGCGGTGCGTGAGCCGTAGGACTGGGCGAGGGCTCCGCCGAGGAGCGCACCGAGCGGGAGGGTGCCCCACATGAGGAAGCGCAGGGTGGCGTTCATCCGGCCGAGCAGGCGGGGCGGGCACATGCCCTGGCGGAAGCTGACCTGGGCGACGTTGTAGACGACGGCGCCGAAGGAGACGACCGCCGATCCGGCGGCGAACAGGGCCGCCCCGGCCGTGCCGTGCCCGGACAGGGGCCACAGCAGTGCGAACGGGCCGGTCACGAGGAGGGACAGCAGGATGACGCGGGCCTGCCCCAGCCGGTCGGCGATGCGTCCGGCGCACAGGGCGCCCAGGAGGCCGCCCACGGCCGACGCGGACAGCACCAGGCCGAGTCCGCCGGCCTGCAGGCCGACGACGCGGACCAGGTGCACGGTCTGCGTCGCCATGAGGACGGCTGTGCAGAAGTTGGCGAGGCCGGTGGTGAAGGCGATGACCCGGAGCAGTGGGTGGCCGAATATGAAGTGGACGCCCTCGCCGATCTCCTTGCGCAGGGAGCCCCCGGCGGTGCGTCGGGGCGCCTCTTCGGTCGTGTGGACACGGGCGAGGAACAGTGCGGAGAGCAGGTAGCCGACGGCGTCGACGATGACGGCGAACTGCGCGCCGACGAGCTGGACGAGTCCGCCACCGATGCCGGGTCCGGTGACGTGGGCGGTGGAACGGACCGTCTCCAGTGCGCCGTTGCCCGCCACGAGTTGGTCACGGGGCAGGATCTGCGGCAGGTAGCTCTGATGGGCGACGTCGAAGAACACGGTCGCCACTCCGGTCACGAGCGCGACCGCGTACAGCTGGGCCATGGTCAGGACGCCGCCGAACGCGGCGGCGGGGATGCTCGCCATGGCCACCGCGCGCACCAGGTCCGCGCGGATCATCAGGGGGCGTTTGCGCATGCGGTCGGTGAGTGCACCGGCGGGAAGCCCGACGAGTAGGAAGGCGGCGGTCTCGGCGGCGGTCAGGAGGCCGACCTGGAAAGCGGGGGCGTCGAGTACGAGGACGGCCACGAGGGGCAGCGCCACCAGCGTCACCTGGGCGCCGAACTGCCCCGTGGCGGCTCCCGCGAGCAGCAGGCGGAAGTCGCGCTGGCGCATGGGGCCACCGGTGGCGGCTCCGGATGTGTCGGACATGTGAACGACATTCACGGATCCATCGATCAAGAGTCAAAGCAAACCTGTCACTTTCGGACTTGTTTTGCGGCCTCCCGGGCATGCATCTGGAAATTTTTCGCACAACGCGAGGTAAGACGACGTGAATTCCTGTCGCTTGCGCACATGGCCTGGGGCGGGTGGGGCAAGGGGGACAAGGGGGCCTGGTGAGGCGACAGGCGGCCACCCCTACCCTGAGTAACAACCCACACCCTGGCCGAAAACCCTCCTCCGCAGCTGCACCACCGCGGAGGAGATCATTCCGTCCGTTATGAACACCGTTGGGGACAGCGGAAGTTGTCACGACGGGCCGTCTCGCCGCACACGGGACGCCGCGCCGGAGGAGGTGGGGCCGATCGAACCCGCATTAGCGGGCGGTCCTGTGCCGGAGCGGGCACCGGGGGGCTGCGCCGGCATCGCCCTCCCGCGGCTCGCAGCAGCCGAGCCGGTCCCCGGTGGGCTCGCGGGCCGGGAGGAGCACCACGACGGAGCCCGTGGCAGGCCGACCGCGCTGCAGCAGACCCTGCCGGAGCCCTTCGGCGGTCTCGGCCCGGGCATGCGCACGCCCGGGAAGCGGGGCGCCCCGGCCACGGGAGCGCCCGGAACCGGCTGCCCGGGCGGATCGCGGTACCGGGAACTCTCAGGCCAGGAAGCGCTCCAGGGCCTCGCGGGCGCGCGCGTTCGAGACCGCGGCCTCGGTCAGGGCTCGGGCCAGACGGTCGACCCACTCGTCCAGTTCGACCCGGCGCCGGGAGAGCACGATGCCGCGTACCTCATGCAGGACCTCCCCGGTCACGCGCCCGTGGTCCGTCCGCAGTCCGAGCCTCTGTTCTCCGAGCACGACGTCCAGTTCCACGACGGAACCCTCCCGCCCGGCCACCCGCTCCGCCAGGGAACGCCTGCGCCGGACCCGCACGGCGCCGGCCGGCAGCGAGTCCGACAGGTTGGCCGACAGTACCCGCGCGTACAGCTCCAGGTCGGCGCTGTCCCGTCGCAACGCCGCAGCCAGCAGTTCCACGTCCGCCTCAGGCATCGAGGCTCACCACCACGGTGGGACGGTCGATGACGTGCGCGTCGCGCAGCGGGCGCACGGCCGTCCCGATGGCGAAGAACTCGGTGGTGTGGCCTCCCCAGCCGTGGGTGTGCTGCTTCAGCTGCACGGCCACGATGCCTTCGGCCTCCAGGGCCTCGCCTTCCGCCCGCATGCGGCTCATGGCCAGTTCGCGCGCGTCGTAGAGCGCCTGGGTGAAGGGTTCGATCTCGACGTTGCGGCCCGCGTTGCCCAGCACCTGGGTGAAGCGCTGGTGTGCCACGTGGTAGACGCACGACCCCATCACGAGGTCCAGCGGCGCGTAGCCGGCCCGGATCAGCGTCCAGAACTCCTGGCCTGACAGATCCGAGGTGAAGGGCCTGCCCTTGTTGTTGAGCCACGTCCCGCCCGGCCCCGGGTCCGCTCCGTCCGCCTTGACGGCCGTGCCCACCGCGATGAACTCGGCGATGTCCGAGCCGAACTCCTTGAACTCGATGTCCAGCCGCACGCCGACGATCCCGTCCGCCCCCACGGCACTCGCCTCGGCCTCCATCCGACTCATCGCCAGCTCGCGGGCCTGGTACATGGCCTGTGACAGCTTGGTCAGTTCCTGGTTCTTCGACCACCGGCCGAGCTGGAGGCCGACATGGTGGACGGACGTCCCGAGGACCAGGCCGAGCGGGCGGAAGCCGGCCTCGCGCACCAGCAGGAACTCGTTCACCGTCAGGTCCGAGGTGAAGAGCGAGCCCTTCTCCCCCGACTCCGGCCCGGAGAGCCTGCGCATGGCGTCCTCGGCCACGTCCTGCGCCACCGCCGGCGCGGACTCCCCGCGTACGTCCGGCCCCGTTCGTTCGGTCATGTCAGCCCTCGCGCTCCAGTCTCATGATGGTCAGTGGCGGTCTGGTGCCGGCGGGCCGTTCGGAGCGGCCGAACCGGGCGATGGAGGTGCCGACGAAGAGCGCCTGCGCGGTGAGGTCGCGCGTCGATCCGTAGCCGGGGCACTCGTTCTCCCCCACCCGCAGCTCCAGGTCGTCGACCACCACTCCGTCGCCGCCGCACTTCCGCGCGTCCGCGACCAGCTGTTCGCGTGCCTCCCGGCGGACGTGGCCGATCAGAGCGGTGTAGCCGCCGACCTCTTGGTTGCGGGCGGTGAGGGGGATGCGGAAGGAGGTGCGCCAGTCGTCGTGCCGGGTCGCGAGGGCCAGGCCGAAGGCGAGTCCGACCGGGACCCACCCGGCGTGCAGGAGCCTGGCGAAGTCCTGGCCGTTCAGGTGCGACGTGAAGGGGGTACGGGGCCGAATGCGCGAGCGGGCCCGGACCGCCGTGCCGCGCACCGTGAACTCCGTTCCGCCAGCAGGGAATTCACCGACCCGCAGTTCCACGCCGACGATCCCGTCGCCGCCGAGCGCGCCGCATTCACCCACCGCCCGGGCCAGGGCCGATCTGCGTGCCGCGTACATCGTCCGCGCCAGCGGCGACAAGGAGGAGGCCCATCTCGACGACGGCACCCGGTTGGTGTCGCCGGTCGCGGGCCAACTGCCGGGGCAGCCCCAGACACCGGTGTACCCGATGTTGAAGACGGCGGTGCCGAGCACCTGCCCGACCGGCTCGAACCCGACGTCGCCGATGGCCGCGAACTCCCGGGCCGACAGGGCGGAATCCCAGGTGGTGGCCGGCCGCACCCGCGCCGCCGGTCCGGCGGCGCCCGGCAGACCGACGTTCTCCCGACGTACCATCGCCCCCGCCATCAGCCTGCCGTCTCACCGCGCCCATCGCGCGCCCGTTCGGCAGGGTACGTCATCGGCGGGATCGGTGGGATCGGCGGAACGGTGGGGCGCGGCTGAGCCGCCGGAGCGGTGGGGCGCGAGGGTGACGGCGGTACCTCGGCCGAGACCGGACCGGCAGTCCCGCGCGACGCCCTACGAGGCGCCCGGCTGCCCGGTGCCGGGCGGCGCGGAGCGCGGTTCGCGGGCCAGGACGCCGGGCCACCAGCTACGCGGGCCGATGTCGATCACGAGGGCCGGCACCAGCAGGGACCGCACGACGAGGGTGTCCAGGAGGACGCCGAAGGCGACGATGAAGGCGATCTGGACGAGGAAGGCCAGCGGAATCACCATCAGCGCCGCGAACGTCGCGGCGAGCACCACGCCGGCCGAGGTGATGACGCCGCCCGTCGTCGTCAGGCCGCGCAACACCCCTTGGCGTACGCCGTGGACGAGGGACTCCTCCCGAACACGGGACATCAGGAAGATGTTGTAGTCGACTCCGAGTGCCACGAGGAAGACGAAGCCGTACAGGGGTACCGAGGCGTCCGTGCCGCTGAACCCGAGCAGGTGCTCGAAGACGAGTGCGGACACACCCAGGGTGGCCAGGAAGTTCAGGGCCACGGTCGCGACGAGCAGGACCGGGACCAGCAGGGAGCGCAGGAGCAGGACGAGCACGAGGAGGATGATGCCGAGGACGACCGGGACGATGACGGTTCGGTCGCGGGCCGCGGTCTGTCCGGTGTCGTACTGCTGGGCCGTGTAGCCCCCGACGATGGCGTCCGCCTCCGGCAACGCGGCCAGCCGGGTGCGCAGTTCGGCGATCGTCTGCTGCGCGGAGTCGCTGTCGGCAGCCGCCTCGAGGGTGGCGTCGACGCGGACCCGGCCGCCGACGGCGAGGGGCTCGCCTTCGCCCGGCCGTCCGGAGGCCGTCACGGCCGCCGCCGAGGCGACGCCGGGGGTCGCGCGTACGGCAGCCTGCACATCGGCGGCATGGGCGGAGTCGGCGATGATCACGGCCGGCTGGCCCGATCCGCCGGGGAAATGTCGGCCGAGCGCCTTCTGGGCGGCGACGGAAGGGGCGTCCTTGACGAAGATCTCGTCGAGCGGGACACCGCCCGAGGACAGGGCCGGAGCGAAGGCCGCCAGGACGAGCAGGAGCAGGGACGTCGATGCCCAGACCCGGCGGGGCGCGCGGTCGATGACGGCCGCGATGCGGCGCCACACGCCGTGCCCCTCGGCCGGAGCTCCGCCGGCCTCGGGCGTGGCGGGCCAGAACGCGGCCCGGCCGAGCAGGACCAGTACGGCGGGCAGGAACGTGAGGGTGGCCAGGACCGAGCAGACGATACCGATGGCGCCGACCGGACCCAGGGCCTGATTGTTGGTCAGGTCGCCGGCCAGCAGGGCGAGCAGGCCCAGGGCCACGGTGGCGGCGCTGGCGGTGATCGCACCTGCCGAGCGACGGACTGCAGCCAGCGCCGCGGCCGTACGGTCGCCCCGGGCGGCGAGTTCCTCCCGGAACCGTGCGGCGAGCAGCAGCGCGTAGTCGGTCGCCGCCCCGATGACCAGGATGGACAGGATCCCCTGCACCTGGCCGTCCACCCGCACGATGCCGCGGTCGGCCAGGGCGTAGACGACGGCGCAGGCCAGGCCGAGGGCGAACACCGCGCTGATGATGATCACCAGCGGGAGCAGCAGGCTGCGGTAGACGAGCAGCAGGATCAGGAGCACGGCGCCGAGCGCCACGCCGAGCAGCAGGCCGTCGATGCCGGAGAAGGCGTCCGCGAGGTCGGCCTGCGTGGCCGCCGGGCCGGCGATGCGCGCGCTCAGACCTGGTACGGAGGCCGCCGCCGCGCGCACCTCGTCCAGGACGGTGGGCAGCTCGTCACCGAGGTCCGGGGAGAGCGGCACGACCGCCTGGAGGGCCTGGCCGTCCTGTGAGCGCAGGGCGGGGGTGGGAGGCGCGACGACGCCCGCCTTCCCGGCCAGCGAGGCCAGGGCGCGGGTGGCCCCCTCCTGCTGGGCGTCGGTGACGGAGCCGCGGTCCGACTCCTGCCAGACGATGATCGCGGGCACCGACTCGGACCGTTCGAAGGCCCGGCGCTCCTCCAGCACCCTGGTGGATTCCGCGCTCTGGGGCAGGAAGGCCGCCTGGTCGTTGGTGGCGACCTCGCCGAGCCTTCCGGCGTAGGGGCCCAGGGTGCCGCCGATCGCCAGCCAGGCCACCAGCAGGACCGCCGGCACCAGCCGGCGCAACCACCACGACGGGTTCCTCATGGACACGACTCCCACTCCCTCGATCATAAAGTATCTCAACGATCGAGACATCATATGCTGAGGAGATGCGCAGCGCCGGCACACCCCCGAACGACCTTCCGCCCGACGACCCGATCGGGCTGCAGTCCTTCGCGGTGCTGCTGCGTGCCATGAACGCCGAGTTCAACCGGATCGCCCAGGAGTTCGCGCACTCCCAGGGCCTGCACCTGACCGACGTACAGGCTCTGATCGCCGTGCTGGACGCCGAGCGGGACCAGGAGGCGGGCCCCATGACCCCCGGACGGCTGGGCGCCCACATGAACCTCACCTCGGGCGCGACGACGGCCTGCCTGGACCGGCTGGAGAAGGCCGGCCACATCCGAAGGGTCCGGGCGGCCGATGACCGGCGCGTGGTCCACATCCACTACGCACCGGCCGGGCGCGCGGCAGCGCGCGAGTACTTCCGGCCGCTGGCCAGGTCCACCGACGCGGCGCGCGCCCGCTTCAGCCCGGACGAACTGCACACGGTGGTGCGCTTCCTGAGCGAGATGAACGACCAGCTGTCACGCGTGCGCCGCTGAGCGCCTCCCGCGTCGTGGAGCCGGCGCCGACGTCTGCCGGCGGACCGCCCCACGCGCGGACGCACCCGGGTGCCCCCATGCCCCGTCCGGGTGGAATCTTTCCCTCGACCGGGGATCCCCGCTGATCACATGGGGTGAAAGGAACCCGCCGGTCGTTTCCCGACCCCCTGCGGGAGGCGTTGACGGGGACGTGAATACCTCAAGCACCGCCCCGATACTGCCCGCCCCTCGCGCGACCGGGGCCCCGCCCTCCGTGCACGATTCGGGCGCGGACCCCGCGCCCGGCGTCATACTCATCCGCTCCTGCACCACCCTCGGCGCCACCCTGGTCGCCCACCTCGCGGGCGAGATCGACCACTTCAGCGCCGCTCCGCTGCGGGCGTTTCTGGCCTCGGCGGCCGACCGCGGTCACACCGGGCTGGTCCTGGACTGCTCACGGGTCACCTTCTGCGACTCCGGCTTCCTGGCGGCTCTGGACGGGTGGCCCCGACAGGGACGCCGCCTCAGGCTCACCCACCGCTCCCGGGCCGTGGAGCGCCTCCTGCACGCGGCGGCCGGGACGGCACGGCTTCCGCTCGGACCCGCCGGCCACGGCCGCCCGGCGCCCCCTCTGCCGAGCCCCACGGGGTAGCCGACGCAACGGTGGTGGGGCCGCTCGCCCCGCGGGCCCACCACCGGCACCGACCACCCCGCGCCCCCCTGCGACGGCACCGCGCCCTGCCCGGGACGACGCGCGTGGGGCGGGGCGGGGTGGGGTGGGGTGGGGCACCGAATCAGCCGAAGCTTCGCCGTCGTTCCCTGGTCTGCTGCGGTGGGATGTTGCGCAGTCGACGGGCCGGGGGCCGGCCCGATTCGCTCCCGCGGGGGTCCTCCCCACCGGACCGGTCTGCGGTCTGGTCGGGTGGCGCGGGTGCAACCGCCGGGAAGAGTGCGATCGCGGCGACGGACGCCGCCACCACGACGAGGATGATTGCAATGCTCACGGACATGAATCCCACCTTTCGCCTTGACCTTTACACCTTGTGGCTACTCAGCGTTTCCAGAATCCACGGCTCTAAACACGTTGAGTGATAGCGGAGCGCGTTACGCCGCCTCGCCCCGCAGGTGGGCGCCCCCGTCTCCGTCCGGGCGCCGATCCCCTCTCGGGCAAGCCGACTTCGGCCCGCGGGCAGCGCGGACCACCCCGCCGCCCGCCGACCGGCACCTCTCGGCCAATCCCGCCAACCGCTGCGCCGTGCACGCGACTTGGGCGCACCGGAGGCCGCAATGGGCCCACCGACCGGCTCCGAGCTGCACGGACGCGCTCTGCCGGGGCTCCCGCCGGCCCGGCCGGGGACTGCCGACACGACCCCGACTCCCTTACGTTTTCCGGCAGTCGGGCGATCAGGGGCCCGCACACTAGCGGATCGAGCTCCATATCCTGCCGAGAAACCTGATGTTCGCCACGATCCTGGCCGCGGGCGCGTAGCGTCCCTCCTGCAACCCGGTCGGAGACGTGAAGCCGACCAGGGCCGTGAAAAAACGAGGAGGCTGCAATGGTGAACGTGGAGACGTCCCTGAAAGAGGCGATGACCTCGATCGAGGGGAGCGTCGGCGCGGCACTGGTCGACTACACGAGTGGCATGGCCCTCGGCATGCTGGGGGGCGGCAAGGACCTCGACCTGACGGTCGCGGCAGCGGGGAACACCGACGTGATCCGGGCGAAGGCCCGGACCATGGAGATGCTGGGCATCAAGGAGGACATCGAGGACGTACTGATCACCCTCGGCAGCCAGTACCACCTCATCCGACTGCTCAAGGGGCGCGGGGGCAACGGCCTGTTCCTCTACATCGTCCTGGACAAGGGCAAGTCGAACCTCGCCATGGCCCGGCACCAGCTCAAGCGCATCGAAGCGGACCTGGAACTCTAGCCGCCCGTACCCCGCATCTTTTTTTGCCCACGAATTGAAGAAATCTTCAACTCGGCACATCCGAATTCAGTCAGCGCCGGGTAGGGCCAAGCCGGGGTACAGGAGAATGGCTGGTCATGGTCAACGGGGGCGGGCCCGGCGGAACCGGACGCCGTCCCCGTCCATAGGTCGGAACCCGGGTAGGAGCGTTGCCACATGCAGGTCCCGCTGTACCAGGCCAAGGCGGAGTTCTTCCGGATGCTCGGACACCCCGTCCGCATCCGCGTACTCGAACTCCTCCAGAACGGCCCCGTACCCGTGCGCGAGCTGCTGAACGAAATCGAGATCGAACCGTCCAACCTCTCGCAACAGCTGGCGGTACTGCGCCGGTCCGGCATCGTGGTGTCCATACGTGATGGATCCACGGTCAGTTACGCCTTGGCCGGCGGCGATGTGGCAGAGCTCCTGAGAGCCGCACGACGCATCCTCACCGAACTCCTGGTGGGCCAGAGCGAACTGCTCGCCGAGCTCCGGCACGCCGACACCTCGGTCCACTCGGGCCCTCCGTCGCTGTAGCCGGGCGCCAGCACACGAAGCCGCCGGGGCACCTCTGTCGAGATGCCCCGGCGGCTTCGTGCGGGGTGGCGCGTCGGCCCTGCCTGCGGCGCGTCAGGCCTGGCAGAGGCCGCGCGCGTAGTCGTACGTCGCGGTGGCCTGCGAGTAGCGCCACTGCGGGTCCAGCAGGTCGCTCCTGAGCTGTCCGGCCGCGGTCGGGCTCTCCACGATGTAGCCGAAGTCCTGGAGCCAGGACGGGTAGAGGTTCTTGGATCCGATGTAGAAGGCCGCTCCGTCCACCGAGACCAGCTTGTGGTGCTGGGCGTAGGGCTTGCCGTCCGCCCACGTCGGTCGGTCGGACGCCCGGAACGTCGCCAGCTGGAGGTTCTCGCACATGGCCGTCCGCGCACGGCCACCGTCACCGGTCAAGGCCACCACCCGGCCGCGCAGCGCGTCGCTCACCTCGGAGAGGGCCTTGATCTGCGAGTAGCCCCCACTGCCGATGGTGCCGCGGTTCGCCGGGTCACTGACCACGATGCGGACCTTCACACCGGCGACGAGCTTGGCGGCGAGGGCGTCGTAGAGGCGCACGTCGTAGCGCGGCAGTGGCGGACAGGTGGCGTGGATGTCCTGCTGGGAGATCTCGATGTGCGAGGTCGCGCTGGAAACGAGGGCGCGCAGGGCACTCTCCTCCGGGTTGACGGTGTCATAGTCCCGGTCCGCGTTGGTCCTGTCGGGCACCCCGATCCCGCACTTGGTGTCGCCGGCCGTGGGCAGTACGGGACGGAACGGCGAGGTGGGGTCGTTCTGGCGGATGCCGACGCCGAGACCGCCCACGGCGAGCGCGGGTACGTTCCCGCCGCCCGCCGGGGAGGCGGGCCGGGGCAGGGAGGGCATGCAGTCCGCGCCGGGCGAGGCCGCGAACCAGACCGCGCTCCAGTTGCCCTTGTTGCGGCAGGTCCAGTCCCACAGGGAGTCCAGGTAGCGGCCCGCGGAGCCGGCGGCGGGCCCGGACAGCGCGAGGTCGACGTCGGCGACCGGGTGCGCGGTCTCCAGGTAGTCGTCCTTCCAGCTGTTGATGCCGCCGGTGATCACCGACCCGCCGTCCACCACGATCAGCTTGGAGTGGTTCCAGGAGAAGGCGGTCTTCGACGTGGTCATCGAGGCCACGTTGAGGGTGATGTTGGCCGCGGCGGCCGGGCCGAGCCTCCCGAGCAGTTCGTCCCGATAGGACGAGGGGATCACGGTGGAGTGGTAGAGGGGTGCGGCGCCCACCATGACGCGCACCTTGAGCCGGTTGCCCTTCTGCGCGGACTCCTGCAGACCCGCGACGATCGCGTCCTGGTAGCCGCCGTTGGGGAAGGGCGCGAGCGTCGATATGTCCACCGTCTCCCGGGCGGCCGCGATGTCCTGGCGCATCTTGTCCAGGAGGCGGCGCGATCCGGGCCGGTCGGTGCACGCGGCGTCGCCCCAGCAACCGGGTGTCTGGAGCAGCCAGTCGGCGCCGCCCGGGGCCGAGGAGCCGAACCGGTTGCCGGAGGTGCGCTCCCAGACCGAGCCCTCCAGGCCCGGTGACACCTGCCGCAGGGTCTGCTCGACCGAGTCCAGGTGCGGTGTGGGCGCCTCCGCGGCGTGGACGGGGGCGGCGGCTCCGAGGAGGGAGAGGCCGAGGGCGAGGGCCGACGTGGAGACGATGGCCGTCGTCCGGACGGTGCGTGCCAATGTGGGTCCTTGACTGGGGGGTGGCTGGGGCCGGGGGGCCGGCCGGGGGGCTGGGCCCGTGGCGTGGGTCGACCACGCCCCTGGCCTTGATCAACTCGCGCAAGTTACCAGTAGGTAGACCTCTGTTCACCTTCACCGGGCGAGTTCCGGCCACCTCGGTCGGCACGCGGGCGGGGCGGTGTCCAGCCGGCTGCTTCCGTACGCTGGTCGCATGCGTACGCGCCCCACTCTGAGCTGGACGCCCACCGATGACCTGCCGCCCGGGACCGCGGATCCGGGGCCGGTCGCCGACGCGCTGCGGGCCGGCGGCGTGCTGGTGCTCAGCGGGGCGGGCCTCTCCACCGAGTCGGGCATCCCCGACTACCGGGGTGAGGGCGGGAGCCTGCGCAGGCACACCCCGATGACCTACCAGGAGTTCACCGCGAGTGCGCGCGCGAGGCGCCGGTACTGGGCGCGCAGCCACCTCGGCTGGCGGACCTTCGGCCGCGCGGCCCCCAACGCCGGACACCGCGCCGTGACGGCGTTCGGGCGGCACGGGCTGCTCGCAGGAGTGATCACCCAGAACGTCGACGGCCTGCACCAGGCGGCCGGCAGCGAGGACGTGGTGGAACTCCACGGCAGCCTGGGCCGGGTCGTGTGCCTCGCCTGCGGCGCCTCCGGCTCGCGCCGCGACCTGGCGCGACGACTGGAGGAGGCCAACGCGGGCTTCGAGCCGGTCGCCCCACGGCTGAACCCGGACGGCGACGCCGACCTCACGGACGACCAGGTCGGGGACTTCTCCGTGGTGCCGTGCGCACACTGCGGGGGCGTCCTGAAACCGGACGTGGTGTTCTTCGGAGAAACGGTTCCCCCTCGGCGCGTCGAACGCTGCCGCGAGCTGGTCGACGGCGCCACCTCGCTGCTGGTCCTGGGATCGTCACTCACGGTGATGTCCGGCCTCCGGTTCGTCCGCCAGGCGGCCCAGGCGGGCAAGCCGGTACTGATCGTCAACCGGGACCCGACCCGCGGCGACCGCCACGCCGTGACCCGTGTCGCCCTCCCCCTGGGCACGGCCCTCACCACTCTGGCGGACCGCCTGGGCATCCCGGTCGACGGCGGGGACGCGTCGGTACGGGGACGCCCGCGGCCGCAGGCGTAGAGCCGCGGCAGCGACGGCTGCCACAGCGGCCGCCGGACGGCCGCACCGCCGACGTCCGTCATCATGGGGAGCGCCGTCAGCGGTGCAGGAGGAACACGAGGAGGGGGAGACGGGCGATGTCCGACGTACCGTCGGCCGGGACCACCGGGATGCTGCACCACGTGGAGATCTGGGTGCCCGACCTCGACCGGGCGGTCGCCTCCTTCGGCTGGCTGCTGGAGGCCATGGGCTACACGCCGTACCAGAGCTGGGGCGACGGTCGGAGCTGGCGGCTCGGCGCGACCTATCTGGTGTTCGAGCGGTCCCCGGCCCTCACCGACGACCACCACGACCGCTGCCGGCCCGGGCTGAACCACCTGGCGTTCCACCTGGAGGACGACGCGGCGGTGGAACTCCTGGTCGTCGAGGGGAAGCGGCACGGCTGGAGTTTGATGTACCCCGACCGCCACCCGTACGCCGGCGGCGAGCGGACCTATGCCGCGTACCTGGTGAACACCGACGGGTTCGAGGTCGAACTGGTGGCCGGCAGCCGCCCCGGGCCCGGCTGACGGTCCGGCCGCACGGCGTCCGGGCCGCCGCCGGGGGCGGGCGGGGAGCTCCGGCCGTGCCGGATCAGGCGGTCCGCGGGTGCCAGGGGATCTCGGCCCAGACCTGCTTGCCGCCGCTGAGCGGCACCGAGCCCCAAGCCGTCGCCGTCGCCTCGACGATGAGCAGGCCGCGGCCTCCGGTCGACTCCCAGCTCACCGACACCGGTTTGACAGGGCTGCGCGGCGACGCGTCGTTCACGGCGATCCGCAGCCGGTCGGTGGACAGGGTCAGGTCCATGCCCACCTCGCCCTGGGTGTGCGCGATCGCGTTGGTCACCAGCTCGGACACGATCAGCAGGGCCGTGTCGATCTCCTCCACCACTCCCCAGGACCGCAGCGTGCGCGCCGTGAAGCGGCGCGCGTGCAGGACGGCCTTGGGCAGGCGCCACACCGTCCAGTGGCTCCGCCTGGGCCGGCCGCCCGTACCGTCGTAGCGCAGCAGCAGCAGCGCCACGTCGTCGTCACGCCGGCCCACGCCCGCGACCAGGTCGTCGGCCACCCCTCCGACATCGACCGGGTCCGCCTCGGTGAGCGCCTCGCACACCCGGCGCATGCCCTCCTCCAGGGGCAGCCGTGCGGACTCCACCAGGCCGTCCGTCAACAGGACGAGCAGGGTTCCGGGGAGCAGTCCCGTCTCGGTCATGGGGAAGACGGCTTCCGCGAGCACGCCCAGAGGCGGCCCGCCCTCCACCGCCAACTCCTCGGCCACGCCGTCGGGATGGCGCAGCACCGGCGGCAGGTGGCCGGCCCGTACGACCCTGGCGATGCCCTCCTCCATGTCGAGGTCCACGTAGGTGCAGGTGGCGAAGAGGTCGGTCTCCATGCCGACGAGCAGCCGGTTGGCGCGCGCCACCACCACGTCGGGCGGGTGCCCCTCCACGGCGTAGGCCCTGACCGCCGTGCGCATCTGGCCCATGATGGTGGCGGCTCCGGCGCTGTGGCCCTGGACGTCCCCGATGACGAAGGCCACGTGGCCGTCGCCGAGGGGGATGACGTCGTACCAGTCCCCGCCGACCTCCAGTCCCGCGGTCGCGGGCAGGTAGCGGGCGACGGCGACCCCGCCCGGCAGCTCGGGGAGCTTACGGGGCAGCAGGCTGCGCTGAAGCATCGTGGCCAGTTCGTGGCCCGCGTCCAGAGCGTGGGCCCGCACCAGGGCCTGGCCCAGCAGGCCGGCGGTCGCGGTCAGCAGCGAACGCTCCTCGGGGGCGAACCGGTGCTCCTCGCCCCAGCCCACCAGGCACACCCCGACCATGCGGCCCTCGGCGGGCAGCGGCAGCACCGCGAGACCGCCGGGCCCGACGCCCTGGAGCCCGGGCTCCAGGGCCGCGCCCGGCGGCCACAGGCTCATGTGACCGGCGCGGAGCGCGCTCTGCAGGGTGGGCAGGTCGCCCAGTGACACGTCGGGCCACTCCGAGCGCCATTCCGCGCGCCAGGATTCCGGCCAGGCATCGGGTTCCGGGGGGTCGAGTGCGGTGACGATGAGGTGTTCGGGCTCCAGTTCGCCCACCGCGACGCGGGACGCGCCGAGCGGCTCGCGCAGGGCCGCGATCGCGAGCCGACTGACCTCCCGGATGGTCGCGGCCCCCGCGAGGGTGGCTGACAGGCGCTGTACGAGGGACACCTCGTCCGCGCTGGGCCGCAGGTAGGAGGCGTCGGCCACCACGCCCAGGACGCGCCGCGGGGCGCCGTCGGAGTCCACTTCCACCCGGCAGCGCAGGCCCAGCCAGCGCAGCTCCCCGCCCGGCCGGCGGATGCGAAACGCCAGCTGCTGACCGGTGGTGGCCAGCCGGTCGGGCTCGACGATCGCCATCAGCGCGGGCATGTCGTCGGGCACGGCGCAGGCGAGCAGGGTCTCCACCTGTCCGTCGAACTGCTCGGGAGACAGGCCGAGCAGTTCCAGCACGTGCGCGTGGGCCTCCATCCGGCCGGTGGCCAGGTCCAGGATGAAGGCGCCGCCCTGGTCGGGGACCAGTGACTGGACCAGGTGGGCCTGCGGGGCCCGGCGCCCGGCGAAGCGGGCGGCGACCGATTCGAGTCGGGCCGCCACCTGGTCGGCGTACAGCTCCAGCAGACTGCGGTCGTCGGCGCTGAAGCCCTCCCCCACGTCGCCCGCGACGATCAGGCAGCCGAGCTCCTGGTCGCCGTGTCCCAGGGGCAGGGCGCCCAGTGAGACCCGGGCCGGCGAGCTCGGCGCCCCGTCCCGGACCCGGCTGGGGAAGTGGTGGGGGTCCTCCTCGATGAACGCGGCGAGTTCCTTGGGGGTCAACCACAGCGGGCGCCCGGTGCGGAAGGCGTTGGCGGCCGGTGAATGGCCTGCGACGGCGAGGATCGCGGGCAGCCCGTAGAGGACCCCGCGGTTGCCGGTGAGCTCGGCCAGATGGAGTTCCCGGTCCTGGTCGGCGGCCACGTAGACGGCGGCGAGCTGCGCCCCGCAGAACGCAAAGCGATGTCTGCTCACTGTGCGTGTCGCCTCCTCCCGACGCCGTCCCGCCGAGCGCCCGCTCTCCCTCCATGCTGTCGCGCCCAAGACCTTTCGGGCGAGTCGGAGGGCGCCGGACAGGCCCTAACGCGTCCTGCGGGGCGCTGGAAGGGTGAGACGGGTGGCGGGGTCCGCGACGGGCAGGGCGACAGGGTCGGCGCCGTCGTGATCGTGTTCGACGTCGGCGAGCGGGCGGGTGCGTTCGGCCGCCTGGGCCAGCCACGGCCAGATCCGGAAGGGTTCGTCGGGCGCCGTCGCCGCGGACCCGGTGCCGCTGATCCACGTCGTGAGCGTGAAGCGGTGGTCCGCGAAGTGCCCACTGGGGCAGGTGGAGGGGACGACTTCGTGGAAGGCGCCGGCCGGGAAGAACACGATCGTGTCGTGTTCGGGCTCGATGGTGCGGTAGGAATCCGCCGGCCGGGCGCCGCCGTCCGCGAGCACGGTGTCGTACAGCCGGAGCCGGCCGCCGCCGAATCCCCGCGGGGCGCGGTGGAGGTAGTACACGGCGGACAGGGCCGTCGCGACGTCACGGACCCGTGAAGCGTCGGTGTGGATGCCGTAGTGGCCCCCTTCGCCGTGCGCGGTCAGGACCGTCCGGGTCTGTGTGAGCGCCGCCCGGTGGCCGAGGACCTCCTGGACGAGCGGCAGGCAGTCCGCCAGGTGCGCGCTGAACACGGAGCTCGTGACGGGCAGGACGAGTGAGCTGCGGCCCTTGTGGGAGACCTGGCCCGAGAGGGGGTCGAGGACCGTCCCCGCACGGAAGTCCGCCTCGCGGGAGATCGCGTACGACAGGAGGGTGGCGGCGCGTTCGGCGCCGAGGAAGTTCTCGAAGCGGCACACCGGTGCCGGGACCACGGGGGCCGTGGACCACTGGTCGGAGGGAGGCAGGGCCTGGGCGCCGATTTCCGCCGGGGTGGCCGATTCCATCGCGTATCCACTCATGGCCCGGAACCGTACGCGCGGTGGCGGGACCCGCCGTAGGGGCACATGGGGGCGCAAGGGAGAACACGGGCCGGGCGCCGTGCGCTTGCGGCGGGCTGGGCCCGCCCCCGCCGCACAGGGCCGCTCCCGGCGGCCAAGGGCGTACGCCGGCGCACACCGCCATCCGGCGGCCGCACGGTGCGGTGCGCGCGGGCGGGAAGGAAGATGGAGGAGAACCGGGCGACGCGAAGAGGTGAGCGCCATGACCCTGCAGACCCGCTATCCGCCGGTCACGGTGTCGGCCAGGCTGGACACGCCGCTGTCGCGCTGGCTGTGGCTGGTGAAGTGGCTCCTCGCGATCCCCCACTACGTCGTGCTGGCCTTCCTGTGGCTGGCGTTCCTGGTGGTCAGCGTGATCGCGTTCTTCTCGATCCTCTTCACCGAGCGCTATCCGCGTGCCCTGTTCGACTTCAACCTCGGAGTGCTCCGCTGGTCCTGGCGGGTCTCCTACTACGCCTACGGCGCCCTCGGCACGGACCGGTACCCGCCCTTCAGCCTGGGCCCCGAGCACGACTACCCGGCCCGGCTGGACATCGTCTACCCCGAGCGGCTCTCCCGCGGCCTGGTCCTGGTGAAGTGGTGGCTGCTGGCCATCCCGCAGTACCTCGTCATCGGCCTGTTCACCGGCGCCGCGCACTCCGGCTGGTCGGCCGGCGGTCTGATCGGACTCCTCGCCCTGATCGCGGTCGTCACCCTGGCCTTCACGGAGAAGTACCCGCGCGACCTGTTCGACCTGCTCATCGGCCTCAACCGGTGGGTGCTCCGGGTGACCGCCTACGCCTCCCTGATGACGGACGCCTACCCGCCGTTCCGTCTCGACATGGGCGGCGACGAGCCCGGGGACGCCCCGGTCTGAGGCGGCGGCCCCGACGCCGGCCGTGCGGCTGCCCGGCTTCGGAGGGACGATGAGGGCGGGCAGGGCCGCATCGGCCGGAGCCGGGACGGGCGGAGGAAGACCATGCTGGGAGACAGCAGGGCGTTCAGCGGCTTTTCGGTCGACAGCATCGACGCCGCCAGAGAGTTCTACGGCTCGACCCTCGGCCTGCGGGTCTCCGAGGACAACGGGATGCTGTCCCTCCATCTCGGCGGTGACACCAAGGTGCTGGTGTACCCCAAGGAGAACCACGTCCCGGCCACCTTCACCGTGCTGAACTTCCCGGTACCCGACATCGACCGGGCCGTCGACGACCTCGGCGCCCGCGGTGTGGCCTTCGAGCGCTACGACGGCTTCGGACAGGACCCGAAGGGCATCTCGCGCACCGCAGGCGGCCCCCCGATCGCCTGGTTCAGGGATCCGGCGGGGAACGTCCTGTCCGTGCTGGAGGCGAGCGGCTGACCCGCGCAGGACACCGGACCATGGCGTCGGACCCGTCGGACCCGTCGGACCCGTACGGCCCCCGGGCACGGATGAGCGCCATGGAGGAGGCCGTCGACCGGATCGGGACGTCCTCGGACGAAGTGTCGGTCTGGCGGGAGCTCGCCGAGTTCCTCGTCGACGGCCCGTGCGACGCCGTGGCGGTGGAGCTGACGGGCGGCCGGAACGGCCCGGGCGGTCGGGTCGCCGCCGCGGGCGACACGGCGGGCCTCCTCGACCCTCCGCACGGTCCGCCCGCTTCCACGCACGTCGTCCCGGTGCCCCTGGCCGGCCGGGGCGAGGTCTACGGACGGCTGCTCGCGGCCCGCGCGGACACCGCCTTCGGCGCCGACGAGGCGGCGACCGTGCGCTTCGCAGCACGCCTGGCGTGCGTGCACGTCGGGCACGCACGCCGGCTGGCGGCCACCGAGGAGATCGCACTCGACCTCCAGCGTGCCCTGGTCGCCGAGCCCGGCCGGCCGCACCCGAACCTGGAAGTCGCCAGCCGCTATCTGCCGATGGGCTCGCGCGCCCTCGTCGGCGGCGACTGGTTCGAGACCGTACGGCTCCACTTCGGCCGCACCCTGCTGGTGATCGGGGACGTCATGGGCCACGGCCTGGAGGCCGCCGTCGACATGAACGCCTACCGCTCCACCCTGCGCGACGTGGCCTCCACCGATCTCGCCCCGCACCGCGTGCTGCGCCAGTTGGACACGCTGGCCGCCGCCGAGGACGACCGCCGTCCCGCGACCTGCCTCCTCGTCCGGGTCGATCCGGCCCGCCGTACGGCTGCGTACGCGAGCGCGGGTCACCTGCCGCCCGCGGCCTTCACAGCGAACGGCCCGGGGACCCTCCTCGACGTGCCCGTCGGCCCGCCGCTCGGCACCGGCATCGGCGACTACGAGGCCGTCGCCCTGCCCTTCACCGCGGACCAGACGATCCTGCTCTACACGGACGGGCTGGTCGAGCGCCGCGGCGAGGACATCGACGCGTCCCTGGCCCGGCTCGCGGCCCTGAGGATGCCCGCCGGCAGCCGGGCCCCGGAGGTGGTGGACAGGGTCTGCACCGGCCTCGACGCGCGGCACGCCGAGGACGACGTGGCCGTACTCGCCGCCCGTCTCCGCCTCCGGCCGCCCCCGGAGGCGGCGGCGCGGTGACGGCTCCGCGGGCGTCCTGCGCGGTCGGGCCGCCGCCCTGCCGTCGGAACGCCGCCGGCGCCCGGAGTGCTACCCCAGCAGGTCCAGGAGGGGTGCCAGGCCGTGCGGCCGCCGCTCGACCGGCAGGTGCTCGACGAAGTGCACCGGGCAGCCGAGCGCGGCGGCGCCGCCGTCCGCGGTGCGGTCGTCGCCGACCATCAACACCTTCGACGGCGGCAGCCCGAGCCCGTCACAGGCCGTCCGGAAGATCAGCGGGTCGGGCTTCTGGACGCCGAGCTCGTAGGAGAGCACGTAGACGTCGACCAGTCCGTCCAGGCCGTGTGCGCGGAACACCGGCCGCAGGTCCCATCCGATGTTGCTCACGACGGCCACCGCGATGCCCCGTCGACGCAGTTCGCGCAGCGTCGGTGCGGTATCCGGGTAGGGCCGCCAGGCGGCCGGGCTCATGTGGCGGTCGTAGAGCGCCCGGGCCAGCTCGGCCGCCGGCTCCGGGAGGCCGGCCGCCAGCGCCAGGCCTTGGTAGGCCGCCCGATGCCGACGGGCGCTCACATCCCTTTCGTGCCACAGGGCTTCGAGGTCGGCGGGGACCTTCCGGGGCGCGCGGCCGCCCGGCAGGGCCCCGTACTCCGCGAGTCTTCCGGCCGTCTCGCGGAACTCCTCGTCGGACAGCCGGACGCCGGTGGCCGCCAGGCCCGCGCCGAGCCAGTCCTCGGTCGACTCGATGCGCAGCAGCGTGCCGGAGAAGTCGAACATCACACCTGTGATCATGTGGTGATCGTAGGTCAGGCAGGTCAGGCAGGTCGGGCAGGTCAGGCACCGGGCGGCCGCGCTCAGGTCGTGGGGTGCAGGCGGGACGGGGCCAGCGGCGAACGGGGCGCGGCGGCGTCGACGTTGGCCAGCGCACTGCCGGCGAGCCAGTCGCGCCAGTCCAGGTTCCAGTCGCCGAACCCGTTGCCGAAGGGGGCCATCGGCGGTCCCCCGCTGTTGACCACCTCCACGATGTCCCCCTCGCGGACCGCGTCGAAGAACCAGGCGGCGTTCTCGGTGCTCATGCCCGTGCAGCCGTGGCTGACGTTCTCCTCGCCCTGCGCCTCGACCGACCAGGGCGCGGCGTGGATGTACTCGCCGCTCCACGTCACCCGGGTCGCGTAGGAGACGGGCAGGTCGTAGAACTCCTTGGTGCCGCGCTCGATGCCGACCGTGTCGCCGCGCATGCGGACCTTGGACTCCTTGCGCAGGACGACCTTGATGCCGCTGCGGGTCCGGAAGCCCTCCTTTCCGGTGGTGACCGGGATCGTTCTGATGACCCGTCCGTTGCGGCGCACGGTCATCCGGTGGGTGGCGGAGTCGGTGACGGCCTCGATCCGGTCGCCGATGGTGAAACGCAGGTCCTCGGAGGGGCCGCCGTGGGCGTCCCCGACCTCGACCCCGTCCAGCCCGCTGCGGACGCGGACCACCGCGTGCGCGGGCCAGTAGGTGCGGGGCCGGAAGTGCAGGGTCGAGGCGTCGACCCAGTGCCAGGCGCCCTCGACGTGCGGCTGCGAGGTCACCTCCAGCGCCTGTTCCAGCCGGGCGCGCGCCACCGGGTCGTCGGCGGGTACGGGGCGGCTGAGGGCGGCCGTCACGATCTCGCCGGCCCCGTACGTGCCGGGGCGCGGCCCGAACTCGACGGTCAGCCTGCCGCCGTCCGCGGGCGGAGCGGTCCGGAAGGCCATCGTCACCGCGACCGGGTGACCGGCCGCGTCCTGCGCGCCGACCCGCACGGTGTACTCCTCCCCCGCGCGCAACGACTCGGTGTTCAGCCAGCGGTCACCGTGCGGGCCGAGTTCACCGGACAGGTGGCGGCCGTGCGCGTCGGAGACGGTCACGTCCGTGATGCGGCCCGGTTCGGTGAGGGCGATCTCCAGCGGCCCGCCGGAGTCCGTGGGCAGGGCCCGCGCCCAGGCGGCGCCGGCGACGGCGGGCTCCTCCAGGACGGAACCCACCCCGCGCGCCGTGGCCCGTACCCGCTGCTCCTGCCAGCCGTCGCACAGCCGGGTGCGGAACAGCCGGGCCGCGCACCGCCCTTCGCCGGCCTGGCGGGCCCCCTCCAGCACCCTTCCCACCAGCAGCGTGACCGCCGCTTCCCGCGGGGGGCCGGCCGAGGTCGCGTCCGCGGTGTCCGCATCGGGCCCCCGTCCCGGCGCTGCGGCGACGACCAGCATGGCCCCCGTCACCGCAGCCACCGCGCCCCACGTCGTGGTCGGTCGTGTGCGTCGCATTCGTGGCATAGCCGTATCAAACCGATGAGGAGCCAACCCGATGATCACGCGCTCGGCCCTGGGGCCGAACGGGCACCCGAAGTGAACTCGTACGGAGCACACTCCGCGGGAGGGTGGACGCGGCCGGACGGGGCCGCGGAAACCCGCGTGCCCCCGCGCGGCTCCGTACGGACAATGGCCCCATGTCTGTGCGCGCTGTACGTCAGGACGAACTGACCGCCCTCCAGGACATCGAGAGGGCCGCGGGGCTCTGCTTCCGGGACATCGGCATGCCCGAGATCGCGGACGACGAGCCGCCGCCGCTCGCCGTGCTCGCCGCCTTCCGGGAGGCGGGCCTCGCCTGGGTCGCGGTGGACGGGGCGGACGTCCCGGTCGCCTACCTGATCGCCGATCATGTGGACGGCAACCTCCACGTCGAGCAGGTGTCCGTGCACCCGGACCACTCCCGCCGGGGCCTCGGCCGCTCCCTGCTGGAGCGCCTCGCGGCGGTCGCGGTGGGCGGGGGTGTGCCGGCGCTGACGCTCACCACCTTCGCCGAAGTCCCCTGGAACGCGCCGTACTACGTCCGCTGCGGCTTCCGTCCCCTCGGCGAGGCCGCGCTGACTCCCGGCCTGCGGGAGATCCGGGCGCGTGAGGCGGCACACGGCCTGGACCGGTGGCCGCGTGTCTGCATGCGCCGCGACCTGTGACCCCCGGGCCCGCGCCCTGCTCTTCGCCGACCGCGAACCGGGGTCGCGGTCGGGTCGGCAGTGTGCTGGGGTGGGCCGATGGATCTCCTGATATTGGGCGGGACCGCGTGGCTGGGCCGTGAGATCACGCGGCAGGCGGTGGAGCGCGGACACGGTGTGACGTGTCTGGCGCGCGGCGAGAGCGGTGACGTCGCGCCCGGGGCGCGGCTGGTGACGGCTGATCGGAAGGCCCCGGACGCCTACGCCGGGCTCCTGGATCGCGACTGGGACGCCGTGCTGGAGGTGTCGTGGCAGCCGGCGTTCGTTCGCGACGCGCTCGTGGCACTGGCGGAGCGGACCCGGCACTGGACGTACGTCTCGTCCGCCAGCGCCTACGCCGACCACGGCACGGTCGGCGCCGACGAGTCGGCCGCGCTGCTGGCACCCACCGAGCAGCAGTACGTGGGACGGGAGGAGTACGGCGAGGCCAAGGTCGCCTGTGAGGCGGCGGTGCGCGCGGCGGTCGGTGACCGCCTGGTGGTCGCCCGGGCCGGCCTGATCGGCGGCCCCGGCGACCACACGGGGCGCTCGGGCTACTGGGTGGCCCGAGCCGCCCGCGCGGTGGATCGGCCGATGCTCGTACCGCGCTCCCCCGGGCTGCCGACGCAGGTGGTGGACGTGCGCGATCTCGCGGGCTGGATGCTCGACCTCGCGCAGAAGGGCACGGTCGGGACCTTCGACGCCGTGGGGCCCGTCGTGCCGTTCGACGAGTGGGTCGCCCTGTCGCGCCGTGTGGGCGGGCACGCCGGGGAGGTCGTGGAGGCGGACCCGCAGTGGCTCCTGGACCAGGGGGTGGCTCCGTTCATGGGGCCGGAGTCGCTGGCCATGTGGCTGCCGGACCCGCAGTGGGCGGGCTTCAGCGCCCGCAGCGGAGCCGCGGCGCACGCGGCCGGGCTGCGGCACCGGCCGCGTGCGGAGATGCTCGCGGACATCCTGGAGTGGGAGCGTTCCGAGGGCTTGGACCGCACCCGGCGGGCCGGGCTGAGTGCCGTCCGCGAAGGCGAACTCCTCGCCGCGCTCGACGGCTGAGCCGGGTCGGTCGCCCCGGGGGCCGGAGCGGGCTCAGCGCCGCGGCCTGGTGGCCACGGCGGCCCCGATGCGGAGGGTCCGGGCGTACGTGCCGCGGGGGTCGTGGTCGAGCAGGGCCCGGCGCAGCTCCGCCTCGAAGGCGGCCATCCGGTCGCCCAGCACGGCCGGGCTGGAGGAGGGAAAGGACAGCTGGAGGCCGATCACCTCGTCCACCGTGCGGCGGACGAGCAGGTCGCACCGGTGGGTCTCGACCCGGGAGAACGGCGACTTCGCGAGAAGGTCGCCGAGGTCTTCCCAGTCGTCGAGGTCGGACTGCCCGGGGCTGCCGGGGCCCAGGAAGCGCTCGCGTACCTCTTCGACGGCGGCCAGCCAGGCCGGCCCCCGATCACCGGGCCGGCGCAGCGAGACGACGACGCCGAGCCCGCCCCGGGGCGCGAGCACGTCGTCCAGGTCGGCCAGCAGCCGGCCGCGGTCCATCCGGTGGAACGCCTTGCCGATGACGCACAGGTCGATCCGGGGCAGGCACAGCCGGGTGACGCGGGCGGCGTCGCCGCGCAGCCACGAGATGTTCGTCAGGCCTCGCTCCTCGGCGAGCCGGGTCCCCTCGGCGAGCATCGCCGGCTCCGGATCGACGGCGTAGACGTGGTCGGCCAGGGAGGCCAGGGGCAGGCCGAGCGTGCCGGGGCCGGCGCCGAGGTCCAGCACGGTCTGGGATCCGTCGAGCGCGAAGCGGTCCGCGAGCAGCGTGTGGATCTCCCTCGGGTACGGGGACCGGTAGCGGGCGTAGTAGGGGGCGGCGGACGCGAACGGGGTGCTCATGGGGTCCTCCCTTCGGAAGTGCACCCGCCGATCGTGGTGCATCCGAGCGGCTTCCGCCGCCGCCGTGGGCCGCGAATCCCCCGATCGGATGTCCGCGCGGAACCCCTGGGGGCCGCTCTCCCGTCATCCTGCGTTCCGGCGGCGTCCGCCCGGTGTTTCCCGGCCCGCGCCGGAAGTGCGGCGGTCACGGCCGCGGTGCACGCTGGGGGTGACGGAGCACGGCGGCAGCCCGGACGCCGCGGACGGGGCGGTCCCAGGCTGTCGCGGCACCGGGACACGGGCCGGGAGCGCCGGTCGGCATGTGCCGGATCCCGGTCCGAGCGAGGGAGGCACGTGTGAACGCTTACCCGCCCATCGCCGATCACGGAATGGTCGGCGACCTCCAGACCGCCGCGCTGGTGTCCTCGCGGGGAACGGTCGACTGGTGGTGCACGCCCCGGTTCGACTCCCCCAGCCTCTTCGGGTCCCTGCTCGACAGCGAGCGCGGGGGCTACTGCCGGCTCGCGGCCGATCTCG